>NZ_JAQQDB010000024.1:0-118172 GCF_046030135.1 Caballeronia jiangsuensis
CTCATCTTTACAGACGACACTTCCGCTTTCGTCGCGCTGACTTCGCCTAACCTCTCGGCCCGTAATCCAGCTTCGGATACCAGTCCGTCCCCCGCCCTTCGGGCGTCATGTCGAGCACGGTCCAGAGCGGCATCAGATCGGGCGCGCCGCGCGGGTCTTCACCGGGATCGGCCGTACCGAAATCCATCTCGCCGCTCCAGAAATGCCGGATCACGCCGTCGCGCCGCGTGAAAACGTTGAGCGCGGGATCGTCGCCGCCTTCCTTCGATATCGCGTGATAGTCGCGGCTGAACTCTCCATTCGTGTCGGAAAAGAGCCTGAGATCGCGCCAGCCGCGCTCCGTCTTGAATGCCAGAAGCTTCGCGAGCGGCGAGCGCGCGATCACCGCGAGCGCCACGCGCTGCTCGATGTCGCGCGCCTCGCCTTCCCACGCCGACAAGAGCGACGTGCACATCGGGCACGGCCGTTCGCGCTGCGGCCCGAACATGTAGCTATAGGTGACGAGGGTGTCCTTGTCGCCGAAAAGACCCGCGAAATCGACCGCGCCGCGCTCGCCTTCGAATCGATAATCGCCCTTCACTTCGCCGCCGGGCGGCAGCGCGCGACGCGTCTGCGCGACGCGCTCGATATGCCGGCGCAATTCGATTTCCTCCGCGAGCAACGCGGTACGCGCCTGCCGATATTCGGCGCTTTCGTTGGGAAACCTCATCGTCGCGCGCTTCGCGAGTTCATCGGCGGGAACGTAGTTCGTGGTCGTGCTCATGTCCGATCTCCTTTGGCTCAGGTAGCTCAATCGCGGTCCGGCGCGCCGAGCGGAAACAGCGCCCGATATGGCCGCGCCTCATCGACCGCGCGTGCGAAAGACGGCCGCGCGAGCAGGCGCTTGCGATACGCGATCACGTTCGGATAAGCGTCACCGATGCGATGACACCAGTCCGCATAAAACAGGAACGGCGCGGCGCCGCAATCGGCGAGGCTGAAGGCGTCGCCCGCGGCCCATTCGCGCGTGGCCATCTTGCGATCGAGAAAGGCGTAGGACGTATCGAGCATCGCGCGGGCATCGGCGACGCCGCGCGCATCGCGTTCGTTCGGATCGCGCATCGCGTCGAACACGATCTTCTGCTGCGGCGTCGACAGATAGTTGTCGAAGAAGCGATCCATCCAGCGCGTTTCGAGCGCGGCGCGCGGATCGTCGGGAATGAGGCGCACCGGGCCAGGATGAAACAGCCCCAAATGTTCGATGATCACCGTCGATTCGATCACCGGCCGGCCGTCATCGACGAGCACGGGAAAGCGCTTCATCGGCCAGATTTCGGCGAGTTCGGCCATCGATTGCGGCGTTTCGGGCGTGAGCGCGCGCCATTCGAAAGGCGTGCCGTTCTCATACAGCGCGACCAAAACCTTCTGGCAATAAGAGGAAAACGGGTGTGCGTAGAGTTGCAAGCTCATCTGACAGCCTCCAGGTCGTCGAGCAGTTCGGAATGCGGCGCGATGCGCAGACGACGATTGCAGCGCCGGATACCTGAACGACGAGCGAGGACGCGGCCAATCGACAACGAATCGATATATTTTGTTGTGCGGCGCAGCGTGACAGTTGACGATTTGCTAACGTGCGCGCCTCCCAGCAACCGAAGCACGGCAAACGGATCCATTGTCCGTCGAGCCGGCCGAAGAGAATGAAGCGCAAAGACAAAATTAGTATCGTCGTTGCAGACGATCGCCCCGTCGTTCTATATGGGCTGCAAAGCTGGTTCGAGGCACACGAGCGGTTTCGGGTGACGGCATGCGTCAGAAACGCCGATCAACTGCTCGCGAGGCTCACGGCCGCCAGCTACGACGTGATCGTTCTGGGCTGCGGTCTGGAAGGTTCCCGTGCGGACGATTTCGCGCTTCTGCGCGAATTGCGCCGATCGTTCCGGGAGACGCCCGTGGTCATCTTCACCGAAGAAACCGACGCGCACACGCTCTTCGCCATGCAGCATGCGGGCGCGTCGGGCCTCGTGAGTCCGCGCGAAGAAGCGCGCGCGTTCGAACGCGTGTGCGAGCGCGTGCTTTCCGGCGCGGAGAAGATCGTCTCGCCGCGTATCGCGAACTGCTGCAATGCCGCCGCTTCCACGATCTCGTTCGATGCATCGCCCGATTATGACCGCGTGCGCGTGAGCGTCCGACAGTTTGTTGCGGTCCCCTGACGCGCGGCATTCGATCCCGCTTTCACACCAGCGACATCCGCCGGTGAGATGCTTTTTGGTTTATGTCCAGAAAAGGCATCGCCTTCAGCCGATGAGCGTCGATTTCGCATTACGTCTCTTCGCCGCGTTCGCGTGCGGCGTCGCCATTGGTCTCGAACGGCAGTTGCGCCAGCGCACGGCGGGATTGCGCACGATCACGCTCGTCGCGAGCGGCGCGTGCCTCTTCGTCACGCTCGGCATGCTGACGGGCAACGGCGTCGCGGGCGTCACGCAGATCGCCGCGTATGTCGTGTCCGGCGTCGGCTTCCTGGGCGGCGGCGTGATCATGCGCGACAAGGGCTCGATTCAGGGCATCAACACGGCGGCGACGCTGTGGTGCTCGGCGGCCGTCGGCGTGCTGTGCGGCACCGGGCATTACGGCCCGGCGATCGCAGGCACGGGCGTCGTGCTCGCGACCAACACGCTCCTGCGCGAAGTGAGCCGCGCGATCAACGCGACGCCCGTATCGAGCGCGGACATCGTGCGTGAATACGTGCTGACCGTGATCGGACGGCAGGAGGACGAGATTCACATCCGCACGCTGCTTTCGAACGCGATGGACGCGCAGCCGCTGTCGTTTCAGAGCCTCACCAGCGAGGACGTCGACAGCGAGCCGCCGCGCATCAAGGTCACGGCGACCGTGCGCATGCATCCGAAAGATCAGGCGAAGCTCGAACGCATGGCGAGCCGCATGAGCATGGAGCGCGGCGTGTCGAGCATCAGCTGGGCGGGCAAGGAGGTGGAGACGGCGCCGGAGTGACACTCAAGGCGCCGCGCTTTGCCCCATGCGCTCGCGCATCGCGCCGCAATGCGCGACCAGATTGCCCTGCGTGGCCACGAACCGCTTGAGCGGCGTATCGATGTCGTAAAACCAGATACTGGCGACGAACCCGTACAACGCGCAATCGATGCTCGCGGGCGCATCGCCGAACATGAACGGCTTGTCGCCCAGCAGATTCGCCAGCGCCTGAAGACTCGCGATGCCGCGCGCATACGCGTCGTCCGGCTCGTATCGCCCGATACCCTGATACCGATAGCGCTCGAAGTTGTATTTGCGCGCGCCCTCCAGCGCTTCCCCGCCGATATCCGGATGCTGCCGCATCAGCGCGTCGCGGAACTGCGGCCAGTAGCGGTCGTCGCGCCAGCGCGAATACGACATCACCCAGTAGAGATCGTCGAGCGTGCGGCGGATCAGCAGATCGAGATCGCGTTGCGCGCCGGTGAGCGCGTCGTCGAGCGTCAGCGCGTATTTGCGCTTCAGATGCGCGATGATCGCGTCGCTGTCGCCAATGGTTTCATCGTCATCGACGAGATACGGAAGCTGGCCGCGCGGCGCGGCGCTCGTGTCGAGCACATGACGATGCTCGAACGGCAGACCCGCGAGCTTCAGAAACGCGAACACTTTCAATCCGAACGGATTGTTGTCTTCGAGGCCGAACAACTGAGGATACGAATAGAGCGTGATCATCGACGTCTCCGGGCGTCGCCCTGCAAGGACGCGCCAACTTCGCTACGATTCCCGATTGGCCTTGCACCTTCCCGTCACGCGACGCGCATTCCGGCATTCGCCCGGCACGCGCCGCCACACACGAAAAATACTATGCCCACGCCGCCTCATGCCATCGGTTTTACGCTCGATCCGCTCGATCGCGTGTCGGAAAAGCGCGACGACGATACGTTCGTCGCCAGCCTGCGCGACGATCCGTCCACGCGCTTTCTGCTGTTCGTGAACAACGTGCCGCTCTTTAAACGCGCCGACGGGCACGATCCGCTGTTCAGCAGGCACGAAGCGGCGGCGCACGGCGCGCCCTTGCAAACGGTGTTTCTCGGCCGCGACGCCGACGAGCGCGCGCTCTTCGCATCCTCTTTCGACGATAACCCGGAAAGCCTGCGCGAAGTCGAAGCGATCGAGCTTCGCCCCATCGCGATGCAAGGACTTGTGCCGCCGCCGCTCGTCAGCGCGCTCGGCGAAGCGCGCTCGATGCTCGACTGGCATCGCCGTCACCGCTTCTGCGCGAACTGCGGCCAGCCGACCGATTCCGCCGGCGCGGGCTGGCGGCGCATCTGCCCGAATTGCAAGGCGCAGCATTTTCCGCGCGTCGATCCGGTCGTGATCATGCTCGTCACCGATGGCGAGCGGTGTCTGCTCGGCCGTCAGCCGCAATTCGTGCCGGGCATGTATTCGGCGCTGGCGGGCTTCATCGAGCCGGGCGAAACCTTCGAGCACGCGGTGTATCGCGAGGTGCTGGAGGAAGCGGGCATCCGCTGCACGGACGTGCGCTATTACGCGTCGCAGCCGTGGCCGTTTCCATCGTCGCTGATGATCGGCTGTTTCGCGCGCGCGGCCACGACCGAACTTACCGTCGACAAGAACGAACTCGAAGACGCGCGCTGGTTCACGCGCCGCGAAGTCGCAGCGATGCTCGACGGCACGCACGAACAGGAACTGTCGGCGCCGAAGCCGTTCGCGATCGCGCATCATCTGCTGAAGGCGTTCGCGACCGGCGAGCTGGACTGAACGGCAGCTTCCTGGCGCGACTTCGGCGATCGGCGCAGAATTCGAGGCTCTGACGCGCGGGCGCGCAACCGCATTCCTCAGACACCGGGTGAACGACATGAACATGAAAGGCGGCGTCCATATCTGGCTGATCCGGCATGGCGAAACCGAATGGAGCAAGTCGGGCCAGCACACCGGCACGACCGACATCCCGCTCACCGGCGAAGGCCGCAAGCAGGCGACCGCGCTCGCGCCGGTGCTCGCGTCGCAATCTTTCGACCTCGTGCTGACGAGCCCGATGAACCGCGCGATCGAAACCTGCCGCCTCGCGGGTCTCTCCGAACATGCGCAGGTCGAGCCGGAACTGCACGAGTGGAATTACGGCATCTACGAAGGCCGTAAAACGCAGGATATTCGCGAGGAAGTGCCGGACTGGTCGGTATGGACGTCGCCGATTCCCGAAGGCGAGAATCTCGCCGATGTCGGCAGGCGCGCGCAGGCGCTCATCGACAAGCTGCTCGCCACGAACGCGACGAGCATCGCGCTCTTTTCGCATGCGCATTTCTCGCGCGTGTTCGGCGCGCAATGGGCGACGGGCTCGCCTGCGCTCGGCGCGCATCTCGCGATGGACACCGCCGCGATGAGCGTGCTCGGCTTCGAGCGCGACGTGCGCGCGATCATCAAGTGGAATCTTCTGCCTTAGTCAAAGCGTCTCGCGCTCGACCAGTTCGAAGCCCACGTCGACGAGGGTTTTTTCCGTCGCGCCGCCGAGCCTGTCGATGAGGCAGCGCGCCGCCGTCGCGCCGATGCGCTTGCCGTCCACGCGCACGGTCGTGAGCGCGGGGATGGCGTCGGCGGTGAATTCGAGATCGCCGAAGCCGCACACGGCGATGCGCCCGGGAATGTCGATCGCGAGCCGGCGCGCCTCGGACACGACGCCGAGTGCGAGCAGATCGGAACTGCAGAAGATCGCATCGACGCCCGCGCGCATGTCGAGCACGCGCCGCAAGCCTTCCTTGCCGAGCGCGATCGAACTGGGCGGCGGCATCAGCATTTCGGTGACATCGTTCACGCCGTGCTTCGCGAGCGTCTCCACGAAGCCGCGCCGCCGCGCGAGCGCACGCTGGTCGTTCGCGGATACGAGCGCGGGGCGGCGCGTGCCGCGCGCGAGAAAGCGCTCGGCCACCATCACGCCGATGCGGTAATGCGAAAAGCCGACGAGCATGTCGATGGGATCGTCGCTCATGTCCCACGTCTCGACGATCGGAATGCCGATCTTGCGCAGGCGCTCTCGCAGCGTCGGCGTGTGCGCGACGCCTGTGAGGAACACGCCTTCGGGGCGGCGGCTCAGCACGGCGTCGAGCAACGGGGCTTCGTCTTCGTCGCTGTAGCCGGACAGGCCGAGCAGCACCTGATAGCCGGCGCGCGACATCGTATCGCTGAAAACCTGCACGGTTTCGGAGAAGAGCGAATGCGCGACGGTCGGCACAATCGCCGCGATCAGCCGCGATTTCGCCGACGACAACCCGCCCGCCAGCCGGTTCGGCACGTAGCCCAGTTCCGCGACGGCGTGGCGCACGCGGGCGAGCGTTTCGGGCGCGACGGTGTCGGGCGCGTTGAACACGCGCGAGACCGTGATGGGCGAAACGCCTGCGATGGCCGCGACGTCGGTGATTCGCACGCCTTTGGCGCCCGAGCGCGCGCGGCGCGTGGGTGCCGGATCGACGGATTTCGACGCCGCCATGATGCTAGGCTCGCGACTCGAGCGCCGCGACATCGGCTCGCGCAGCCGCCTCGCGCCGCATCAGAATCATTGTCACGACGGCAAAGATCAGCAGGCAGGCGGCGGGAATGAGCATCGGCGCCTTGACGGAACCGCTCGTCTGTCGAACCCAGGGCACGAGATTCTGCGCGATGAATCCGCCGACATTGCCGAGCGAATTGATCGCCGCAATGCCCGCCGCCGCGCGCGCGCCGGTGAGAAACCTGGGCGGTATCGTCCAGAAGCACGGCAGCAGCAGATACATGCACGGCGCGCCCAGACACAGCGCAACGAAGCGCAATGTATTGGTCGGCAAAAAGACGCTGCCGAGAAAGAACACGACGCCGATCAGCGCGGCCGCCAGCATCGCGGCTGTCGTGCGATTGCCCTTGCGCAGCTTCGACGGGAGCCAGGCAAGCACGATCGTCGCGGCGAGCCACGGCACGATGTTCAGCAGACCGTTGACCGTGTTCGTCACGCCGAAGCCCTTCACGAGCGTCGGCAGCCAGTAGCTCACGCCGTACACCGACATCGACAGCATCATGTAGTAGAGCGCCATGCCGATCACGCGCGGTTCCGCGAGCACGCGCAGCACATGCGAGCCGCTCTTCTCGACTTTCGCAGCCTGAAGGCGCTCGGTTTCGAGCGTATCGCCGAGCCACTTTTTTTCGTCATCGGAAAGGAACGCGGCCTTCAGCGGCGATGCCGGCAGCCATAAAAGCACGACCACGGTCAGCAGGACCGAAGGCAGGCCCGTCACGATGAACACGAGCTGCCAGCCCTGAAGATCGAACCAGTTCTTGTCGAGCAGATAACCGCAGATCGGCGCGCCGACCATGTTGCCGATGCTGCTGCCGAGCGTGAAGTACCCGAGCATCCGCACGCGATGCCGCTGCGGAAACCACAGCGTCAGGTAATAGATCACGCCGGGATAAAGCCCCGCCTCGGACGCGCCGAGCAGAAAGCGCAGCACGTAGAACATCGTCGCGTTCTTCGTGAATGCGAGAAGAATGGTGACGATGCCCCACGTGAGCATGATGCGCGCGATCCAGCGCGGCGCGCCGTACTTGTGCAGCATCACGTTGCTCGGAATCTCGAAGATCAGATAGCCGATGAAAAACAGCGACGCGCCGAGCCCGTACGCGACTTCCGACATGCCGAGACTGCCGAGCATCTGCAGCTTGGCGAAGCCGATGTTCGAGCGGTCGATATACGCGACGAGATACAGCAGGCCGACGAGCGGCATCAGCCGCCATGCGAGGCGATTGATGAGGCGCTGCTCATCGACACTGGCGTGCGTTGGGGAAAGCGTATTCACGGCGTCTCCTCGCTCAGCGCTGCTTGCGCCATTCCTTGTACGCCGCGAGCGTTTCCTCGTTCGGCGGATACGTGCCGCGCAGCATCGCGCCGCCTTCCACGCGCGACGACAGAAATTCCTCCATGACTTCCTGCTCGGTCGCGTCCTGCGCGACTTCCCCGGCCATGTAGCGCGGCACGATCACGACGCCATCCACATCGCCGACGACGATATCGCCCGGATACACCGCCACGCCGCCGCATGCGATCGGCACGTTCATGTCAACCGCGTGATGCTTCGCGAGATTGAGCGGCGCGCTCGCGCCCGCGCAGAAAATCGGCAGGCCGATATCGCCGATCGTGCCCGAATCGCGCACGCAGCCGTCCGACACCATGCCCGCGACGCCGCGAATCTTGAGACGCGTCGTGAGGATCGAACCCGTCGACGCGACGCTGCGATCGCCCCGGCAATCCTGCACGAGCACGCTGCCCGGCGGCGCGCTCTCGACGGCCTTGCGCTGCGGATGATCCGGATCCTGAAACACGCCGACGTGATCGATATCCTCGCGCGCCGGAATATTGCGCAGCGTGAACGCCGGCCCGACCATGTTCGGCGCGCCTTTCGCGGGCTTCACGAGCGGCGCGACGCCTTGCAGGAACACGTTGCGCAGGCCGCGCTTGAAGAGTTGCGTCGTGAGCGTCGCGGTGCTGACATGGCGCAGCAGCTCGATCGTTTCGTCGGAAATGGCGATGTCTTGTGTCGTCATGATCTTGCGCGTCTCAGTGAATGTCGGGCTCGCCGCCGGTCGCGGTCTTTTCTTCGAGGAAATCGAAATCGCAGCCCTTGTCGGCCTGCGTCACATGCAGTTGATGCATGACGCCGAAGCCACGCTCGAACGGGCGCTTCGGCGCTTTCCATGCGGCCCTGCGCGCGGCGAGTTCGTCATCGGTGATGTCGAGATGCAGGCGGCGCGCGGGCACGTCCAGCTCGACGATATCGCCGTCTTTCACCAACGCGAGCGGCCCGCCGACGAACGATTCCGGCGCCACATGCAACACGCACGCGCCGTAGCTCGTGCCGCTCATGCGCGCATCGGAGATGCGGACCATATCGCGCACGCCCTCTTTCAAAAGCTTCTGCGGAATCGGCAACTGGCCCCACTCCGGCATGCCCGGCGCGCCGACTGGGCCCGCGTGCTGAAGCACGATCACCGAATCGGCGGTGACGTCGAGCGCTTCGTCGTCGATGCGCGCGGCCATGTCGGCGTAATCGCTGAACACGACCGCCGGCCCGCGATGCTTGAGCAGATGCGCTTCCATCGCCGCCGGCTTGATCACGGCGCCGTCCGGCGCGAGGTTGCCCGTGAGCACGGCGAGGCCGTCGTTCGGCACCAGCGGATTGGCGCGGCGGCGAATCACGTCGTCGTTGAAAATTTCCGCGCCCGCGATGTTCTCGCCGAGCGTCGCGCCATTGACGGTCAATTGCGAGTCATCGATCAGATCGCCCAACTCCGCGAGCAGCGCGCGCAAACCGCCCGCGTAGAAAAAGTCTTCCATCAGATACTTGCCCGCCGGACGGATGTTGCCGAGCACGGGCGTCACGCGCGCGAGCGCATCGAAGCGCGCGGTCGTGAGCGGCACGCCCGCGCGCCGCGCGACCGCCACGAGATGCACGATCGCGTTGGTCGAGCCGGACAGCGCGAGCACGGTCGTCACCGCGTTGTCGAAGGATTTCGGCGTGAGAATGTCGGATGGCTTCAGGTCCGTCCACACCATTTCGACGATGCGCTGTCCCGTCAGCGACGCGTGCTGCGCGTGCCGCGAATCCACCGCGGGAATCGACGCGAAGCCCGGCAGCGTCATGCCGAGCGCTTCGGCGGCGCTCGTCATCGTCGATGCGGTGCCCATCGTCATGCAATGGCCCGGCGAGCGCGCGATGCCGCTTTCCACGCCCTTCCACTCGTCCTCGGTGATCTTGCCCGCGCGCAGTTCGGCCCAGTACTTCCACGTATCGGAGCCGCTGCCGAGCGTGCGGCCGTTCCAGTCGCCGCGCAGCATCGGGCCGGCGGGCAGATAGATCGCGGGCAGGTTCATGCTGATCGCGCCCATCAGAAGGCCGGGCGTGGTCTTGTCGCAGCCGCCCATCAGCACGCAGCCATCGAACGGATACGAGCGCAGCACTTCCTCGACTTCCATCGCGAGGAAATTGCGGTAGAGCATGGTCGTCGGCTTCTGAAACGGCTCGGCGAGCGTCATCACCGGCATTTCGACGGGAAAGCCGCCCGCCTGCCAGATGCCGCGCTTCACTTCCTCGACGCGCTGCTTGAAGTGCGTGTGGCACGAATTGATTTCGCTCCACGTGTTGAGCACGGCAATGACCGGCTTGCCCATGTAATCGGACGCGTGATAGCCCATCTGCGCCGTGCGCGAGCGATGGCCGAACGAGCGCAGGTCGTTCACGCCGTACCAGCGGTGACTGCGCAGTTCTTCCGGCTTCTTGCGAATCAGAGTCAAGCGGCGTCTCCTTGATGGTAGCGTTACCATTCGATGCCGACAGATGGTAGCGCTGTCATCCGCGAGCGTCGCTTGGGGTTTGTCCGGGGAATTGCGCTACTTGATGGTGAGATGAATCGACGCGATCAACTCCGACAGTCCGAGCCAGAGTATCTCCACACCGATGCAGAAGATGACGAACGCGAAGAGGCGCATCGCGACCTGCGTGCCGGCGGTGCCGAGCAGGCGTTCGAGATGCCCGGCGAAGCGCACGCACACATAGATGCTCGCGCACAGGATCGCCAGCGCGACGGCCACGCCCGCGAGATGCACCGGCTGCAGGCCATGACGCGGCGAGCCGGTGCCGAGCGCGATGGCGACCGCGATCGCGCCCGGCCCGACGGTGATCGGCAGCGTCAGCGGATAGAAGGCCTTCGCGCGCAGTGATGCGCCGCTTCGCGGTTTGGGCGCGGTTTCGGTGGCGTCGTCGTCATCGGGTGCCTGGAGCAGATTCCAGCCCGCCATCGCGACGACCAGGCCGCCGGCCACGCGCAACACGGGAATCGAAATGCCGAAGAACGTCAGCACGTATGCGCCGATCGAAAGCGACGCCAGCAGGATCGCGAAACTGTTGATGCAGATGCGCCGCGCGAGTTCGGCGCGATCGTCGTCGCCGATATGCGGCAGCATGCTCAGCACGACGAGCGCGGTGGCCGGCGGATTGATGATGGGAAACAACCCGGCGACGATCACGAGAACCGTCTTGGCGAATTCGTTGAGCATGCGCGTCGTTGTCCGTTCGTCTTGGGCGTGCTGCAAGCCCGGACATTGTGCACGCGAAGTCGCAGCGCGTGCGCGGCAATCGACGGTTCAGGCGAATGGCGCGGCGAGAATCAGCGCGCATTCGGTGAGAAACGACCCGAGCCCGACGCCGATCAACACGCGCGCGATGACGGTCCACACGCGGCGATCGACATTGCCCGCGCAGCGCCACGCAAGCGTGCACCACAGCAGGTACAGCACCGAGCAGATGGCGAATACGCCCAGCATGCCGGGCCAAAACCAGACGGTGAGCAGCAGAAATGATTCGGGAGCGACGCCGCTCGTCCAGAGGTCGAGATAGACGAACCACCATGCAAGGTGAATCGGCACGCCCAACAGCCACCAGACTTTCCAGAAGCGTTCTTCTCCGCGCCAGGCCTTGCGAAACATGCGTCGTCGTGCAGTGGAAGGAGGCACGCATTCTACTCCACGCGTGTCCCGCATCGGCGCGCGGCTCACGCCGACAGGCTGCGGCGCTTCGCCTCCATGCGCGTGATGAGCCGCTGCAGCACGTTCTCCGCCGCGCCCGAGAGCTGCACGAAGCGGAACCCGACGACATAGCGCACATCGCCGCGCGGCGTGGTCACGGTGCGCGGCGACACGAGTTCGAGATCGACGGGCAATGCCGCGCCCGGGCCGAGATGCAGCACGACATCGTGAAACACGGTGCCGAGCTCCGTTTCCGCGAGACGCGGCGTGTCCATGCGCAGCGCGATGCCGCCGAGCGACAGGTCATGCACTTCGTAGCGGAACGAATCGCCGTCGGCGAATGCGCCCTTCGCGTAGAACGGATCGAGAATCGGCGTCGGCACGCGGAAATATTCGCGGCGCTGGAATTGATAGAGCTTCTCGGGAAAGGAGACCTCGAATGCCTGGCGTCCCTCGTGGGTCACGGCACGTGCGGCCAGCGTCGTGAATTCGACGCGCACGCCGTCCGGCGCGCCCTTGAAATACAGCTGACGCGCCTCGAGCAGCGCGCGGTTATCCGACTCCACGCCGCCCCAGTCGAACACGATGCGCGCGCCGCGCACGTCGACTTCCAGCAATTGCGTGACGATCTGCCCTTTGCCGCTCGTGACCGTCAGCATGTCGCGGCGCTGCACGAGATTGCGCAGAACGATGGATATTTCGGATGGCGTGTGTCGCGCGAAGCGCTCGTGGTCTTCCGCGAATTTTTCGATGTCGGATGTGTGCGGCAAGGGTTCGGCGAGCATGATGGTCCAATCTAGTTATCAGTTTGGGACAGCGAACGACGACTACCTGATTTCTCATATATTGCCCGAACGGCAAGCACTTCAGTACGTCAGTAACGACTAGGTTTTCACGCCAATTCAGCGTTTTGCAAAGCAGCAAACGCTTTTTGCTTACGAATCGCCTTCAAAAACGACAGAGGCCGGGCGCTGCCGCCCGGCCTCTCGTGCTTCAGACTGAACGCGTCAAGCGAGCGCGTCGAACTCGCTTGTGAGCGCGCGGCGTCGCATCGGCGCGAGCGCGGCTCCGAGGCGCTCGCCCTGCGCCTCGCTGATCAGACTCGTCAGGATCTCGCCGAAGCGCGCTTCATCGACGCCCGAGATGATGTACTGCCAGCGGTACGCATCGATCAGCCCCGCGTGTACGCGCGCCTCTTCCTCTTCTGACAGCGCGCGGTCCAGCAGCGTGACGAAGTAGTGGGCATCGGCGGCGGCTTGGGCCTGCATCATGCCGTCGATCGCAGCGACCAGATCGATCAGATCGATGATCGCGGCATCGCGCGCGTCGTCGTCAATACGCGCGTCCTCGCGCATCCATTCCAGTTCGTCGATGATCGCGTGCTGCGACTCCTCCTTCCAGTGAAACAGGAAGATGTCCTTGAATAGCGGCGAGAGCGTCGCGTCGCTTTCCATGCTCTGCCGGTAATGCACCTGCGTGACGATTTCGACGCAACATGTCAGCGCGAGAATCGACCACGTGGACTTGCCGAGCACGAACGCGGCGACTTCGTCGGCTTGCGGAACGAAGCGGTAGCCGGAAGGAAGCGCTTCGGCCGCCAGCGCCTCGACGCGGCGGAACAGCTCCTGATGCTTCAGCTCTTCATCCGTGAAACGAACGATCGCTTCGAGCGCGGTCTGATCGCCGAGCGCGTGATCGCGGCCGACTTCCAGCATCTTCGCGCCGACGAAACGCTCGATCATGCCGAACATGTTGGCGTACGTGCGGCCCTGAATCTGCGACATGAGCCGGCGTTCGCGTGTGTCCAGAAACGGCAGGCGGTTCACCTGGGTGAGCCCGTCGGGCATGAACTTGTGCGCGGGATCGAAATGACGGCCGCGCAATACGTCGCGGTCGATATCCCAGCGGATGCGGCGGGACACTTCGATGCACTTCGCATAGCGTTGTTGCGTGCTGATCTTGCTGGACTGTTGCTGAACGGCTCTCATGTAGAAACTCCGGGATGACTCTGCGTCGGTGACTGCGATGAAATGTGCGCCGCACGGGCGGCGCTGCGTCGAACAGGTCGGCGTAGATTCATTCGTCGCGTCACCGTTCTGCGAGCCATTCTCGGGAGAGCCGCGCTTTCGCACATGAGGCGCATGTCCCGGTCGCGAACCGGGACATCGTGTTTTGGCGGCAAAGAAGGGGGACGTGTGTCCCGAAGGGATCAGGCGGGCGCGTCGAAGCCCGCGCGACGCGCAAGCACGATCGCCTGCGCGCGATTTTCGACTTCGAGCTTCGCGAAAATGCTGGTGATGTGATTGCGCACGGTCTTCTCGCTCAGCGCGAGGCGCGCGGCGATCTGCGCGTTGTCGCGCCCGCCCGCGATCAGTTCGACGATATCGCGCTCGCGCGGCGTCAGCGCGGAGAACGCGGGATCGGCCACGTGCGCCGATGGCAGGAACGCCCGCACTTCCTCGCGCCAGCGTTGCCAGGCGGCGTCGAATTCGAGCGTGAGATGGTTCTCGCTTTCGAGCGGCACGAAGCGCGCGCCGGGAATCTGCCCGGCGAGCAGGCGGCTTTCGTCGAAGGGCACGCGCGCGTCGCCGCTCGCGTGCAGCACGAGCGTCGGGCATTGCACGCGCGGCAGCAGATCGACCACGTCGATCTCGTTGAAAACGCGCATGATGCGCGCGGCATTGCCCGGCGTGGTCGTGAGGCGCTCGAGCTCGTTGAACCAGTGATGCTGCTCGGGCGTGCCGCCGGGGATGAATTGCGTGGTGAAGAACTGCCGGAACGCCGGATTCTGCTTGCCCCAGCCCAATTCGGCGAGCTTCACGAGCATTTCGGCTTCCTCGCGCATCGCCGGATCGCAGGTGCGCTTGAGCCGGCCGCGCGCGTAGCCGCCGTGCAGCACGAGATGCGTGACGCGCTCCGGATGCGCGACCGCATACGCAATGGCGATCGACGCGCCCTGCGATATCCCGAGCAGCGGAAAGCGTTCGAGGCCGCTCGCGTCGACGACGGTTTCGAGATCGCGCAGCCAGGCGTCGAAGGAGATGTCGGCGACATCGTGGTCGGAGAGGCCGCAGCCGCGCTGATCGTAGCGAATCAGCGTGTGGCGGCCGCACAACTCGAGCATCAGATGGCTCCAGACCGGGCTCGTGAAGTCCAGTTCCAGATGACTGAGCCAGTTCGCCGCCTTGATGAGCGGCGGGCCGGAGCCGCAAGTCGCGTACGCGATGCGCACGCCGTCGCTCGCCGGACAAAGGCGGATCTGTTGCCGTGGCATGGACGGGCGCGGCATCATCGGCGTGAGATGTAAGTATGGACTACGTACAAAGGCGATGCCCGCGCGGCAGCCCCGCGCGATTGCTCATGCTCGCGCGTAATGGATTAGAAAGTCAAGGACGGCGCGCGCCGCGCATCTGGCTCGTCAGGTCGCCGTGACGCATCGCGAGCGCGCGCAACGACGCGCCAAATATGCGGGCCGAGACCGTTTCACGTAGCGCGCCTCGATCGCGCGTTCAGCGTTTCGCGCGCAGCGGCAGCGTGGCGATGAACTGATCGATCGCTGCGAAGAGCGCCGCACGGCGCACGCCGTCCTGCGCCTGAATCGACAAACCCGCGAACAGCGTCATGCACAACGCGGCGAGCGCCTGAACATCGGTGCGCGCGTCAAGTTCGCCATTTTCGACGCCTTGCGCGAGTCGTTGCGCGACGATCGACGCCACCTTGCGCCTGCGCTTCTGCATCTCGCTGCGCAACTGCGCATGCTCCGCGCCGACGGACATCGCGCCCAGAAAGATCATGCAGCCGCGTGGATTCTGCGTGCCGGTAAAAAGTTCGATGCTCGCACGGAACATCGCGCGCAGGCCGTCGCGCACGGATTCGTGCGCCTGCAACTGCCTGAGCGCCGCGCCGCCTTCCGCATCCGTGTAAAGCCCGACCGCCTCGCGGTACAAGTCTTCCTTGCTGCCGAACGCGGCGTAGAGGCTCGGCGAATTGATGCCCATTGCCTCGACGAGATCGGCCATGGAACAGTTGTCGAAGCCCTTGGCCCAGAACACTTCCATCGCGCATCGCAAGGCCGCCTCGCGATCGAATGCGCGCGGCCGCCCGCGCGTCTTGTGCTGCGTCTCCCGCACTTCCGGCGCCATGTCTCGCTCCTTGCGCATGCCAGCGATTGTCATGCGCATTGAAATTCTGAATTATGTGTCGATCGTAACAAAATAACTGGACGCCGTCATCCGGCGATGTTTAAATATCTGTATCGATCGTTACATAAATATCGGAACCTTCTTGGGAGTGTCGTCATGAAATCGACTTTGTCCGCGCTTGCCGCTGCTTTGCTGTTGATGAGCCCGCTGGTGTCGTTCGCGCAAACCACGGCGACGGCCGCATCGCCCGCGCCGTATTCGGTGTTCGTCGATCAGCCTACCGGCTTCACGTTCGTGAAGATGCCGTCGGGATGGAAGTTCGTCGGCGCGGTGTCGAAGGAAGAGGCGCAGCATGTGCCGGCCAGCGTGCTGACGTCGGTGTTGCCTGGTGACTCGGCGCGTGCAATCGATACCGCATCGGTCAAGTAAGCGTCACGCTTCGATGGGCCGCTAATGCCGTCGATAGGCATCGAGCAGCCCTTGCACGATGTCCGCCGAAACGTAATGCGGCCCATCGAAGAGATAGGTTTTGTAACCCCGGTATGCATCGATCTGCGGCTTTAGTTCGTCCACGGTCGCCGATCGAAATCCGCCGCCCAGTTGCGGCCGGAACGCTTCCGCAATGATCCGCACGCGACGCCGCCCAAGCTTCGCCGCAATCTGGTCCGCGTACTCCCGCGCGACGCGTGGCTCGCGCGCATACACGCCGCAGCCGTCCTGCAGCAACACGCCCACATCGCGCGGCAGCCACTGATCGAGCCATTCCGCGAGCGCCGCGCCACCCACGTTCGCGCGATCATAAACGCTGATCCACAACGGTCGCGGCAACGCATCGAGCATCGTGCGCAGCGCGCCCGCGTTCTGCCAGGTCGGATCGATCTCGACGGGAAAGTAGTAGCCCGTCACATGCACGGGCGGATGCGCCTCCGCGAGCCGCATCGATTCGACGACCAGTTGCGCCACGTTCGCGCGCGCCGCCGCTTCGTCGAAACGGCCCGCGAGTCCGACGATCACGTTGCGCGCCCACGGCTCCTGCCCGATGCGATCCCAGTCCGGCATCTTCGGCGCCGCGCTCAACCCGGCGCCGGGCACGAACGCAATGCCGTCCACCGCCGTCCATTGCACGATGAGTTCATGCGCGCCGAGCCGGTCCCAGTCGCCGCGCGGATCGGCATGCGCGTTGTCGGGCTGCCAGACGATGCCGTCGACGAGACGCATGCGCGCGGCATCGGCATGAGCGGAAGCCGGACCGAGCGCGAGGCAGCACGCAATGACGAGGACGGAGAATAGGGAGGGCATCAGTACGAGAATACCGCGCCGAAAAACACGCCTTTCGCGCGATCGTCGCCCGCGACGCGGAAGCGATACTGCACCGCCACATCCACGAACGAGCGCGGCGCGTCATACGGACCGCCGCGGAACCAGTAGCGCGCCGCCACGCCCGCGCCGATGCCCACCGGCACGCTGTGATCGATCGCCGAATCGTAGTCCATGCCGACGACCGCATGCGGAAACACCGTCAGGCGCGGGCTCACCGAATCGACGCGATACGTGCGGCCCAGACGCGCGTTCGCGGTCGCGTAGGTCGAATCGTTCTGGATGTAATGGCCCGCCTCGCCGTAGACCGTGCCCGTCCACCAGCTCGGCACGTCGAGCCTGCGCGTGTCGCCGAAACCGTTCGAATACGCGGCGCGCGCGAGCCAGTCGGAGCGCACGTCCGAGCCGATCGGCAGAATCTTCTCGATCGCGAAAATCGCATTCGCCGATGCGAACGGTTTCACGCGCGCGCCGATCGCCGCCTGCAACGTCGATGCCCCCGACGGACCGCCGCCCTTCACGCCGAAGTTCTCGTAGCCGCGCGCGTACACCTCGAACATGCGGTCGCCGAGACTGCCGAACGGACGCCAGTAGGCCTCCGCGCCCGCCTGCCAGTTGTTCGACACGCCCGGCGTCGGTGCGAACGCGAAACCTTGCTGCGCGCCGCTGCCGCGATAGTTCACCGACGCGCTGAAGCCCCAGTTGCGCGTCGCTTCGGCGTGCGCCGCGCGCGCGTCGTTCAGTGCTTGCGGCGTCAGCGTCGTGTCGTTGTGATCGATCGCGCGTTCGAGGTACTTCGCGCCTTCCTCGTTGCGACGCAGGTTGAGCGCCGCGTAGCCGGCGTCCGCTTCCGCCGATGCGGGCAGCTTGCCCGCGCGATCGGCACGCGCGAAGTAATCCAGCGCGAGCGCGCTGTCGCCCGCGCGCTGCGCGATGAACGCGGCCTGCGTGTCGGTCATGGAATCGAGCAGGTTCGCATCGATGAGGGCCCGCGCTTCGTTCGAAGCCTCGCGCGTGCGGCCCGCCGCCGCGAGCGCATCGATCAGCGCGATGCGCGGCCGCGGATCGTCGGGCACTTCGGCAATCGCCGTGCGCCAGAAACCGATGGCCGCGCCGCGATCGCCGCGACGTTCGGCAAGACGCGCTTCGCGTGTCGCGGCGAGCGCGGGATCGTGCGCGTAGACATCGCACGATGCGCCGAACTGGTCTTCGCGGCACTCGAATGTCGGACGCGCGCGCGGATCGATTTGCGCTGTCTGCGTCGCGGCCAGCCGCAACATCGTTTGCGCGCGATGGCGGCGTAACGTGATCGCGGCGTCGGCGTCGTCGGGCGTTTGGGTCGCGACCGGCGGCAGCGCATCGAGCGCCGCCTGCGCGTTGCCTTGCGCGAGCCGCACGTCCGCGACGATCGTGCGCGCGACGCGGACATCGCGGTTCTTTCGCCCGTCGTTCGCCTCGATCGAAAGCGCGTGCGCGAAGTCGGCGTCTGCATCGCCGACACTCGCCGCGCGGGCATAACCGCGCAGCGCCCAGGCAAGCGCATCGTCACGATCGATTGCGATTGCATCGCTCGTCGCAGCTTCCACGCCCGCGAGATCGCCGCGCGCGAACAATATCTCGATGAGCTGCATGCGGAAATCCATCCGCGCGGGCGCATACATGACCGCCTTGCGCGCGAAGTCTTGCGCCGCGTCGAGATCGCCGCGCCCGCGCGCCGCATACGCGGACCTCGACGCATCCGGCGCGAGCCGGTCGCCGATGAAGCGTCGCCGTTCACGCAAGGCGTCGTTGTCGCCGAAGCGCGTCGATGCATCGACGGCGGCGTCGTAGGCGGCAGCATCGTCGCCGGATGCGGCGAGCGAGTCGATCAGCAGATAGCGCAGACGCTCGGCCTGCGGCGCGAGGCGCACGGCTTCGCGGCTTTCGGCCGCCGCCGACGCGTAATCCTTCTTCGCGTAATCGCGATACGCCGCGCGCGCCGCCTTCAGCGCCGGCTCCGGCAAATCGCTAGGCACGCCGCCCGCACCGCCCGACGCAATCAGAATATCGATCTGTCTGCGCCGCGCGCTCAGCGAAGGCGACGGACCGAGCTGCGCGATGGCTTCGCCGAGCACACGGCTCGCCTCTTTCAGACGCCCGCGCGCCGCGAGCGAATTCGCGAGCAGCAGACGCAGTTCCGCGACATCGGGCCGCTGGCGAATCGCCTCGCGCGCCCCGGCGATGGCATCGGCGTAACGATGCTCGCCGTACGCCGCGAACGCCTCGCGCGCCACGCGATACGCCGCGCCGCTCAAAGGCAGCGGCAAGGTCTCGTCCGCGCGCGACGCAGCCGTGGCGCACAACGCGAGCGCGGCGCACACCGCAACGCGAACGCGCGAGCTCATCGAATGCCGGCCCGCGCGAGATAGCGGCGGCGCTGCTCCGCGACCGCGGCGGTGAGCGCATCGGAGGTGATGATCCGCTCCGCCACCATGTAATCTCCGATGCGTCCGTGCCGCTCCGGCCGATAGTCCCGCAACGCGGCCTCGAACGCGCTGCGCGTGACGAGCCCCATCTCGATCATGATGTCGCCGAGCAAAGGCACGCCGCTCGCAGCCGTGGCATCAGAAAGCGCCGGCGACGCATCGTCTTCGGCATCGCCCGTATGGACCGGCATGCCAACCGCGCGCAGCATCCGCAGGCCCGCCGCGATCTCGCTTTCGCGCACGATATGCAGCGCGACCGGGCCGCCCGCCGTCGCGCGCAATTCGGCGAGCGACTCATCGTCGAGCAGGCTCGCGCAGACGAACACGGCGTGCCCGTTCGCATCGATGCCCTGCGGCAGCGCGCGCAGCCGCACGAGCGTCTCGGGCGTCGCGATGCGCGTCAGGTCCATGCGCGCCGCATCGAACCGGCCGCGCGGCAAGTCCGCCTGGAACGCGATCGCTTCGGCAAGCGTTTCCTCGTCGAGCCAGCCGCGCGTGATGAGCACACGGCCGATCGGCGCTTCGCGCGCGTGATCGGTCTGCCGCGCTTCTTCCAGCCGTTCGGGCGCGATCGCCTGCCACGAAACGAGCAGTTCGCCCAGATCCTGACGCGTGTCGCGCAGGCCTTCGTTGCTGGGAAAATCGTGCATCGTCTTGTCCCACGCGAGCCGCCGCCCCGTCACCATATGCACGATGAAAAGCCGCCACGCGCGCGCCACCGCCATGAAATTGATGATGTTGCTGATGACCATGCGCGGCACCGACAGCACGCCGTGCTCCCAGCCGTAGAGCCGCGTCGTGAAGATGATGCGCTGCGTGACGCGCAACACGAGCGCGACGGAGTTCGCGGCGAGCAGCGCCTGCAGCCAGACCGAATCGATGAACGGCGACGGGAAAAAATCGCGCGCGAGACCGAAATACGAAGCCGTGGCGAACAGCATGAACTGCACGGCGAGCAGATACGCGAACATGCCGACGAACGCCGTCACCACGCCCTTGCGGTCGCGCATCAGCAGATAGCGGTTCGCGAGCGATCCGCTCCAGCCCGTCAGCGCCCAGCCCTGCAAGCCGATGCCGAGCGTCCAGCGCGCGCGCTGCCGGTAGGCGGTGCGAAACGTGTCGGGGAAGAATTCGCGCACGCACAGCGGCATCGTCAGTCTGATTTCGCGCTCGGGGCCGAGGCCGAACCAGCCCTTGCGCCGCGTCGTGAATTCAACGGGAAAGAGCGGAAAGATCGACTGCATGCCGAGCCGCGTGATGCGCGTGCCGATGTCGTAATCCTCGGTGAGGCTTTCGGTGTTGAACGGCTGCTGCTCCGTCTCTTCGACGAGCGTAAGAATCGCACGGCGCGAGAAACACGTGCCCACGCCCGCCGAAGGCACCGCGCCCGCAAGGCTCTCGCGCACGACGAGATCCTTCGCGTGCCATTCGGCGAACTCGTCCATGTACGTGCCCGCGACCAGTTCGAACCAATGGCGTTCGAGCGACGCCACCGGCAACTGGATCATGTCCTTGCGCGGCAGGAGATAGTTGAAGAACTTCAGTTCGACGGGATGCAGCACGTCTTCGCTGTCGTGCATCACGATGCCCGCGAACTCCATCCCCGCTTCGAACTCGTGATGCAGGATCGCCTGCACGAGCCAGTTGAGGCAGTCGGCCTTGCACGTCGGGCCGTCGTGCGGCACTTCCACGCGATGCAGATGTTTATAGCGATGCCGCATGCGCTCCACTTCGGCGATCGTCGCGGCATCGTTCTGATACGTGCCGACGAACACCGTGTACGCGCGATAGTCGAGCACGCGCACGAGATCCTCGATCATCGCGGCAATCACGTCGTCCTCTTGCCACGCCGGCACCATGATCGCGATGGGCTGCTCCTCGCGCGCATAGAGCTGCTCGACGGTGAGCGGCGCATAGCGGCGCTCGACCGTCACGCGCCGCCAGAGCTTGCGCGTCCAGTACCAGATGTCGATGAAGAGATCGTCCAGGCTCGAAAGCAGGATGATCGCCGCGACCGTCGCGGCCACGTATTCGAGTCCCTGGTAGTACTCGGCGAGCAGGAGCTCGCCGTACCACCTGAGCGCCTCCAGCATCACGCGCGATCCTCGTCGTCGCCGGCGCGCGCGTTGCGATGTCTGCGGCGCGCGTGGCCCGCGAGCGCGATCAGCGCGAGCAGCAGCACCACGAGCACGGCCGGAATGCCCCAGCGCGCCCAATGCCGCGTGACCCAGTCGGCGCTCGACGCGGGCTCGTCGGTCATCTCTTCCGGATTGACCGTGTCGAACTGTTTGAGCACGCCGCTGCCGTCGACCACGGCGATATTGCCGCGCGAAAGCTGCAGCTTGTCGGTCAGCACCGGCGCCGCGCCCGCTGATCGATACACGAGGCCGCTCTCGCCGCCCGCGCTCGCGACGCTCACCACCGCGACGCGCGCGAGCCCGGACATGTCGAGCAGCGTGTCGCCCGCGGGCGATGTCAGCGAAAGACGCTCGGCCGAATAGACGGCGGGATTCTTCTCGTCGGCGAGTTTGACGTCGGCGGCGAGGAACGGGCCGTCGGGCTGCGCCGCCGCGTCTGCCGCGCTCACCGCGAATTTCGCCGAGACCGGCGCGATGCCCGCCGCACCGGTCAGCACGGCGAGACGCGGCACGCTGTTCAGGGCATCGTCGAGATAGGCGCGCGGCACGTACACCGTCGCCGACGACGCATAGCGCGCCGCCATGCCCGCGAAGGTGTTGTCGGGCGTCCCTTTCGCGAGACGCAGATGACTCGACGGCAGCACGGCGACGGGATACGTCTGGCGCGCCTGGCAGCCGCCGTCGGGCTGGCGGCGGAAGGTCACGCGCAGATCGTTGGTGCGCGCGAGCGCGTAACGCGGAATCGGCGCGACGAGACGCTGACGCGCGCCATCGACGTTGATGAGTTTCGCGCCGATCATCACGTCGTTGAAGTACACGGTCGCGGTCGCGCCGCCGTTCGAAAGCGTCGGTGACGCGGCGAGATCGAGCACCACCTGCTCCGGGAAGCGGCCGTTGCCGGAAGCCGCGGCGAGGTCGAAGCGCGCATCCCACGACGCGGCCGTCTGCACGTCGACGCTGCGCGGATCGCCGCCGAGATCGGACAGCGCGATGGTGTCGCCGCGCGTTTGCTGCGCCACGTCGATGCGGTGCACGACCACGCGGTTCGATACGTCAATCGGACGCCAGCCGTGCGCGAGCGCGCCGATGCCGCGCGTGTCGCCGACGACGATCATCGCGCGGCCGCCCACATGCGCGACGCGCACTTCGCCCGGCGCGAGCGGCGACGTCAATTGCGACGCGGTCTGCCTGCGCCATGCGTCGAAGGCGGCGAGCGCATCGCCCGATGGGTTCGCGACCTGCGCGCGCAATGCGTCGAGCGCGCGGTCGATGGCTTTGCGCATCGTTTCGTCGGCGACGACCACGTCCGGGCCGAACGCCGCGCGTGCACCAAGCGCGACGAGCGCGCCGAGTTCCGCGTCGTCGGCGATCGTGTGCTTGCCGCCCGCCGTCAGCGCGGCGAACGCGGGAACACTACGCAGCGGCGCGGGCACGTCGATGCCCGTGAGATCGACCGTATCGCCCACGGAGGGAAGCGCCTGCATCACGGGGCGTTTTCCATCGCGTTGCAGCAGCGCATCGGTGCGCCAGGCGGTGTCGAATGCGTTCGTCGACAGCTTGCGGCCCGACACCGCGAGCACCGGCGCATAAGGCAGCGCGCTCCATGCGGTGCGCAGGTCCTGCACGTCGGCGGGATTGAAGCGGAACGTGAGACGCGTCGTAGGATCGACACGCAGCACGTTGCCGATAGCCGTCTGATCCGCGCACTCGCCCTGGCTGACCACCGACGCGAAGCCGAGGCCCATGCGCACGAAACCGGTGGAACGCGCCGCGCCATCGACGCCGAGATTGACCGACACGCCGCCCGCATCCTGCGTGAACGCGCGCGCGAGCACCGGCGAGCCATCGAGCGAAACGAGCATCGTCACGCGGCCGCCGTCGCCGCGCACATAGCCGCCGTCGAATTGCAGTGCGGCGTCGGTGATCGGCACGCCGGCGGGCACCGGCAGGAAAAACTCGCGGCGCGTGTCGGGCGCGTTGAGCGTCACGCTTTCGATGAGGCCGAGCTGTCGCAAGGTCACGGTGCGCGTTTCCGGCACGTCGGCGCCGAGCCGTCCGAGCGCGCCGGCGATGCCGGTGTCCGTCGTGGCCGCGCCGAAGGCTGCATGCTGCAGACCAGCGAACAGCGCGATTGAAGCCAGAACGGCACGCAGGCCGCGCCGCTTGAAGATGTCGTTGACCAAGTTGATGACTCGAAGTTGACGCAACGTGCCGGGATGGCCGCGAAGGCACATGCACGTCGCGCGACAGGCTATGCGTGTGCAGCCGAAGGACTACGCGAACGCCTCGCGCGTGACACGCGTCGCGTCTTTCGTTGCGCGCGGCGTGACGGGTCGGAATTCCTCGAAGGGGCGGCCCGCGAGCGCCGCGACGATGCGCGCCGAGGCTCGTCCATCGCCGTACGGATTGACGTTGCGGGAGAACGCCGCGCGGGCGTCCGTGTCGTCGAGAAGCAGATGCACCGTCGCGGCGATGGCGTCGCTGTCCGTGCCGACGAGCACGGCGGTGCCCGCGTCGATGGCCTCGGGACGCTCGGTGACCTCGCGCATCACGAGCACGGGCTTGCCGAGCGCAGGCGCTTCTTCCTGCACGCCGCCGGAATCGGTCAGCACGAGCGTCGCGCGCTGCAGGAGCCGCACGAAGCCGAGATAGTCCTGAGGCTCGATGAGATGCACATTGGGCGCGCCGCCGAGCGCGCTGATCACCGTTGCACGTACGTTCGGATTCAGATGGACCGGATAGACGATCTGCACGTCGCGACGCTTCGCGAGGCGCACCAGCGCCGCGCAGATATCGCGCAGGCCGCGGCCGAAACTCTCGCGCCGATGGCCGGTGACGAGAATCAGATGCTTCGATGGATCGAGAAACGGAAAGCGCGCATCGAGCGAGCGGCGCAATGCGTCCTGCGAATCGATGCGCTTCGTGACGGAGTGCAGCGCATCGATCACCGTGTTGCCGGTGACGAACGCGCGTCCGTGCAGCGTTTCCTTCACGAGATTCGCATGCGAACGCGAGGTCGGGACGAACATCATGTCGCTCACGACATCGACGAAGCGCCGGTTCATTTCTTCCGGCCACGGGCTGCTCATGTCGCCGGTGCGCAAGCCCGCTTCGACGTGCGCGACAGGCACCTGCCGGTGAAACGCGGCGAGCGCGCCCGCCGTCGCGGTGGTCGTGTCGCCATGCACGAGCACGCGATCCGGCCGCTCCTTCGTGATGACGTCATCGATCGACGCGATGAGGCGCGAAGCCAGCCCGTTCAGGGTCTGGTTCTCCGACATGACCGCGAGATCGTGATGCGGCGTGATGTCGAACAGATCCAGCACTTGCTTCAGCATCGAGCGATGCTGGCCGGTCACACACACGACGGAACGAATACCGGGTTCCGCTTCCAGCGCCTTTACGAGGGGCGCCATCTTGATGGCTTCGGGCCGCGTTCCAAAAATGGAAAGTATCGTTTTTCGCTTCGTGTTCATTAGGTCCCGGCGATTGCACAATCTTTAACAATTTCGATTGTATTCAGGCGCTTAGAACCTAAAGACAACTAAAATGTAAAAAAGTCTAACGAGAACGTCATGCTAGCAGTTGGCGAGCTTTTGTCCATAGTTGAGCGGCGTTTTTTACCTAAACAGTTAGCTTTCCCAACATCTGAAGTAGCGGCAGGTGGTGTATTTCTTCCTACGAAATATCGTCTGCTTTCGTATCGATTTCGATATCGAGCAGCGCCGAACTCATCGACTTGCCGTGCGCGTCGAGCGCGAGCGATCGCGTGACGCCGCCGCCGAGCGCATGACCGAGCACGAAGTTGAACGCGCCGAGATGCGGCAGTTCGTGGCGCACGACATCGCCTTTCACGACATCGGCGAGATGGGCTTTCACGCGCTCGGGCGTCAGTGCTGCGCGCAGATGCGCGTAGTGCTTCGCGTCGAAGCAGATCACCGACACGTTCAGCGTGTTGCCTTTATCGCCGGTGCGGCCGTGCGCCAGTTCACGCAGTTTCATCGCTTGCCTCCACGAATTCGAAAACGGGTTTTACATGTTCGCGCGCGAGCAGCACGGACTGAACGGCGACGACTTCGCGCGTCGCCTTCGTCACGCCGCCGCCGCCCGCCGGGCCGTTGGTGTACAGCGTTTCGACCTCGTTGCCGATGCGCGCCGCGTCCTTCGCGTTCGATGCGCGGCCCGCGACGCGCACACGCACTTCGTACGGTTCGTCGTGCTGAGAAGCGAGCGTGTCGCCATATAGAGCGTTCACGCCGATCAGGTCGAAGCGAAGCTCGCTCGTATCGACGCCCGTGATCGCGAGTCGCTCGCGCACGATATCGAGCGCGAGCCGCGCGCGTGTCACCGCGCCCGGACCGCCGTACGAAATCTGGCCTTCGCCGATGTAGCCGTCGGCATAGGCGACGGAAACCTTGAGCGTACCGGTGCGCGGTTTGCCGCATCCGCCCGTCACGCGCACACGGTCGTGCGATTCCTGCATCACGCGCACCTGCGTGAAATCCGCGACCACGTCCGGCTGAAAGTAACGGCCCGGATCGTGAATCTCATAGAGCAGTTGCTCCTTGCAGGTTGCTTCGGTCACACAGCCGCCCGCATGCGGCACCTTCGTCACGACGACCGCGCCGTCCGCGCTCACTTCGCCGATCGGAAAGCCGAGACGCGCCAAATTGCCGACGTCCTTGTAGCCGGGATCGGCAAAGTAGCCGCCTGTCACCTGCCCCGCGCATTCGAGCAAATGACCGACGACGGTCGCCTGCCCGAGCGTGTTCCAGTCGTCCATCGACCAGCCGAACGCGTGGATGAGCGGCGCCGTGAACAGCGATGGATCGGCGACACGTCCCGTCAGCACGATATCCGCGCCCGCCGCGAGCGCATCGACGATCGGCGCCGCGCCGAGGTACGCGTTCGCCGAGACGATGCGGTCCGCATACGCGCTCACATCGTCGCCGGATTCCTCGAAACGAAGCGGCGATTGAAGGACGGCGTCGAGTACGTCGTCGCCGGTGACCGCGGCGATCTTCAATCCGTGCAAGCCGAGCTCGCGCGCGATCTGCGCGGTCTTTCTCGCCGCCGCGTGCGGATTGGCCGCGCCCATGTTCGAGACGATGCGCACGCCGTTCTTCACCGCGACCGGCAGCACCGCGCGCATGCGCGCTTCGAGCAGCGGGTCGTAGCCGAGTTCGGGATCGTTGCGGCGCGACTGCTGCGCGATTGCGATCGTGCGTTCGGCGAGGCACTCGAACACGAGATAGTCGAGCGCGCCGTGCTCCGCGAGCTCGACGGCGGGCTCGATGCGGTCGCCCGAATAGCCCGCGCCCGCGCCTATTCTGATGGTGTCTTTCATGACGTCGTCCGGTATGGATTAAAGCGGAAACACGCCCAGCACGACGCACGCGATCGTCATGACGATCGACGCGCCGAACAGCAGCGGGAACGTGAACTTCTGATGATCCGCGAGATCGATGCCGCACAAGCCGACGACCAGAAACGTCGCGGGCGTGAGCGGACTCACGGGGAAGCCGGTCGTCATCTGGCCGAGCAGCGCGGCCTGGCCGACATGCACGGCGGGCACGCCGAGTTGCGACGCCACTTCGGCGATCACCGGCAGCACACCGAAATAGAACGAATCGGGATCGAAGAGCATCGAGAGCGGCATCGACAAGAGGCCGAGCACGACCGGAATGTGTCCGGCCATCGCGGGCGGCACGAAGCCGACAGCCGCCTGCGCCATCGCCTTCAGCATGCCGCTGCCCTGCATGATGCCGGTGAACACGCCCGCCGCGAGCAGAATGCCCGCCATCATCAGCGCGGCGCGCGCGTGGGCATCGACGCGCTTTCTTTGCATGTCGACGTTCGGGTAATTCACCATCAGCGCGATGCACAGCCCGACCATGAACATGATCGCGGGCGGAATCTTCTCGCCCATCACGACCATCGTGCCGAGCACGACGATCGTCAGCACGATGTTGAACCAGAAATTCTTCGGGCGACGCAGCGCCTGTTCCTCGGGCGTGAGTTCGCGCTTGGGCAGCGGGATCGAACCGCTGGCGCTCGAATAGCCGAGGCGCTTTTCCTCGCGGCGGCCGAGCCACCACGCCATGCCGAACACGAACACGAGGCCGATGATCTGCACCGGAATCAGCGGATTGAACAGCGCGGAAATCGGCAGATGCAGCGAGGCGGACGCGCGGATCATCGGCCCGGTCCACGGCAGGAAGTTGATGCCCGCCGCCATCGACACGGCCGCCGCCAGCACGCGCTTGTCCATGTTCAGGCGCTCGTAGAGCGGCAGCATCGCCGGAATGGTGACGAGAAAGCACACGGCGCCGGAGCCGTCGAGATGGATCAGGAGCGCGAGCAGCGTCGTGCCCATCACGATGCGCGTCGGTTTGGTGCCGACCGCGCGCAGGATGCGGTCGATGATCGGATCGAGCGTGCCCGCATCCGTGATCGTGCCGAAGTAGAGAATCGCGAACACGAACATGCCGACGACCGGCGCGAGACTCTTCAGTCCGTCGATGACGAACTTGCTCGTAGAGAGGCCGAAGCCGCCGATCAGCGAAGCCGCGATCGGCACGATGATGAGCGCGACGAGCGGTGACATGCGCTTCGAGAGAATCGCCCCGAGCAGGACGACGATGGTGGCGAGGCCGAGCAACGGCAGCATGAACTTGTCTCCGAATATTGTCTTTTGATGGAGTCGAGAGTAAGTTCGAAGCGGCGATAACACAATTGAAATGATTTGATCGCAGCTATCACAAACCATAATGGATCTGAATCTTCGCGATATCCGCGCGCTCGTCGCGGTGGCCGAGGCGGGCAGCTTCACGCGGGCGGCGGAACGGCTGCATCTGTCGCAGCCCGCGCTCACCGTGCAGATACGCCGGCTGGAAGACGCGGTCGGCGCGCGGCTCTTCGATCGCAATAGCCGCAATGTCGCGCTGACGCCGACCGGGCGCGAGTTGCTGCCGCTCCTGCGCAAGTCGTTGCGCGACATGGAGAACGTGCTGCGCGATGCGCGCGCGATGGGCGAGGGGGAAAGCGGCACGATCCGCATCGCGTGCCTGCCTACCTTTGCCGCGAGCGTGTTGCCCGAACTGATCATCGGCATGAAGCGCGAAGTGCCGCGCGTCGTGTTTCAGATTCGCGATGTGGTGGCGAGCACCGTGAATGCGCTCGTGCGCAACGAGGAGGCGGATATCGGACTGACCGGCGGCGATGTGCTCGACCCGATGCTCGAAGTGCTGCACGCGGGCGTGGACCGGCTCGTCGTGGTGTGCCCGAAGAAACATGCGCTGGCGAGGAAGCGCCGGGTGAGCCTCGCCGATCTCGCGCGCTCGCCGCTCGTGCTCACCGCACCGGGCACGAGCGTGCGCGCGGTCGTCGATGCGGCGCTCAGCGAAACGCGCGAAGCGCTCGATATCGCGTGCGAACCGACCTACATGATGACCGCCGTCGCGATGGTGCGCGGCGGTCTGGGTGTGACGATTCTTCCGGAAACCGCGCGCGAGGTGCGCGCCGAGCCGGGGCTCGTGGTGAAGGCGATCGACCATCCTGCGTTCGTGCGGCCGATCGCCATCGTGAAGAAGCGCGGCAGGACCTTGCCCGCCGTGACGGAGCGCTTCGTCGAACGCATGCGCGCGACGATGAACGCGCCCCGTTGAACCGCGCGCTTACTTTTCCATTGTCGCCATATCGATCACGAAGCGGTACTTCACATCGCTCTTCAACATGCGCTCGTAGGCCGTGTTGATCTCGTCCATGCGAATCATCTCGATGTCCGACGTGATGCCGTGCTTGCCGCAGAAATCGAGCATCTCCTGCGTCTCCGCGATGCCGCCGATGAGCGAGCCCGCGAGCGAGCGGCGCTTGAAAATCATGTTCATCACCGAAGGCGACGGATGCGGATGCTCCGGCGCGCCGACGAGCGTCATCGTGCCGTCGCGCTTGAGCAGCGCCATGAACTGATCGAGATCGTGCGACGCGGCCACCGTGTTCAAAATGAAGTCGAAGCTGTTCGCGTGCGCCGCCATCTGATCCGGGTCCTTCGAGATCACGACTTCATGCGCGCCCAGACGCTTCGCGTCCTCGATCTTGCCCGGCGATGTCGTGAAGAGCACGACATGCGCGCCCATCGCGGCGGCGATCTTCACGCCCATGTGACCGAGGCCGCCGAGACCGACGATACCGACTTTCTGCCCCTTCTGAACGTTCCAGTGGCGCAGCGGCGAATAGGTCGTGATGCCCGCGCACAGCAACGGTGCGACCGCCGCGAGTTCGAGGTTTTCGGGGATGCTCAGCGTGAACGCCTCATCGACCACGATGCTCGTCGAATAGCCGCCCGCCGTGAAGCCGCCCGACTTCTTGTCCGGCGAGTTATAGGTTTGCGTGAAGCTATCGGGGCCGTCGCAGAACTGCTCGAGTCCTTCCTGGCAGGACGCGCACACGCGACATGAATCCACCATGCAGCCGACGCCCGCGAGATCGCCGACCTTGAACTTCGATACGTCAGAACCGACTTCCGCGACGCGTCCGACGATTTCATGTCCGGGCACGACCGGATAGTTCGAGCCGCCCCATTCGTTCCTCGCCATGTGCAGATCGGAGTGACACACGCCGCAGAACAGAATGTCGATTCGCACGTCGTTCGGACCGACATCGCGACGTTGAATTTCGAGCGGGCCGAGTGGCTTGTCGGCTGCGGCGGCTGCATAGGAATACGCTTTCAGCATGATTGTGCTTCCCTCTTTGGTTTGAATCTTTCGTGAACGAGCCGGCCCCGGCGCGATGCAAAAAGGCCGGCTGATGAGACGTGTCAGGAGATCGTTTTTGTGCGGCAGCGAACAGTCGCCGTCATGCACCGCACGCGTTGCGGGCGACTTGCCGATTGCGCCGATATTTCGGCGGCGAAACGCAACGCCGATACTGTATGCCTATAAGAAGATCTCTGCCGAAATGGCCGCGCGATTATGCCTTTCGAAAGGACTGCGCAATTGCGTTGCTGGAGAATTTGACAATCGTGCGCCCTTCTTTCGACTCCCTGCTTAATGGGGCTAGCCGATCGGAGATGAGCGTCATAAGGTTATCCCGCGCTTGAAGACGATAAAACCTTGCGCGCGGCGCCGGAACTTTGAGAGAGCGAGACCATGAAGGTGAAGGCAATTACGGCAAGCATCGGCATGCCGGGCGGCGCGGTCAGCGCCGAGTTTCATATCGATACGGGGCGTCTCAGGATCTTCGAACGCGGCATGTTGCGCGTCGAATTGTTTCCGCCGCAGTCATGGTTCACGGTCGCTTCGGTGGCGGGAAACAGCCGCTGGGGTACGCGGCCGCGCGAAGCCGATATCCGTCTGGTCGTCGAGAGTTTCATCCTTCAGCGCTTCGGCATGACGGCGTACCGGAGCGAGCTTTCCTGCGCGCACTGATGTGCGCTGTCAGCGCGCACGCGCGCGCCGCGTGCGCTGATAGAAACTGTCCGGCTTGGTCTTCACCCATTCGACGAAGCTATGCACCGCTTCGTGCGCGAGCAGTGCATCGACGGTCGAATAGCGCTGCGCCAGTTCCTTTTCGGTGAAGAGCGCATGCAATTGCCGATGACAGATGCGATGCAGCACCGCCGTCTGCTTTCCCCCTTGCGACTTCGGCACGAGATGATGCAGATCGCGTTCCGATGGCGGCACCGCGCGCCCGCACAGCGCGCAGATTTCCTCCTGCGGCGGGTGATACCACGGCTCCGGTGTGCGCTTCGCCATCGCGGTCCTCGTTCGTTCTTTTCGAGTGTACAACTCGTCTTTCGACGGCGCATCGGACCGCTTGTCTGCTCAACAATCCTCAACGTCTTCATCGAAAGCACGCCGCGACGATAGAATGTCTGCGTGAACGCGCGCATCGGAGACACGCCATGACAGGTCCGGCGAGCAACCTCTACGAGAACTGGCAGGAGCAGATCCAGCAGGATCTGAACGCGCGCGTCAGGGCACATCAGCACGAAGTGCGGCAGGCGAAAGCGCTGCAAGCGCGTCAGGCCGGCGCGCCCGCGCCGCTCAATCTCATCGGCGACGGCGATTCCTGGTTCGACTATCCGCTGCCGGACCCGCTTCACGCCACGGATGTGTTGCAAGCGCTCAAGGACACCGGCAATCCCACGCCAATGATCCTCAAGCTCGCGCACTACAGCGACGCGACCACCACACTTCTCGGCGTGAACAAGCGCAACCGCCTCATCGCCCAGTTGCAGGACAAGGCCAACGGACATATCGATGCGCTGCTTTTCTCCGGCGGCGGCAACGATGTCGTCGGGGACCAGTTCCGCTTCTGGCTCCACGATGCGAGCGCGGTCGGCAACGATCCCGCGCGAGGCGTCGATAACCGGCGGCTCGCGCATATCTTCGGCGTGGTCGAGAGCGCCTATCTCGATCTGATTCGCACCCGCGACCGGTTCGCGCCGCACGCGCCCATCTTCGTGCACGCCTACGACTTCGCGATTCCCAACGGCATCTCGGCCTGCCATCTCGCCGGACCGTGGCTTCGTCCATCGCTTGTGGATCGCGGCTGGCCGGACCTCGCGCCCGGCACGCTGATCGTGAGGACGATCCTCATCCAGTTCCGCGCGATGCTGCAGCGGCTCGCCAGCGATCCCGCCAACGACATGGTGCTGGTCGAGACGCAAGGCACGCTCGCGTCCGATGACTGGGCCAACGAACTGCATCCCACCGGCGCGGGTTTCGGCAAGATCGCCGCCCGTTTCAGAGCCGCGCTCGCCGCGCGCTTTGCGAATCGCATATGAGAGCCGCGCTCGACTGCGGCCACACACGGAAACCGACATGACCGATGAACGGCTCGACGAGCGCGTCCGCGCGCTCGCAAGCGAAGCGGACTTCTACGCCGTGCGCTTCGTCGATGAACGCACGGACGATCATCAGGTGCGCAACGACGTGGCCCAGCCTTTGCGCCGCGTGCGCGACCGAGGTGCGATGCTCACCGCATGGCGCGGCGCCGGCGCGGGATATGCCGCGACGCCGGACTTGTCCGCGACGGGCTTGCAGGCGGCCCTCGACATCGCGACACGCCGCGCCGAGGCGAGCGCGCGGCTTTCGCTCGTCGATCATCGGTGCGTCGCGCGTCCGTCGCGAAGCGGCGCGTATGAATCGCCGCATATGGCGACTGCGCTTCCGACGCCGCGCGAATGGCTCGCAAGGCTCGCGCACGAGTGCAGCGCGGCGCGCATCGACGCACGCATCGTCGAGCGCATCGCGTCGGTGCAGGTCGTCGAGAGCGAGCAGATTTTCATCACGAGCGACGGCGTGCGCATCGAGCAGCGCTTCAGATTCGTGATGCCACAGTTCTCGGTCGCCGCGCATGCCGACGGCGATACGCAGGTCCGCACGCTCGGCGGCGATTACGGAACCATCGCGCAAGGCGGCGTCGAGATACTGGATCACTTCGGGTTCGATGGCGCGGGCGAGCGGCTCGCGCGCGAGGCGCTTGCGCTGCTCGCCGCGCCGAACTGCCCGAGCGGCGTGCGCGATCTGCTTCTGATGCCCGACCAGATGGCGCTGCAGATTCACGAGTCGATCGGACATCCGCTCGAACTCGACCGCATTCTCGGCGACGAGCGCAACTTCGCCGGATCGAGCTTCGTGAAACCGGCGTTCTTCGGCAATTATCGATACGGCTCGCCGCTGCTGAATGTCACGTTCGATCCCGCGTTGCCCGGCGAGGCCGCGGCCTACGCGTTCGACGACGACGGCGCCGCCGCCGACAAACACTATCTGATCCGCAACGGCGTGCTCGAACGCGCGCTCGGCGGCGCGCTCTCGCAACAGCGCGCGGGCATCGCGGGCGTCGCCAATTCGCGGGCATCGAGCTGGAACCGTCCGCCTATCGACCGCATGGCGAATCTCAACATCGAGCCGGGAACGAGTTCGCTCGACGAGATGATCGCCGGCATCGGGCGCGGCATTCTCATGCGCACCAATACGTCGTGGTCCATCGACGATCATCGCAACAAGTTCCAGTTCGGCTGCGAGTTCGGGCAACTGATCGAGCACGGCGAGCTCACGCAAGTCGTGCGGCAGCCGGGGTATCGGGGTATATCGGCGAGTTTCTGGCGGAGTCTCGCCGCCGTCGGCAACGAGGCGACGCGCGGCGTCTACGGCACGGCGCTGTGCGGCAAGGGCGAGCCGATGCAGATCGCGCGCGTGGGCCACGCGTCGCCCGCGTGCGTGTTCCGCGATGTCGATGTGTTCGGAGGCACGCGATGAACGCCGCGACGATCGACTGGAAACGCCATTTCCTGATGCTCGCCGACGTCATCGAAGAGCGGCTCGCGCCGGGCGAAATGTCATTGACGACGCTTGCCGCCGAGGAATCGGACTTCGTGCGCTTCAATGCGGGCAAGGTGCGCCAGATCGGTCACGTGTCGCAGGGCACGCTGACTGTGAGGCTCATCGAGGACGAGCGTCAGGCCTATTCGACGCTCACGATATCCGGCGATTCGAACGTGGATCGCGACGCGGTCGCTGGCGCGCTCGACGGATTGCGCGAGGCGCTTCGGGATGCGAGCCCCGATCCTCATCTGCTCGTCGATACTTCGACGTGGACGCAGACCACGCATCGGCGCGGCACGTTGCCGGAGATCGGGTCGCTGCTGAGCGTGGTCGAACGATGCGCAGCCGGGCTCGATTTCGTCGGCTTCTATGCGGGCGGCGCGTTGGTGCGCGGCTTCGCGTCGTCGGGCGGAAGTCGCGGCTGGCACGAAGTCGAGAACTTCAATTTCAGTTGGTCTCTCTACGATGCGAGCGGGCGCGCGATCAAGACGACGTACGCGAGCGAGCAATGGAGCGACGAGACGTTCGCGAGAAAGATCGAGGAGCCCGCGGCACGCATGCCGGTGCTCGCCCGCGCGCCGCGCACGCTGAAGCCAGGCTCGTATCGCGCGTGGCTGGCGCCGAGTGCGCTCGCCGAACTGATCGGCACAGCGTCTTTCACGGCGTTCTCGGCCCGGCAGCAGGCGACCGCGCGCAGCGAACTCTATCGGCTCAATCGCGGCGACGTCTCGCTGGACGAGCGCGTCACGCTGATCGAAGATCTCGATCTCGGCATCGCGCCGCGCTTCAACGAGGACGGCTATCGGCGCGAGACGGTGCCGCTCATCGAGGCGGGACGCGGCGCGCAGCAACTCACGAGCGCGCGGACGGCCCGCGAATATGGCCTGCGTCCCAACGGAGCGCTCGCGAACGAGATGCCGGTTTCGCTCTCGATGCAGGCAGGCGATCTCGCCGACGCCGACGTGCTCGCCGCGATCGGCACGGGCCTGTATATCGGCAACCTGTGGTACGTGAATTTTTCCGACCGGATGGATTGCCGGCTGACCGGCATGACGCGCTTCGCCACGTTCTGGGTGGAAGACGGCGAGATCGTCGCGCCCATCGACGCGATGCGGTTCGACGACAGTCTTTATCGGTTGCTCGGCAGCGAGCTGGAGCGGCTCGGCGCGACGCCGGAACTGCTTCTGAACGACTCGACATGGAGCGAACGCTCGACCGGCGGCTTGCGGCTGCCGGGACTGCTCGCGCGCAGCTTCAGACTGACGCTTTGAGGTGCGAGCCGGCGTCGCTACCGGCTCGCTATCTCCCGATCAGCCCTGCACGAATGCGAGCAGGTCGGCGTTGAGAACGTCCGCGTTGACCGTGAGCATGCCGTGCGGGTAGCCCGGATACGTCTTCAGGGTACCGTTCTTCAGCAGCTTGATGGACTTCAGCGCAGCGTCGCCGATGGGCACGATCTGGTCGTCGTCACCGTGCAGGACGAGCGTCGGCACGGAAATCGACTTCAGGTCTTCTGTCTGGTCCGTCTCCGAGAACGCCTTGATGCCCTCGTAATGTGCCTTCGCGCTGCCCATCATGCCCTGACGCCACCAGTTCTGGATGACGCCCTGATGAACCGTCGCGCCCGGTCGATTGAATCCGTAGAAAGGACCGGCGGGAACATCGACGAAGAACTGCGCGCGGTTGTCGGCGAGCGCCTTGCGAAAGCCATCGAATACTTCGACGGGCAGGCCTTCCGGATTGGCTTCGGTCTTCAGCATCAGCGGCGGCACCGCGCTGACGAGCACGGCCTTCGCGACACGTCCCGCCGGTTCGCCGTGCTTCGCGACATATCGGGCGACTTCGCCGCCGCCCGTCGAGTGTCCGATGTGCACGGCATTCTTCAGGTCCAGCGCTTCGACGACCGCGAAGGCGTCGGCGGCGTAGTGGTCCATGTCGTGACCCTCGGAGACCTGCGACGAGCGGCCGTGCCCGCGCCGGTCGTGCGCGACCACGCGATACCCTTTCTGTACGAAGAACAGCAACTGCGCGTCCCAGTCGTCGGAGGAAAGCGGCCAGCCATGATGAAAGACGATGGGTTGCGCGTCTTTCGGCCCCCAGTCTTTATAGAAAATTTCGACGTTATCTTTAGTCGTGACGAACGGCATGATTAATCCTCACTCGTGAGAAGGTGTGGAGCAGGATGCCGGGCCGGGTTGGTAACCCGGCGCCGGCTTCGACGTTCTTGCAGGCGAGACAACGGTGACGGACAGTCTATCGATGCGACGGCTCGAACTTTCGAGTTCGCATCATCGTCCGAGTAGAACAGTACACGCTTACCGGCATCATTGGACGATTGCCCGCAAGTAAGTGGGGTTGCAAGTGTTTGAACCTGGGTGCGCGGCACCAAATCGGTGAACGCGGGTCACGCGGTCACGCACGCTCTTGCGCCGCGCTGGCGTCGCGCCCGGAGGACAGCATCGCGAGCACGCCGCTCAGCGCGCCATCGAGAATCTGATTGGACAGCTCCGGGTCCGATACGGCCCGCGACAGCGTCACCGCACCCACGCACGCACTCAGTATGTGGAACGCCTCCGCGCGCTTCGTTGCGTCGAGCAGCGCGGGCGATGCCTGAGCGATCAACCCCACGATCTTCTCGACGCGAAGCGAGTACGCCTCGCGCGTCGCGCCCGCGCAGCGGCTCATGTCATTGACCAGCGCCGAAACCGGACAGGCGCGTTCGATGTTGTCCCTGTGCGACCCGGACAGATACGCGCGCATTGCCCGTTGCGGATCGGTCGGGATGGATGCCTGCCACGACTCGATATCTCGCAGCGCGTACTCGAACGCTTCTCGCACGAGTTCATCGCGGGAAGCGAAGTGCTTGTAGAAACCGCCTACGGTGAGTCCGGCCTCCTTCATGAGGTCGGCGATGCTCGCGCCATCGACGCCGCGCTCACGCAATCGCCTTGCCGCCACTTCAACGATGCGCTGACGTGTCTCGACCTTCTGTGCCTGCGAATGACCCATTTGCATCTCCACACTGCATTGGCGGGCAAGTGTAATCCCGCCACCTGTTTTCCATTGGTGCGCGTCTGGCAATTCTGAGTTGAGTCACGAAAAGTTGCTTCGTTTCTGGATTATGACTAACATCCAGATCAGTGCAGTATCGATCGAAAGCGTGGTGGCAGCAAATCGCTGCGCTCAAAATAGTGCATATGCACTTTTAGCGAATTCGTCGAACATCCAAACGGAGATTCATCATGGAACAACACAAGATTCTGGTCACGGCCGCTGCCGGCAAGACAGGCGTTCACACGGTGCGGAACCTTCTCGACAGCGGTCACGCGGTGCGCGCGCTGGTTCGCAAGGAGGACGATCGCAGCGAGGCGCTTAGGCAAGCCGGCGCTGAAATCATGACCGGCGACCTTCTCTCGCACGATGACGCAATCCGCGCGACCGACGGAATGGACGCGGCGTATCTCTGTTATCCCGTTCGTCCCGGTTTCATCCAGGCGACCGCCTATTTCGCCGATGCGGCGCGTCGCGCGGGACTGAAAGCGGTGGTGAACATGTCGCAGATTTCGGCGCGCGAAAACGCGAAAAGCCACGCGGCGCGGGACCACTGGATTGCCGAGCGCGTGCTCGACTGGGCGGGCGTGCCGACCGTGCACATCAGGCCGACGTTCTTCTCCGAGTGGCTGGTCTTTCCGTGGGTTCGGGACACGATCGTTCGCGACGGCGAGATCGCGTTGCCGTTCGGCGATGGCCGGCATGCGCCTATCGCGGCGGAAGATCAGGCGCGCTTTATCGCTGCCGTGCTTGCCAATCCCGATGACCACGTCGGCAAGACCTACGAGCTGTGCGGCCCGGTCCAAATGAATCAGGCGGAGATCGCCGCCGTGATGAGCGACGTGCTGGGCAGGAAAATCGTCTACCGTCCGGCGACGCTCGATGGCTATCGCGAGCATCTGAGCCACTACGACCTGCCGGATTTCACCATCCAGCATTTCGTCGAGGTGGCTGTCGACTATCAGAACGGCGTCTTCGAGGGCACTGACGGCATCATCGAGCGCGTGACGGGAAGCGCGCCGCAGACCGTCGAGGCATTCGTGACGGCGAATCGCGCGGTCTTCGGCTGAAGCAGTCCGGGTTCGTCGCGGGTAGTATGAGGGCGAGTTGCTCGATCAACGCGAGCACTCGAAGAGAGATCGAATGAGCTTCAGACATGCATTCGCGCTCGTGACTCTGCTACTCGCCTGCATTTCGTCGATGGCCGCGACGCTCGCGATCAACGTCGGCGGCGAGCGCTCGCTCACGACCGAGCAGTTGCTCGCACGTCCCGATGTCGCGACCATCCGCGTGCCGAACGATGTCACGTTTCACCGCACGATGACGTATCGCGCGGTCCCGTTGCGCGCGCTGCTCGGCATCACGGAATTGCCCGCCGGCAAGGAGCTTCAGGTCACCGCGAGCGACGGCTTCGTCACGCACTTTTCCGCGAAGCTGCTCTTCGGCGATGCGAAGAAACGCGCCGAGCCGTGGCTCGCGATCGAGTCGCCGGACGAACCCTGGCCGCGATTGCCGGACGGCGGCGATATCGGTCCTTTCTATGTCGTGTGGATCGATCCGGCCGCGTCGGGCGTGTCGAGCGAGCAATGGCCCTTCAAGGTCGACGCGATCCGCATCGCGCCGACGCTCGCCGCGCGCTTCCCGCAAATCGCCGTTGAGAAGAGCGTGCCGCCCAATTCACCGATTCGCCGCGGTCAGACCGTCTTCGCGACGCAATGCATGGTCTGCCACAAGCTGAACGGCGCGGGCGACGCATCGATGGGCCCTGACCTGAATCTCCCGCGCAATCCGACCGAATACTTCCAGCCGTGGGCGCTCAAATCGTTCATCCGCGACCCGAAGTCGATCCGCGCCTGGTCCGACATGAAAATGCCCGCCTTCGACAAGAACGCGATCAGCGACAGCGATCTCGATGCGGTCATCGCCTACCTCGGCTACATGGCGAAGCGCAGGAAGTAAGCGGACACTGCGGGAAATCCCCACGTTTCAACACGCCAACATTGCATACAATAGCCTCGTCGATTGCTGGAAACGAGGCCGAAGTGGCGCAGACTCAACCCGCTTTGCATACAATCCCGCCCGAACCGTCGCGTTCGGCCGATGACGTGTACGTCGCCATCAAAGAGGCGCTCGCGGACGGCCAGTACGGCGCGGGTCAGTATCTGCGCGAGGAACAGCTCGCCAAAAGCCTCGGCGTGAGCCGCACGCCGGTGCGCGAAGCATTGCGCCGGCTCGATGCCGAAGGCTGGGTCGAAACGCGCGCGAACTTCGGCGTGCGCGTGAAAGCGTGGACGGTGCAGGACGCGCGCGAGATTTTCGAGGCGCGTCTTCTGATCGAGCCGTATCTTGCCGGGCGCGCGGCGCTTGCGATCGGCGCATCGGACATCGCGCGCCTGAAAGCGCTCGCCGAAGCGATGCTCGACATCACGCGACGTCCATCGACATCCGAATCCTGCGAAGCGTGGTTCACCGCGAACGGCGAATTTCACGCGATCATCACGGCCGCCGCGAACAACGCGCGCCTCGATCGCTCGCTCAAGTCGATGAAGGAAACGCCGCTCATCAAGTGGACCTTCGACACCTATAGCGACGAAGACCGCGAGCGCAGCGCGCGCCAGCATGTCGAAATCGTTCTCGCGCTGGAACAGCGCAACGCCGCGTGGGCGGAAGCCATCACGCGCTGCCATATTCTCGCCGCCGAAAAGGCGGTGCTCGACCGTCACGACCGGGAACATTCCGCGTCCTGAGCCCAAAGCGCTCCGGGTCGAAACAGCATTACGAACCGTCGTTGAATAGTCGCGCGAGCGACATGGGAGACACGACATGCTGAGCACCGATGGCACGACCATAAGCACCGTGAGCGCCGGTCCGCGTCTGGACCGATTACCGATCTCCGGCTTTCACAAACGCGTGCTGTGGCTGATCGGCGCGGGCATGTTCCTCGATTCGTTCGACATCTATCTCGCGGGCGGCGTGCTCGGCGCATTGGCCAAGACCGGCTGGTCGACGATGCAGCTCAACGCCGCGTTCCTCTCGTCGACATTCGTCGGCATGTTGATCGGCGCGTTCACGGCGGGCGTGCTCGGCGACGCGAAAGGCCGCAAGTTCACGTATCAGTTCAATCTCGCGGTGTTCGGCCTCGCGTCGATCGCCGGCGCATTCGCGCCGAACATGACGTGGCTCATCGTGTGCCGCTTCTTCATGGGGCTCGGATTGGGCGCGGAGATCGTCGTCGGTTACGGCTCGGTCGGCGAGTTCATGCCGCCCGCGGTGCGCGGAAAGTGGTCGGCGTATCTGTCGCTCATCACGAATTCGGCGCTCTTTTTCTCGACGTTTCTCGGCTATCTGATCATTCCGACGATCGGCTGGCGCGCGATGTTCGCCATCGTCGGCATCGGCGCGATGATCGTGTGGGTCATCCGCAAGAAGATGCCCGAATCGCCGCGCTGGCTCGAATCGAAAGGCCGCTACGACGAAGCCGAAGCGATCCTGCGCGCCGCCGAAGAAGAATCGTCGCGCCGCGCGCCGCTGCCGCCCATCGACGACGCGCCGCGCACCGTGACGAAGAAGACCACGCTGCTCGAGCTGTTCTCGCCGTCGCAGATTCGCCGCACGTTCGTGTCGATCGTCGTGCAGATCGCGGTCAACATGGTGATCTACGGCTTCATCGTGTGGGTGCCGACGTTCCTGATGAAGCAGGGCATCGGCATGGCGTCGTCGCTCGGCTATACCACGTTGATGTCGCTGGGCGGCCCCGCGGGCGCGCTCGTCGGCGTGCTGATCGCCGACCGCGTCGGGCGCAAGAACGGCCTGATCGCGGTATCGGTGCTTGCGGCGGTCATCGGCTGGCTTTACGGACACTCCACCGGCGTCGCGATGGCCACGCTGCTCGGCTTCCTGCTTTTCACGCTGACCTATCTGATGGTCGCGCTCGGCATCGCGACGTACATTCCCGAACTCTTCGCGACCGAAAACCGCATGCGCGCGAACGGCGTCGCGGGTTGCGCGGGACGCGTCACGGGCATCCTCGCGCCGCAACTCGTCGTCGTGATGTACACGGCGGGCGGCGTGAAGGACGTGCTGTCGATGATCATCGGCGCGCTCGTCGTGATGGCCGTCGTGCTGGCGGTGTTCGGCATCGAGACGAATCGCCGCTCGCTGGAAGAAATCGCGCCTTCGCCCGACACCGACGGCACGCTCGCGGCGTCGGCGCTTTCGCGCGAATCGCATCGTTGAAACTTTCTGAGGAAACCGTCATGAGCGTCACGCATGAAAGCAAGCGTCAGGCATTGAAAGCGCGTTTTGCGCGCAAGGAAATCGTCACCGCGCCCGGCATCTTCGACATGATCTCCGCGAAAATGGCCGATTCGATGGGCTTCGAATGTCTCTACATGACGGGCTTCGGCACGGTCGCGTCCTACCTCGGCCTGCCCGACGCGGGGCTCGCGACTTACACCGACATGGTGAATCGCGTCGCGGCGTTTTGCGGCGGCACGAATACGCCGATGATCTGCGACGGCGACACGGGTTATGGCGGCCTGCTCAATGTCGCGCACACGGTGCGGGGCTACGAGCAGGCGGGCGCTGCGGGCATCCAGCTCGAAGATCAGGAATTCCCGAAGAAGTGCGGGCATACGCCAGGACGGCGTGTCATCGCGATGGAAGACATGGTCCGCAAGATCAGGGTCGCGGCGGAAAGCCGTAGCGATGGCAACTTTCAGATCGTCGCACGAACCGATGCGCGCACGTCGCTCGGGCTCGATGAAGCGCTGCGTCGCGGCGACGCATACGCGAAGGCGGGCGCGGACGTGTTGTTCATCGAATCGCCGGAGACGGTGGAAGAGCTGGAGAAGATCGGACGCACGTTCGATATGCCGTTGCTCGTGAATGTCGTCGAAGGCGGACGCACGCCGCAACTCGCGCCCGAGGAGTTGCAGAAGCTCGGATTCTCGCTCGCGATTTATCCGGCGTCCGGGTTTCTGTCCGTCGCGAAGGCGCTCAAGGATGTCTACGGCGAAATCCTCGCGCGCAAAGGCACGCAAGGCGCTGTCGGCGCGATGTATCCGTTCTCCGAGATGTGCGAGCTGATGGGCTTTCCGGAAGTCTGGGCGTTCGATCGGGCGCACGCGGACTGACGATATCGACGATACCGCCGCTCAGGCCACCGCCGCCACGCAGTCGATCTCGATGTCGAATCCGTCCGGCCACGCCGGCACGTTCACGAAGATGCGTGCCGGCGGGTTCGGTCCGAAGAAACGCGCATAGACCGCGTTGACGACGGGAAACGCATCGACGGATGTGCAGTAGACATTGCACTTCAGCACCTGATCGAGCGACGAACCCGCTGCTTCGACACACAGCTTCAACTGCTGCAACACGAGTTCGGTCTGACGTTCGATGGTTGCATTCGCCACGACCTCGCCGGTCTGCGGATCGAACGGCGGAAAGCCCGACACGTAGACCGTGTCGCCGTGGCGCGTGACGGCCGACGTCGGCGCCTTGAATCGTTCGAGCCAAGTCGAAAGCGGTTCGACACGGATGATTTCGCGAGCCATTTCATCGTCTCCTTTACGGTGAAGAACTACGCGCGACCCTCGAAAATTCCATTCAGATCGTTGCCCGCCGCCGCATCCTTGAAGCCATCGAAACGGCCATCGGCGAGCCCTTGCGCGGCGCGCATGAATCCGCCCCACGCGGCGCGCGCAAGCCCTCCGCCGACGCTCACGCGCCGCACGCCGAGCGCCGCGACATCGTTCAACGTGAATTCCGACACACCGCCGATCAGCAGATTCACAGGCTTCGATCCGACCGCCTTCACGACCGCCTCGATCTGCTCGCGCGTCTTGATGCCGGGCGCATAGAGGCAATCCGCGCCGGCATCGGAATACGCTTTGAGACGCGCGATGGCATCGTCGATATCTGGCTTGCCCGCGAAGAAATTCTCCGCGCGGCCGACGAGCAAGGTGTCGCCGCCGGTTTCGTCGATCGCGCGCCGCGCTGCTTTCATGCGCGCCACGGCCACATCGACCGGAAACAGGGGCGACGATGCATCGCCCGTCGAATCTTCGATGGACAAGCCCGCGACGCCCGTTTCCACCGCGAGCTTCACGCTCTGCGCGACATCGTCCGGCGTCGCGCCGAAGCCGCTTTCGAAGTCCGCGTTCACGGGCAGATCGGTCGCTTCGACGATCTCGCGCAAATGAGCGAGCACCGCGTCGCGCGTCACGTGATTGTCCGCGCGGCCCTTCGACCATGCGAAGCCCGAACTCGTCGTTGCGAGCGCCTTGAAGCCGAGCGTCTCCAGATAGCGCGCGGAACCGATGTCCCAGGGATTCGGCAACATGAAGCATCCGGATTCGTGCAGTGCGCGAAAGGCTGCGCGTTTCTCGGCGACGGTGCGGGGCATGGCGTGTCTCCTGTGGAAAATCGCGTCGGAACGTAGACGATACGCGATCGACCGAAAGCGTGCTCGTCACTAAGTCTCTCTTAAGCAAGCACCCACTACGCTTGAGCCTTTCCAAACCATGAGAGACGACATGGACCACGCAAAACATGCGCTCGCCAAGGTTCCGGAACTGACCCTGGCGTTCTGGATCATCAAGATCGCGGCGACGACGCTCGGCGAAACCGGCGGTGACGCCCTTTCGATGTCGATGAATCTCGGCTATCTGATGAGCACGTTCATCTTCGCGGCCGTGTTCGCCGTCGCGGTGATTGCTCAGATCAAAGCGGACCGGTTCCAGCCCGCGCTCTACTGGATCACGATCATCGCGACGACGACGGTCGGCACCACGCTCGCCGACTTCGCCGACCGCTCGCTCGGCATCGGCTACGCGGGCGGAAGCGCGATCCTGCTCGCGCTGCTGCTGACATCGCTCGCGGTGTGGTATCGCGCGATGGGCTCGGTCTCGGTATCGACGATCGCATCGCCGAAAGCCGAGGCCTTCTACTGGCTGACGATCATGTTCTCGCAGACGCTCGGCACCGCGCTCGGCGACTGGACCGCCGACAGCGCGGGCTTCGGCTATACGGGCGCGGCGATGATCTTCGGCGGCTTGCTGCTGGTGATCGTGCTTTTGTATTACTTCACGGCGGTGTCGCGCACGGTGCTGTTCTGGGGCGCGTTCATTCTGACGCGGCCGCTCGGCGCGGTGGTTGGCGATTTTCTCGACAAGCCGGTCGCGCATGGCGGACTCGCGATGAGCCGCTACGGGGCGTCGATCGCGCTCGTGATGTTTATCGTCGTGTGCGGTTTTCTGTTCAAGCAGCGGCCCGCGCGCGTGGCGCATTGAAATCGCCGGCAAAAAAACGGCGGTCCCGAAGGACCGCCGCTTGCGCTGATGCTGCTGCTTACTTCTTCAGATCGAAGCGATCGAGATTCATCACCTTCGTCCAGGCCGCGACGAAGTCATCGACGAACTTCTCCTGCCCGTCGCTGCTCGCATAGACCTCGGCGAGCGCGCGCAACACCGAATGCGAACCGAAGATCAGATCGACGCGGCTGCCGGTCCACTTGCGCTGGCCCGTCTTGCGATCGCGACCTTCGAACACATCGCGCGCCGACGACATCGGTTGCCACTCCGTGTCCATGTCGAGCAGGTTGACGAAGAAGTCGTTGGTGAGCGTTTCGGGCTTGTCGGTGAAGACGCCGTGCGCGCTCTTTCCGCTCGACACATTCAGCGCACGCAAACCGCCGATGAGCGCCGTCATTTCCGGCGCGGTCAGCGTCAGCAATTGCGCCTTGTCGATCAGCAGCGACTCGACGGGCACGCGCACGTTGGACTTGACGTAGTTGCGGAAGCCATCGGCGACCGGTTCGAGCGCCGAGACCGACTGCACGTCCGTCTTGTCCTGCGTGGCGTCCATGCGGCCCGGCGTGAACGGCACCGTGACCTTCTTGCCGGCCTTCTCCGCTGCCTTTTCGATCGCCGCGCCGCCCGCCAGCACGATCAGATCAGCGAGCGAAATCTTCTTGCCGCCGGATTGCGCGCCGTTGAACTCCTTCTGGATGCCTTCGAGCGCCGTCAGCACCTTGCCGAGTTGCTCGGGATCGTTCGCCGCCCAGTCCTTCTGCGGTGCAAGGCGAACGCGCGCGCCATTCGCGCCGCCGCGCTTGTCGGAGCCGCGGAACGTCGATGCCGACGCCCACGCCGCCGATGCCAGCTCTGAAATCGACAACCCCGACGCCAGCACTTTCTGCTTGAGCGCCGCGACGTCGTCATCCCCGACGAGCGGATGATCGACTGCGGGAATCGGGTCCTGCCACAGCAGTTCTTCCTGCGGCACTTCCGGTCCGAGATAGCGCGCCTTCGGCCCCATGTCGCGGTGCGTCAGCTTGAACCACGCGCGGGCGAAGGCATCGGCGAACTGGTCGGGGTTCTCCCAGAAACGCTTCGAAATCTTCGCGTATTCCGGATCGAACCGTAGCGACAGGTCCGTCGTCAGCATGGTCGGCTTGATCTTCTTCGACGGATCGTACGCGTGCGGAACGGTTTCGGTCGAATCCTTCGCGACCCACTGATTCGCGCCCGCCGGGCTCTTGGTCAGTTCCCATTCGTAGCCGAACAGGTTCTCCCAGAACCCCTGGCCCCACTTCGTCGGGGTCGTGGTCCAGGTGACTTCGAGGCCGCTCGTGATCGTGTCCGCGCCCTTGCCGGAGCCGAAGCTGTTCTTCCAGCCGAGGCCCATATTTTCCACATCCGCCGATTCCGGTTCGGGACCGACGTTATCCGCCGGACCCGCGCCGTGCGTCTTGCCGAAGGTGTGGCCGCCCGCGATCAGCGCGACGGTTTCCTCGTCGTTCATCGCCATGCGCGCGAACGTCTCGCGGATGTCGTGCGCCGCCGCGAGCGGATCGGGGTTGCCGTCCGGACCTTCCGGATTGACATAGATCAGACCCATCTGCACCGCGCCGAGCGGATTCTCCAGATTGCGGCCGCCGTCGGTGCGGCTGACTTCCTCGCCGTGCTTCTCCACGTCGGCGGTAATCACGCCCTGATCCTGGTCGTTGCCGGCCGCGCCTTTGCCGTAGCGGACATCGCCGCCGAGCCAGGTCTTCTCATTGCCCCAGTAGACGTCCTGATCCGGCTCCCATGTGTCCTCGCGTCCGCCCGCGAAGCCGAATGTCTTGAAGCCCATCGTCTCCAGCGCGACATTGCCGGACAGAATGATGAGATCGGCCCAGGAGAGCTTCTGGCCGTACTTCTGCTTCACCGGCCAAAGCAGCCGGCGCGCCTTGTCGAGGCTGACGTTGTCCGGCCAGCTGTTGAGCGGCGCAAAACGTTGCTGGCCGCGGCCACCGCCTCCCCTGCCATCGCCGATGCGGTAGGTGCCCGCGCTGTGCCACGCCATGCGGATGAATAGCGGACCGTAATGGCCGAAGTCGGCGGGCCACCAGTCCTTCGAATCGGTCATGACTTCCGCGAGGTCCTTCTTGACCGCGGCGAGATCGAGGCTTTTGAAAGCTTCGGCGTAGTCGAAGCCCGATTCGAGCGGATTCGACTTGCCGGAATGCTGATTCAACAGATCCACCCGTAGTTGCCGCGGCCACCAGTCACGGTTCGTCGTTCCGGTGCCGGCAGCATGCGTAAACGGGCACTTCGATTCGTTCGACATGCGTTATCTCCTTGCGAGGACGTACCCACTAGTTCTTTTACTACTCACCACCAAGGCTTCAGGTTCATGTTTTGCCGTGCTGCACAAACCTGATCCGATAAGGGATTTCGTGGCCTGCATCGAGCGTGCGCGACGCGTCCGGCCGCCCTCCTCAACTTAGAAAATACGTGAGAGCGACGCTCAATAGAATGCGATTTTTGCAATGCCGCCGATAGGGGACGGCTATAGAGAGACGGTGCTTCTGCGATGCGCCAGCGCATGTTGCAGTGCATGATCGTAGGATGCGCGCAGTTCGCGCTATTCGGCACGGATGTTCAGTCTAGCAGCGTCTCGCGCGCTCGGCAGGCGACGAGCGCGCGAGGTCGTCGATCTGACGCGCCGATTCTCGCGTACACCTTAGCATCTCGATCGGGAAGCCGGCCTCAGCTCCAGTCGTCCATGTCGTGCTTGATGCTATGACGATTCGCGATGAGTTCCTCCACGCTCGGCTCGTTGCTCATCGCGCGTTGAATGGCGAGTTTCGTCGCCTCGTAGTTCGTTCGATACATGTCCTTCTTGTCGAGGTTGGCATCGGTTGCGCAACGCGGATCGATCCACACGAGGCTGATGATGCACAACTCATTGGCCTGATCTTTCGGCAGGATGCCTTCGATCAAACAATCGACCACGGCGTCCGCGGTCGCGGACTGCACCACGCCGCCGAAGAGGTCGATGTTCGCCATGTCCTTCAGCGTGACCTTCGGGACGATCATCGTCGCAGGGCGGACCATCTGGTTGCACGCGCGAATCGCGAACATCGCCGTATGTCCTTTCGACTGCGCCATCATGTTGGCGAACGCGTGGCCAACAGGTCCATCGACACGGCCGATCAGTATCTCCGGCATCGCATCGGTCGCCTGTCCCGCTGCGGCCAGCACGGTTGCTTCGCCTGCACGAAACGTCAGATCGAGACTCATGAGCACTCTCCTTTGAAAGCTGAACGATGGTTCGCAAGACCGAGGGGACACGCACATGCAAGGACGATGCCACCACCGTGGACACAACCGCGACGGCACGCGCGGCGACAGCCTGCTCACCTCGGCTGACACACTGTGTTCAATTGACCGCCTCGTGCGGGAAGCCGGTCAATATCGGCGAAAAAAAGGATGCCTTAAGTATTATGTACAGGGCGAAGACCATTTCGATCAGAAAATACTCCTGAATAACTCCAATATCGCACTGGCAATAGTCAATGACCCTAATACCGACGTGAGATTTAGGACGTAGTATCCTTGTGCCACTTATCGTTCTCCTCAAAAATCCCGGAGAGGGGATACCTATACATGCACGCATCGCCCAAAATCAGTGTTCTGCTTCCTGTGTACAAAGTTGAGCCGTACATAGAAGAATGCCTCGACTCGCTCTTGTCACAAACATCCACCGACTTCGAGATAATCGCCGTTGACGACAGCAGTCCTGATCGATCTGGTGAAATGACTTCCCGCATCCTGGAGAAGCAAAGCAGAATTCAGTGGAAGTTTATTAAGAATCTCGAGAACAAAGGTCTCGCCGAAACCCGCAAGATCGCCGCACTGGCGGCCCGCGGAGAATACGTCCTGTGCGTGGACAGCGATGATCACGTTCATCACGATCTCATCCGCAGGGTGATCGACGAAGTCGAAACGAGCAAAGCGGACGCCGTGGTGTTCGCCGCCGAAAACATCGCGCCCGACGGCAAGATCAATTACCGCGTGGAAGCGGGAGACGCCACTATCACCGGCGTGCAGGCCGTCGAGAGAATCCTCGATCTTTCCCTGCAGGCCTATTGCTTCAACAAGCTCGTGCGCCGCTCGATCTTCCTCGCGGTCGAACATCCGACCGGACTGATTTACGAAGATATCTGCGTGTCGGTCCAGACACTCGGTAAATCGAACACGGTGCGCCTCATTCCTGACACCTTGTATGCGTACATGTATCGGGAATCGGGAATTTCGACACGCTTCAATCCAAAGATCGTGGATCTTTTTGCCATTATCGATCGGGTGGAGAAAAGCACGGCGTCGATGCCGATACCCAATTACCGGCGCCTGCTCTTTAGGTTGAAGTATATCTACGCCTATCGAACGATCGCGTTTCAGGCGGCCATCAAGGCGCCGACATATCGGCTGGCGAAGCCGATCCTGCTCAGCGTTTCGGAGCGGCTTCGTTTCGCGCATCTGCTCGGCATGTGCTCGGATCACCGGCCGAAGCTGTCGATCGTGATGGCGATGCTGAAAATCCATCCGTGGATTTTCTATTGCTTCGTGCGCCGGTTCGGAGGAAGGTAGTCCGCACAGCATCGAGCCGATCCGTTATCCTGCGCTGTCATTTCTCAGCGCTGCATGATCGGTCCGATGCTCACTCTTTCCCCACGCGACACCGCAATGCTCGAAGGCGATCTCGGCGATGGCCTCGCGCTCGCGATGCGCATCGTCGCGGCGACGGCGCGCGCCATGGACGCCGATACGCTCATCGACATCTCGTCCGCCCATATCGACGGCTGCCTCTATCACGGCGCGGCGAGCCTCGACTTCGTCGAGCGCTTCGTCGCGAGCGGCGCGAAGGTCGCCGTGCCGACCACGCTCAACGTCGGCTCGCTCGATCTCATCCATCCCGAGCTGTTTCATGGCGATGCGCATATCGCGAGCGCGGGCAAGCGGCTCATGGAGGCGCACATCGAACTCGGCTGCGAAGCGAGCTTCACGTGCGCGCCTTATCAGTTGAAGCATCGTCCGAAGCTGGGCGATCAGATCGCGTGGGCCGAATCGAACGCGATCGTCTTCGCCAACTCCGTGCTCGGCGCGCGCACGAGCCGCTACGGCGATTTCCTCGATCTCGCCGCCGCGATCACCGGCCGGGTGCCGAACGCGGGCCTGCATGTCACGGCGAATCGCGCGGCGCGCATCGTGATCGCGGCGCCCGAATTGCGCACGTCGCCGCATCGCGATGCCGATTTCGCCGCGCTCGGCTTCCTGCTCGGCAGCGAGGTCGGCGCGACGGTCGCCGCCATCACCGGCCTGCCCGGCGACACCACCAAAGACGAGTTGAAAGCGCTCGGCGCGGCGGCGGCATCGAGCGGATCGGTGGCGCTCTTTCATGCGGTCGGCATCACGCCGGAAGCCGCGACGCTCGATGCCGCGCTTCAAGGGCAAGCGCCCGCGCGCACGATCGCGGTCAGCGCATCGGACCTGCATGCCGTGCGCAAGCGCTGGAGCCATGCGAAGCCCGGCGATGCGCTCGCCGCCGTCGCGCTCGGCACGCCGCACTTTTCCGTCGATGAATTCCGCACGCTCGCGTCGCTCTTCGATCGTCACGAAGGCGCGCCGCGTTGCGATGTCTATGTGAACACGAGCCGCTTCGTGCTCTGGCAACTCGAAGAGGAAGGCATCGCGAAGACGCTGGCCGAGCGCGGCGTGCAGATCGTCGTGGATACCTGCACGTACATCACGCCGGTGATGAAGCAGGTCAGCGGCCTCGTGATGACCAACTCGGGCAAATGGGCGCATTACGCGCCGGCGAACATCGGCGTGACGGTCGCGTTCGGCAGCATGAGCGAATGCGTGCGATCGGCGTTCGAAGGAAAGGTGTGCATCGATGAAAACGTTTGAAGCCGTCACACTCGTTCCAGGCTGCGCGCGCGCCGCAGTCATCGCGTTGCCGCCGCTCAGCTTCTGGGGCGGTTACGATGCGGAACGCGGCGTGATCGTCGATGCCACGCACGCCGGTCATGGCCAGAGCCTCGCGTCGCGTATTCTCGTGATGCCGCGTGCGCGCGGATCGAGTTCGAGCAGCAGCGTGCTCGCCGAGGCGTTACGCAACAGCACGGGCCCGGCGGGCATCGTGCTCACGGAACGCGATCTGATCTTGTCGATAGGCGCGATCGTCGCGAACGAACTGTATGCGTCCGACGTGCCGGTCGTGATGGTCGATGAAGCCGCGTTCGCGCAAATCGCAACCGCAGATGCTCACATCGAGATCGATGCCCGCGATACCGCGCGTCCCGCGAAGGTCCGCCTCACCGCGCCATGATCGTGCCGACTACCGAGATGATTTGCTGCCCCGCCGTCTTCACGTGCTGTTCGAGCAGCTTCGCGCCGAGCTTCGCGTCGCGCTTTCTGCATGCGTCGATCAGGCTCATGTGCTCTTCGTGCGACTGCTCGCGGATCGGCACCTGCACGACCTGAAAGCGGAAATAGCGGTCGCTGCGATCGTGCAGTCCGCGCAGCATCTGCAACGTGATGTCGCGCCGCGCGGGCAGATAAAGGGTTTCGTGAAGACGCCAGTTCAGTTGTCCCCACACGCCCGAATCCGCGTGATCCATTTCACCGACGAGCTTCTCGGCTTTCGCGATTTCGGCATCGGTGATATGCGGAATCGCCTCTGAAAAGAGCCAGGGCTCCAGCCGCAAGCGAATCTCGAATGTCTCCTGCACTTCTTCTATCGACAGCTCCGCGACATACGCGCCCTTGTGCGGCACCTTCGTCAGCAAGCCTTCGCCGGTGAGCCGCGTGATCGCCTCGCGGATCGGCACGCGGCTCACGCCGAGTTCGTCGGCGAGCGCTTCCTGACGCAGCACTTCGCCCGGCGCGAGATCGCCCGAGAGAATGCGTTGCCGGATCGCCGTGGTGACGAGTTCGACCGTCGTCGTGCGCACGATCCTGTGCGTCGAATCGGTTGTGCCTTGTTTTATGGCGACCGGAGGCATGTGCTTCATTTGATGCTTATGTGTATTGTTGCGGCATCGTAGCATGCCCCGAAGGGAGCCCCTGCAAGGGGCGAACCGTAGGAAATCCCCTTGGGGGATGCAGGTTCAGCGCAACGTCTCCCGCACCCACGCGCCATTCTTCATCACCCCAGCGATGCGTTCACCCTGCCCCGTGAGCACGCGAATATCCTTCAGCGGATCGCCATCGACGACGAGCAAATCCGCGTACGCACCCGCCGCGACGACGCCGAGTTTGCCCTTCATGTTCACGATCTCCGCGCCGAGCGCCGTCGCCTGACGAATCGCCTCGAATGCGCCGACGATATTCGCGCGTATAGCAAGCTCATCGCTTTGATATTGATGCATGTCGCCGAGCAGATCCGTGCCGAGACCGATCTTCACGCCGCGCGCGTGCAGCATCGCGAGCGCTTCGAGTCCGCGCTTGCGCACCGACTCGTTCTTGTCGAGCGTGTCTTTCGCGAGGCCCATCTGCGCGCCGACTTTCGACATCGCGTCATACGTGACGAGCGTCGGCACCGCGTATGCGCCGTGTTCGGCCATCACGCGCGCGGTGTCGTCGTCGATCAGGTTGCCGTGCTCGATCGTGCGCACGCCGAGCTTCACGACGCGGGCAATCGCCTTCGCCGTGTAGGCGTGCGCCATCACGTAAGTCTGATGCGATTCCGCTTCCTCGACGGCGGCCTTCACTTCATCGACGGAGAATTGCAGGTTGCCGATCGGATCGGTCGGCGAAGCCACGCCGCCCGACGCCATGATCTTGATGTGATTCGCGCCCGCGCGCATCTCCTCGCGCACGGCTTTGCGCATTTCATCGACGCCATCGACCACGCGCCCGATCGCGCCCATGTTGCGATTGCAGCCGCACGGGTCCGGGTCCGAATTGTCGAAGCGCTCGCGAAAATCGCCGTGTCCGCCGGTCTGCGAAAGCGCCTTGCCCGCGACGAACAAACGCGGCCCCGCGATCACGCCGTCTTCGATTGCCCGCGAGAGCGCGTAATCCGCGCCGCCCGCATCGCGCACGGTCGTGAAGCCGCGATCGAGCATGCCCGCGAGAATCGGCACGGCGCGCAGCACGGCGAACGTATTGGGCAATCGGCTGTTGTTGCCGAGATGCGCGACCGACGCGATCACATGCACGTGGCAATCGATCATGCCGGGCATCACCGTCTTGCCGCCGACATCGATCACCTGCGCGCCGCTCGCCTCCACCGGCTCGCGCGTGACTTCGCGAATCGTGTCGCCGTCGATGACGATGGAATAGCGGCCGTCGTCGCGCTCGTGATCGGTGTCGAGCACGCGGGCGTTTTTCAGAATCAGCATGGCTTGATCTCTCCCGGTTATTTCAGCAGGAATCCGTGCGCGAGCGGATCGCGGTCGTCGACGAAAATCGTGTTGTGGCCGGTCACGCGCGCCCAGCCTTCTATGCCCGGCACGATCGCATCGAAATCGCCGACGCGCGCCGCTTCCATCGGCACGCCCTCGAACAAGGTGCCGATGATGCTCTCATGCACGAAGCGCTCGCCGATCTTCAACTGGCTCTTCGCGACGCGCTGCGCCATGCGCGCCGACGTGCCCGTGCCGCACGGCGAACGATCGATGGCCTTGTCGCCGTAAAACACGGCGTTGCGCGCGCTCGCGCCTTCGACCGTCGGCTCGCCCGTCCACATGACGTGACTGAGGCCGCGTATCGCGTCGCTTTCCGGATGCACGAACGTGTACTTCTCGTTCGCCTTCTGGCGCAGCGCGGGACTCAGGCGCTGAATATCGGAAGGCTTCAGCGCGTGCAGTCCTTCATAGTTGCGCTGCCGCTCGACGATCGCATAGAAGTTGCCGCCGTACGCGACATCGAAATGAATCTCGCCGAGCCCTTCGACTTCGACGGACAAGTCCCGCGAATGCAGAAACGACGGCACGTTGACGAGCTGCACGGAATCCACATGCTCGCCGTTCATCCGATAACGCGCGACGACAACACCCGCGGGCGTATCGAGCCGCAACACGCCCGGCTCGCGCGGCCGCACGAGTCCGTGTTCGATGGCGGTCGTCACCGTGCCGATGGTGCCGTGCCCGCACATCGGCAGGCAGCCGCTCACTTCGATGAAGAGAATCGCGAGATCGCAATCGGGGCGCGTCGGCGGATAGAGGATGCTGCCGGACATCACTTCGTGACCGCGCGGCTCGAACATGAGCGCGGTGCGAATCCAGTCGAACTCGCGCAGGAAGTGCGCGCGGCGCTCGATCATGTTCGCGCCTTCGAGCACCGGCGCGCCGCCCGCCACGACGCGCACCGGATTGCCGCACGTGTGGCCGTCGATGCAGAAGAACGTGGATTTCATCGCGCGAGCGCCTGCACGTTCGCGATCGCCTTCTCGACGATCTCGATTGTTCGCCGCCGCTCATCGCCTTCGAGCATCAGGCGCGGCGCCTTCACGTACTCCGGATAACCCGCCGTGATGTTTTCCGCGAGCTTGATGTATTGCACGAGCTTCACATGCGTGTCGAGATGGAACAGGTCGATCAGCGCGCGATACAGCGCGCGCGCCTTGTCGTATTCGCCATTGACCGCGTAGTCAAGCAGGTCGACGGATTCCTTCGGCATCGCGTTCGCCATGCCCGAGACCCAGCCCTTCACGCCGAGCGCGACGGATTCGACGATCAGATCGTCGACGCCGCAGAACACGACGAAGCGCTCGCCGAAGCGCGCGTAAAGATCGGTGACGCGCGTCGTGTCGTAAGTCTCTTCCTTGATCGCGACGACGTTCGGTTCATCGGCGAGTTGCGCGAGCAGGTCGGGACGCATGTCGACACCATAGCCGCGCGGGTTGTTGTAGATCATCAGGCCAAGCTTCGTCGAGCGCGCGATCGACCGATAGTATTCGACGGTCTCGCGATCATCCGAGCGATACGTGAGACCCGGAAACACCATCAGGCCCTGCACGCCGATCGCTTCCGCATCCTTCGCGAATTGTGTCGCGTTGGCCGTGTTCAGCTCCGCGAGACCGGAGATGACAGGCACGCGCCCGTTCACGGTTTCGACCGCGATCTTCAGCACGGTGCGCTTTTCCTCGGGCGTGAGCTGCGCGTTCTCGCCGACCATGCCCATCATCACGACACCGCCGACGCCGTTATCGATCAGACGGTTCAGGCCGCTCACGATGGCATCGCGGTCGAGCGAGCCGTCTTGCTTGAGCTTCGTCGTGACAGCGGGGAATACGCCCTTCCAGTTCACTTGCATGGTTGCTCCTCCAATTTAGAAACGCGCGATCGAATACGGACCGAGCGGCATTCGTGGCGTGCGGCCCGCCAGCACATCGGCGACGAGCGCGGCGGTCGTCGCCGATTGCGTGAGGCCGAGATGCCCGTGACCGAATGCATAGACAACCGACGGCATGCGCGGCGATGCGCCGATCACCGGCAGCGAATCGGGCGTCGCGGGACGATGGCCCATCCATTTCGCGGCGCCCGTATCGTCGATGCCGGGAATGAAGCGCTTGCCGAGCGTGAGCAACGCATCGCTGCGGCGATAGTTCGGCGGCGCATCGAGTCCCGCGAACTCCGCCGCGCCGCCGATGCGCAAGCCCACATCGAGCGGCGTCGCGACGAACTTGCGCTCCGCGAAGATCACTTCGCGCGTCAGCGCGACGCCGTGCTTCGGCAGCGTCGCGTTATAGCCGCGCTCGCTTTCGAGCAATACGCTATCGCCGATGGATTTCGCCAGCGCCGCCGACCACGCGCCCGCCGCGATCACGATGCGTCGTCCTTTCACGCGTTTGCCGTCCGCCAGCAAGACCGCATCCGATGACTCGATCGCACGCGCGCTGCCCGTCACGAAGCGCGCGCCGAGCGTACGCACGCGCTCGCGCAAAAGCATGACGATGCGGCGCGGATCGCCGATATGCGACCAGTCGTCGAGAAACACGCCATGTCTGAACACCGGCGCGAGCGACGGCTCGCATTCGCGCACCTGCTGCGCATTCAGCGCATGCCAGCGCGCGCCGAGCTCGCGCTTGAACGCCCATTCGGGCTGATCGGCGGCGAAGGCTTCGTCGGTTTCATAGACCGTCAGCGCGCCACGCCGATAATGCATCGCGCTTGCGCCGATATCGTCGAACATCGGCAGGAGGTCGTCATAGACACGGTTGTTCAGCAACGCGAGCGCATGCGATATCGCCTGATAGCGGTCCGGCTCGCTCGCGCGGCGAAACGCCATCAGCCACGGCAGCGCCTTCGGCAGATGCTTCCAGTCGAGCGCGAGCGGCCCGAGCGGGTCCATCAGCCATTTGGCGACCTTCGTGAACATGCCGTGTACGGCGATCGGCGTGCTCTCCGTCACCGCGATGCCGCCCGCGTTGCCATGCGATGCGCGATCGCCTTCGAAATCGCGATCGATCACGATCACGCGCGCGCCGTCGCGCAGCGCGGCCCATGCAACAGCCAGTCCCACGATGCCCGCTCCGATCACGACGACGTCCGCCATTTCTTCATCCGCCACGCTCATGAGCCGGCACGCGACTTGATGAGCTTGTCGTCGACGGCTTCGCACCACGTATCCGCGAGCGTGAAGCCGGTCTGAAAGCGATCGGTCGGATCGACGCCGACCTGCGAAATCGCGGTGATCCATGCCTGACCCGCAACGACCGGCACGACCGCCGGAACGTCGCCGAGACGCGTGACCGAATCGATACGGCTTTCGAACACCGAACCGATGATCGACTCGTGCAGGAAGGTCTCGCCCACGTCGATCAGCCCTTTCGCGTGCATCACCGCGAGCCGCGCGGAAGTGCCCGTGCCGCACGGCGAACGATCGCAGCGTCCCGGCGACACGATCACCGTGTTGCGCGACTTGAGCACGCCGTTTTCGCGCGACAGCGGCCCGACGAACTCGGTCATCGTGATGCCCTTGATGAGCGGATTCAACGGATGCGGCGAAGGCAACTGCGCCGCCGCCGCGGCCTTGATGACCTGCCCGAGTTCGCACAGCTCGCGCGCTTCGTCGGGCGTGATGCGAAAGCCGAGCTTTTCGGCATCGACGATCACATACGTCATGCCGCCATAGCCGACATCGACGCTCAGGCTGCCGACGCCTTCGACCTCGATCGTCCTGTCGAGATGATTGGCGAACGCGGGCTGATTCGTGAACTCGACCTTCGTGACCTTGCCGTTCGCGCACGCGCAGCGCAGATGGATCAGCCCCGCCGGCGCTTCGAGCACGAGTTCGGTGACGGGCTCGACCATCGGCAGGATGCCGGTTTCGAGCAGCACGGTGGCGACGCACATCGTGTTCGAGCCGGACATCGCCGGATATTCGGTCGATTCCGCGATCACGTAACCCATTTGCGCGCGCGGATCGGTTGCGGGCAGCAGGAAGTTCACGGTCTGATTCGCCGAGCCGCGCGGCTCGAAAATGCAGATGCGGCGCAGGTCGTCGCGCACTTCCTCCAGATGCATCATCTTGTCGAACATGGTCGCACCGGGCACGTCGAAGACGCCGCCCGTCACCACGTTGCCGACTTCGCCTTCGGCGTGGCAGTTCACTACTGTGAGCGTTCGATTCCAGCGCATGTCTATTGCAGCGGCGCGTGCGCCGTCTCCTTGATGGTGAAGACCGTGATCGTGGAAAGCAGCGCGGCGAGCATCACGAAGTACGCGGGCGAGAGCGGCGAGCCCGTCGCCTTGATGAGCGCGATGGAGATCATCGGCGCGAAACCGCCGAACACCGCGTTGGCGATGCCGTAGCCGATCGACATCCACGTCGTGCGGATTTTCGTCGGAAAGAGTTCGGACAGCACGGCCGGTCCGACGCCCGAGAAGATGCCGATGATCACGCCGCCCAGCACCTGCACCGCGCCGACGATCGCCGCCGATTTGTATTCGAGCATCAGATGGAAGATCGGGTACGGCAGCACGAGAAACGCGATGCAACCGATCGTATAGATGGGCTTGCGGCCGAAGCGGTCCGAAGCCGCGCCCCAGAACGGAATCGATGCCGTCATCACGATGAGGCCCGCCGTGTTGAGCCACAGCGCCGTCGACGAATGAATGCCGACATATTTCGTCGTGAACGACGGCAGGTAGTTGAGCAGCACGTAGAGCGAGACCGTCCATACGATCACGAGTCCGCACGCCTGCAGGCCGAGCAGCGCGGGCGCGCGGCCCTTCGCCTTGGGCGCTTCGTCGCTTGCGCTCTGATAGACCGGCGTTTCTTCGCTGCGCTTGCGGATGATCCAGCCGATCGGCCCGATCACGATCGCACCGACGATGAACGGTACGCGCCAGCCCCAGTCGAGCAGCGCTTCCGGGCTGAGCAGCGTCGTCATGAGCGCGGCCGCGCCCGAGCCGAGCAGCATGCCGCCGAGCGTGCTGCATTGCTGGAAGCTGCCGTAGAAACCGCGCTTGTTGGGCGGCGCCCATTCGACGAGAAACGCGACCGCGTTGCCCAGTTCGCCGCCGACGGAAATGCCCTGCAACATGCGCGCCGCGACGAGCAGAATCGGCGCCATGATGCCGATGGACGCATACGTCGGCAGCAGCGCCATGAAGAGCGTGGCGGCGGCCATCAGCGGCATGACGAAGGTGAGCGTCCACTTGCGGCCTTTCTTGTCGCCGAGCCAGCCGAAGATGATCGCGCCGAGCGGACGCGCGGCGAAGCCGAGGCCGAACGCGCCGAAGGTGCCGAGCATCGCGGCGAAGTCGTCGCCTGTCGGGAACATCACTTTGGCGATGACGGTGGCGAGGAACGCGTAGGTGCCGAAATCGAACCATTCGAGAATGTTGCCGACGACGGCGGCGGTCACGGCGCGGCTGGAGCTGGATGACGCTTTCGGTGCATCGCTTGCGGCGTATGGACTGGCAACGGCGTTGGCGCGGTCGGACATGGTGGCTCCCTCGGTCGCGTGGGGTGCGGGTCCGGGAGATTGTGCGCCTATCTCAAAATTGAATCAAGGATTTTGGATCCAAAATTGAAACCGATGGTTTCCCCTGTAAAGCGGCGCGAGGCGGCAGTCAATCTCCCGATCGCCTGCCGCCTCGCTTATCCGTCTAGTTCAAACGCCGATCAACGCCTCACGAACACAAATGGTGCTGCCAAGGGTTGCCACTTTGTTCCTTCGGTGAAAGCCCTGAACCCGTAGTCGATATTCTTGTAGGTGCCATCGCCCTTTGGTACCAACTGCTCGACAGAGTCTTTCAAATCTCTCATCAGGAAGAAGGATAGCGTCTTCGCGTCGTATTGAATCTCCGGAATGTACTTATAGTCCCATTCTGGAGTTGTCTTCTGGTCGGTATCGATGTCGTAAATGACGATCGGAGCGACGTTGTTTTCGTTATTGTCCACAAAGATGATCTGACGATTGTTGATCGCCTGCAGATTCTTTGGGGACTTGTACCCTCTGGCGCCTGACAGTTGCCTGATCTTGCCGGTGGACAAGTCGATTTCCGACATGTACGATCCGCTGAGATTCGCGACAGGCTTCATGTAAATGGCGCGCTTTCCGTCGGGCGTCACGGCAAGTTGATGGTATGTCACAGACGGTAGTGCTCCAGTCGGGAACGAGGTCATCACACTCTTCGTCTTCATGTTCACGCGGAGGATGGTCTGCTGCGTGCCAGACGTATCCGCCAGAACGTATAGTGTGTCGTTGTCATCGGGCGTAGTGTCGAGTGCCTTGACAGAGTAATAGTCAGGGAAAGTCATGACATTACCAACGTTCCCATTTTCTGCATCGATCACACGTATCGTGTTGTCCGCCGCGTAATAGATCTGCGAACTGTCCGGGGAAACTCGCAGTTCACTGTCTGCCGTGCGACTCACGCGAACATTCCAGACAATCGCGCGAGACGCAATGTCGTATGCGATCAACACGCTCGATTGCGCGCCTTTTACGTGCAAACCGGGTTGCGATGCGATCTCCAGTTCGAAATAGAGTCGATTTCGGTTCGGACTGGCGACCATCTTGCTAATCCGGTCGTCCCCGGTCCCGAAATCGAGAGTGAACGTGGACAGCTCGGCGCGCGTGTTCAGGTCGTACTCTGTGATCTTTGCAGGGCTCACGACGCGCTTCAGGACGTAGACGGTTTCCTTGTCCTTATGCGGCCCATAAAATTTCTGCGCCATCTCGATATCGGTGGCGCTCAGTTTGCCGTCGCCATTCCATTTCGGATTGCAGTAATTCATGACCGACGCGAGATCCCACTCACCGATCATTGTGTCGCCGCTGGTGCCTTGCGCGGGCTCGATGCACGACGACGGCGTATCCGGCCGATTCTGCTCATGCGCAAAACCCAGCGCGTGACCGAATTCATGCGCGGCGACCCGGCGAATGCAATATTCCTCGCGCCCCTGACAACTCGGGCTCCAGTTATTGAACGTGAAATTGAGCGCCATCCCGCCCTGAGCATTGTTCAGCATCGCGCCCAAACCCCACGTGTGCGGGGCGCTCCCGGCAATGTCCTCAACTGAAATCCGTATGCCGTAGAAAGTCGGATCGTTCGTGCATTGCTGCCAACCGGAGAATTCGACTCCGGAATGCTGCTCCCAGGTCTCCTCGACCGCGCCGCGAGTCCAACTGCGCTCTGACGAATACCGCGCGAAATCAGCGTTGTTCAAATCCCAACACACGCCGATAGGCACGCGATCCCAAATAACAGTCGACAATGCATATCCCTTCGCCGCGGCCTTGTCCTGCGCCGCCGATTGTTCAGCCGAAGTCTTGCTCGCAGAGCTCAGAGCGTCGGTGCCCGAATCGGTTCCGCCGCAACCACTGATCAGTATTCCTGATAGTAACGCAAGGGCCAGGCCCCTCAACCTTTTCATCTTATTCTCCGTTATGACCCATGCGTCATCACGCATGGCCGGAGAAGTATATTTTCAATACGCAATCAGATTCGAATGTTCATTACAGAATTTTTCCACATTGTTCGTATTCTTTCGTCAATGCGCGTATGACTGCATTTCGGCAATCATTTGATTGGCACGCGTCATTGCGATTATCAGCCGGTTAGAGATATCGCCCGACCACGGTCCGCGGATGAGATCGCTTCACCGACTCACCGTGGCCCGTAAAACATCTGCGCCATCACGATATCCGTCGTGCTCAACTGGCCATTGCCGTTCCAGTCGGGATTGCAGTAGTTCATGATCGATGCCAGATCCCACGCGCCGATCAGCGTGTCGCCATAAGTACCCTGCGCGGGCTCATTGCAGCTCGACGGCGTGTCCGGCCGATTCTGCTCGTGCGCGAAACCCATCGCGTGGCCGAACTCGTGCGCGGCGATATTGCGGATGCAATACTCTTCACGACCGACGCAACTCGGACTCCAGTTCCTGAAAGTGAAGTTGAGCACCATTCCGCCGACGACGTTGTTCAGCATCGTTCCGAGGCCTTGAGTATGCGGCCCGGTCGCGGCGCTGTCTTCGACCGAAATCCGTATGCCGTAGTAGTTCGGGGCGTTCGTGCATTGCTGCCAGCCCGTGAACGTGATGCCGGAATGCGCCTCCCAGCTCGCCTCGACCGCGAGCCGGCTCCAGTCGCGCTGCGTGGCGTAAAGAGCGAAGTCGGCGTTGCTCAGATCCCAGCACACGCCGATCGGAAGCTGCTTCCAGATGACGGTGGACAACGCGAATCCCTTGGCCGTGGCTTTGTCCTGCGCGTTCGATTGCTCGGTCGAGCTTCTGGCTGCGGAAGTCGCGGCATCGGAACTATCGCCTGCGCCGCATCCACTCAAAAGCATTCCTAACAATAATGCAAATAGCCACGCGCTGAATCGTCTCATCTTCTTCTCCGTGATCGCAGGAGAAGTATATTTTCTAATACGCGGTCAAATTCGAATGCTCATTTCATAGTATTCGCGAAAATCGTCGATTTTCCGCGCGATAGCATTCGAGCGCTGCTGAAACAAAAAACCCCACGTTCTCGCGTGGGGTTTTTAGTTTCTGGCTTTCAGCGAAGCCCGACTTCCTTAGCCCGGTTCACATTGCATGCCGCGTGTTCCGTATAAACGACGCGGTGCTGATTGTTGTAATAGACCGACCATCGATCGGCGCCATGATCCCTGAAGGCATATTCGGTGCACTGCGAATGCCACGGCCCCCAGTTGCCATCGGGCGGCCCGAGACTGTCTTCGACGTCCTCCCGCGTCATGCCGACTTTCACGCGGCTCATATACTCCCGCGGATCAGGGTCCTTGCTGAAAACCGAACATCCGCTCAGGCCGGTCAGGATCAGAACCAGTCCCACTACACCACACGCTTTCGATTCGAGCATCGCTTCAGTCCTCGCAAAAAGGTCTGAAGCTATCGGCATCGCGGGGACGCGACAATCGAACTAATCCGAAAGTGCACGCGATCGCCGCCGCGCCAGTTCCGCCACGCCGATGCACGCCGCGAGCCACGCGCTGCCCGACGCGAAACCGCCGATCACATCGCCGGGAAAATGCACGCCGATCACGACGCGGCTCGTTCCGATCGCCAGCACGATGAAACACGCCAGCGCGACGATGAGCGGATCGCGGCGCGTCGGCGCAAGGCGCAGCAGCACGTACGCGCACATGCCGTAGCAGACGATCGATCCGAACGTGTGCCCGCTCGGAAACGCGAAGCTTTCGGGCAAGGGCATCGTCGAGCCTGTGGGACGGTCGCGGCGCATCATCGCCTTGAGCGCCTGATTGAGCAGGCCGCCCGCGCTTGTGACCGCGGCGAAATACACGGCGAGGCCGAAGCGGCGCATGAGGATCAGCGCCGCGCACATGAGCGCGCACACGAGCGTGAGAAACCAGGGATCGCCCAGATGCGTGAGATTCGCGAACCATCGCGCGGCGAGTGCGGGCGTGCCGTCGCGCACGGCGTCGAGCAAACGCTGATCCGCCGATGAAAACGCCGTGCCGTGTGCAATTCGAGTCGCAATGGCGATGAACACCGCCGCGCCGAGCGCGACCGTCACCAGCGCCCACATTGCGACGGCCCGCCCCGACGCCCGAGTTTCGCGCGCGGCCCACGCCCACCCGCAAGCCGCAACGGCAGGAACGACGAAGAGCACAATCGCGATGATCTCGACCGCATGCCTTTGCGCGAGCGCCGTGTATTCCATGATGTCCTGTTTCTCCCGAATTGCCCGCCGCTCGCGCGGGCTCAGGACGCTGCCGCGCCGGCCTCCGCTTCGAACGGTCTGTCCCACCCGAACGCCTGCACGCGCGCGACGGACTTCTCCACGACGAGCACGCCGCAGATTTCGCCCGGCATCGGCAGCGTAAGGGCGTGCCAGCCGGCCGGCGCGGCGTCGTCGCCTGCTTCGCCGTGTGCCGCGCGCGCTCTGCCGATCCGCGCTGCTTCGTGCCACATGAGCTTTCTGGCGTCCGCATCGTGGGCGCCGGCCGTCTCGACGGTCAGGCCAAGCCCTATTCTCGTCGATGCCACCGCGATCACGATCCAGATGCCCGAGTACGCGACATCGACATATATCGCGCCACCGGCGGACGGATGCGTGACGACGACGCGTTCACCGGGCCCGTCGTCCACGCCCACTTCGTGCGGCTCGCAATCGAGCATGTGCGAAAGCACAAGGCGCAGCGTCGCGCGCGCAACGCCAAAGCGCCGCCCGAGCGCCGAATTCGGATGCAGCCGCGTGCGCTTGCGCTCGGCCAGGCTGAGCCAGCTCCCGATATTCGATGCCGACGCAAAGCGAAATTCACTCGGCACGAGCCAAAGACAGACCTCGCCGGGCGCGGGTGGTTCGTGGATCTGCACGCGCGACTTGGCGAGATCGTAGTAGCGCCACGGAACCTCCGCGGCATGAGGCTCGGGGATGCGAACAGTGGAAGGCATGGGCGCCGGCGGAAACGGGCGGCACGAGCGACGCGCCGGAACGATCCGCATTCAGGGAGAAACCAATATTTTCGGCGCTCGTACCTTATGGGATGCTTAACCGGCGACACCGAGCACCGTATCGAAACTCCCTAAGCATTTCCTAAGCTTCCCTCCACTACGCTTGCGGCTTCCCTGAACGCGAAGACCCGCCAGATGAAGCCAGCGCCATCCGTCACCGTCACGCGTCGTCGAAAGCCATGACCGCCCGGAGGCACGCCATGAGGGTATTGCTCGTCGAAGACGACCGCATGATCGGTGAATCCGTGCGGGACGAACTGCGCGAAAGCAGCTACGCCGTCGACTGGGTGCGCGACGGCAAGCTCGCGCTGACGAGCCTCACCACGCACGTCTACGATGCGATCCTGCTCGACCTCGGCCTGCCCGGCGCCGACGGCATCGACGTGCTGCGCGCCGTGCGCCGCGGGGCACATCACGTGCCGCTCATCATCATCACTGCGCGGGATTCCGTCGAAGAGCGCATTCGCGGTCTCGACGAAGGCGCCGACGACTACCTCATCAAGCCCTTCGACATCTCCGAGCTGAAAGCGCGCATGCGCGCGGTGATCCGCCGCCGTGGCGGACAGGCCGCGCCGCTCATGACGAACGGCGTGCTCACGCTCGATCCGGCGACGCGCGAAGCCACGTCCGGCGAGATCGCGACGCGCCTGTCCAGCCGCGAATTCGCGCTGCTGCAATCGCTGATGATCCGCCCCGGCGCGATCCTCTCGCGCGCGGAGCTCGAAGACCGCATCTACGGCTGGAACGAGGAAGTGGAAAGCAACGCGGTCGAGTTTCTGATCCATTCGCTGCGCAAGAAGCTCGGCGCCGCCGCGATCAAGAACGTGCGCGGCGTGGGCTGGATGGTTTCGAAGCAGCCATGACGCGTTCGCTTCAGTTCAGGCTGTCGGCCTGGCTGTCGGCGCTGATCGTCGTGATCGCGGCGGCGGGCGGCGTCATCGCCTTCAAGACGGCGTTTCACGAGGCCAACGAGTTGCAGGACGGCCAGTTGAAGCAGATCGCCGCGCTCGTGACGCCGCGCACGCTCGCCGTGATGGAACGCGAGGCGCTCGCCGACGTCGGCGGCGCGGACCCGGAATCGAAGCTCATCATTCAGACGATCGCCGAGCGTACGCCGCTTTCGCTCGCGCCCGGCTTGCCCGACGGTCTGCAAAACACGATCGTCGATGGCACGCCGTGGCGTCTCGCCATCAACACGCTCGATGACGGCACCCGCGTCGTGATCGGCCAGAAGACGGCGGGCCGGGATGAAATCGCCCGCAACGGCGCGCTCGCCACCGTGATGCCCTTCGCCGCGCTCGCGCTCGTGCTGCTCGCGGCGCTGCACCTGATCGTGCGACGCATGTTCCGGCCGCTCGCGGCGCTGTCCGCCGGTCTCGACACGCGCCCCGAGCACGATCTCTCCGCGCTCTCCGGCGATGCGCTGCCGAGCGAAATCGCGCCCTTCGTCGTCGCGATCAACCGGCTGCTCGCGCGCGTGGAGGCGTCGGTGGCGCTGCAACGCCGCTTCGTCGCCGATGCCGCGCACGAACTGCGCTCGCCGCTGACCGCGCTGTCGTTGCAGGCCGAGCGGCTGAGCGCATCCGACTTGCCGGACTCCGCGCGCGCGAAGCTCGATGCGCTCAGGCGCGGGCTCGCGCGCACGCGTTCGCTGCTGCATCAACTGCTGACGCTCGCGCGCCTGCAGCAACGCACCGACGCCGACACGGCGCAACTGCGCGTGCAGGAAGTCTTCCGCAACGTGCTGGAGGATCTGATGCCGCTCGCGGAGGCAAAGGACATCGATATCGGCGTGTCGAGCGACGACGATGTATTCATCCACGCGCCGCAAGCCGATCTCACGATCCTGGTGAAGAATCTCGTCGATAACGCGATTCGCTACACGCCGCCGGGCGGCCGCGTGGATCTCGCGACGGGCGTCGCGAACAAGCGTCCGTGGATTCGCATCGAGGATAGCGGCCCCGGCATCGCGCCCGAGGAACGCGCGCGCGTCTTCGATCCGTTCTATCGCGTGCTCGGCAGCGACGTGGACGGCTCGGGCCTCGGGCTTTCGATCGTCGGCACGATCGCGGCGCGCATGGGCGCGAAGGTCGAGCTCGCCGATGCCGCGCCGCGCGGGCTCGTCGTGACCGTCACGGTCTGAACGCTTGCGTTCGGCGGTTCGGCCGTTCGATCGCAAGCCGCATGCAGGCCGCGTAAGGACATACGCGAGCCGCATGCCGGGCGCGCGTGGGGCATGCTATCGTCGATGCGTGATTCCGATGGGTCATTTCGATGCCGCCATCATGAGCCAAGTGCGCTTTCCCCTCGGACCCGATGACCGGGTGCATCTGATGTGCTGGCTCACGTGCGGACTGCTCGGCGCGTATTACATCGAAGGCGACTGGCCCGATACGTCGTTTCAGGTGCGCACCGCGCACCGCTGGCTCGACCGGCATCATCGCGCGGCGGAATGGATCGAGACCGCGCGGCTCTCGGCGGCGGCGCAGGCGCTCGCCGCACGCTTCTCGACGACGCTCGACGCCGACGCCTCGCGCGGCGACATCGAGCGCATTCTCGAAGGCGAGGATCTCGACTACGAAAGCGCGCTCGTGCAGCGCATCTATCACGAGTGCTGGATCGAGTTGACGAGCCGGCGCAGACCTTCGCACTAGCAATCAATTTTCATGCCGCATCAGGCATGTGCCCCGAAGCTTCTCGCATTCGGGCACGCACATTTTTTCGACCGGCACGAATGTGCGGAACCCCACATTGACGCTCATGGCGCGGCGCTAACATCGGCGCGCCTGCTCGCACGTCGATGTTCGCGCCCCCGGCCGTGACTGAATCGCCGGGCTGAAAAGCGGCTACACCGTCAGCGGCCAAGAACGATGTGAACAATCGACACTGACCGGAGGTCGCCATGCAGCGCAGCATTCGTCCGCTCCTTCCTCAATTCCCGATTCGTCGCGTGCGGTTGCGGCCGCTCGCGATGCTCGTGCCGCTCGTCGCGGGCCTGACGTGCGCAATTCCCGCCGATGCCGCGCCGCCCTTGCCGGCGGGCGGCCAGTTCGTCGCGGGCAGCGGCGCGATCGGCGGCACCGACCAGTCGCTCACGATCAACCAGACATCGACGCGCGGCGTCATCACCTGGAACAGCTTCTCGATTGGCGGCGGACGGCAGGTCACGTTCAACAACGGCACCGGCGCGACGCTCAATCGCGTGACGGGCGGCGATGCATCGGTGATTCTCGGGCAGCTCAACGCGACGGGCAGCGTCTATCTCGTCAATCCGCAGGGCGTGCTCGTCGGGCCGGGCGGGGTCGTCGCGACGGGCGGGCGCTTCGTCGCGTCCGCACTGGATATCGGCAACGACGCGTTCATGCAGGGCGGCCCGCTCACGCTCTCGGGCGGCGGCGACGGCATGGTCATCAATCTCGGCAAGATCGGATCGAGCGGCGGCGACGTGTTCCTCGTGTCGCGCACGGCGGCGGTGAACGGCGGCAGCATCAGCGCGCCGCAGGGCACCGCCGAAATCGCGGCCGGCAATCAGGTGCTGTTGCAGGACGCGTCGGGCGGACAGCAGGTCTTCGTGCAGGCGGGCAGCGGCGGCACGGCGATGAACGGCGGCATGATCCAGGCGGCGCAGGCCAGCCTTCAGGCCGCCGACGGCAACGTGTACGCGCTCGCGGGCAACAACACCGCGATCCGCGCGACCGGCACCGCGACGCGCGACGGCCATGTCTGGCTGGTCGCGGACCAGGGCGCCGTGCACGCGAACGGCGCGATCGCCGCGACGAACGCCGACGGCGGCGGCGGCACGGTCGAGACGCGCGCGAACACGCTCGACGTCGCGGGCGCGAACGTGCAGGCGCGCACATGGAAGCTCGGCGCGCCGACATTCACGGTCGATCAGGCGAACGCGGACTCGCTCGCGCGCAGCTTGAGCAACGGCACATCGGTCGATGTCGAAGCCAGCGGCGGCGATCTGACCGTGGGCGGCAACGTCCAGTGGAACGGCAATGCGTCGCTCACGCTCGGCGCGGCGCACGGCGTGTCGGTCGGTCCGGGCGCGGCCATCGGCAACACGGGCAACGGCAATCTCACGCTGCGCGCGGATGCGGGCGGCATCGACAACGGCGGCAGCGTGACGAACCGCGGCACGATCGACTGGTCGAAGAGCGGCGGGATCGTCAGTGCGCTCTACGACATGAACGGCAGCTACGCACCGGGCACGCTGCTGACCAACAGCGGATGGACGGCCGCGCCGTATAGCGGCGTCGTCACGCAAATCACGGCGTACAAGCTCGTGAACACGCTCGCCGATCTGTCCGGCGTGTCGAAAGACCTCGCGGGCATCTATGCGCTCGGCAAGGACATCGATGCGAGCGCGACCGCCTATCCGAACTTCTTCACGGCGATCGGCGCAACGCAGACGCCGTTCACCGGCCAGTTCGACGGCTTCGGCCACACGATCGACAAGCTCGCGACGGTGGCGAACGTCAACGACGACCGCTACGGCATGTTCGGCGTGATCGGCGCGAGCGGCGTCGTGCGCAATCTGAATCTCACCAACGCCAGCACGGGCGACTATTCATCCGGCGCGTTCGGCTTGCTCGCGGGCCAGAACAACGGCCTCGTCACCTATGTCAACACGACGGGCGGCGTCGGGCAGAACGGCTTCGGCGGCGCCGGCGCGGGCGGGCTCGTCGGCATGAACAACGGGACCATCGAACGATCGTCGAGCACGGCGGATGTCGGTTATCAGATTCCCGCGGGCGGGCTCGTGGGCGTGAACAACGGGACCATCGCGCAATCGTTCGCGACCGGCGCGACTCAGGCCGGGACGCACGGCGAAACGGGCGGGCTCGTCGCCTTCAACAACGGACTGATCACCCAGTCGTACGCGACGGGCAGCGTGGGCGGCTTCGGCGGCGGCGGACTCGTGTTCGTGAACGGCACCAACGGCGTGATCAACGAATCGTTCGCGGTGGGGCAAGTCGGCGGCGGCGGGCCTCCGGGCGATCCGGAAGGCGGCATCGCGGCGTACAACCAGGGCGCGATTCACAACAACGTCTACTGGAACAAGGACACGACGATTCGCACCAGCGCGGCCGGATCGAACTCGGGAACCGTTCCGCCCGATTCGAACGGTCTCAGCACCGCGCAGATGAGCAACGCGTCGAATTATCTCGACTGGAACATTCCGTCGGGCGGCGTCTGGGCGATGCCCGCGGGGGCGACGCATCCCGTCTTGCAGTGGCAGCAGGCGCAGCCCTGAAGCGCGCGCAACTGGACGGCGCGGCGCCGCGCCGTCCAGCGCGCTAACTCCCAATCACCAGAAAGATTTCCCCGACCGGCGCCTTCGATCCATTCGGCACCACGGCCTTCAGCGGAAATCCATACGTGCCGCGAAAGCTCACGAAGCGCCCGACCTGCACGCGAATTCCCGCTCCGACGCTCGCCAGCGACGCATCGTTGACTTCGCCGAATTCGGCGATGCGATTCCACACGTGGCCCGCATCGAAGAACACGAACGGCTGCATCGCCGCGATGCCCGCCGATATCGCCGGCGCGCGCAGTTCCGTCTGCAGGTTCCATCCGCGATCGCCCTGCGCAGCATACGGCTCATAGCCGCGCACGGTGGCATCGCCGCCCAGACCGAGCTCCTCGCTCGGCAACAGCGTGCTGCCCGTCCACTGGAAAAGCCCGCGCGCCGACACCGAAAAGCCCGACGTGCCGAGCGGCATGTCGCGCTGCGCCGACAACTGCATGTACTGATAGCGCGGCTTCGCGCCGAGGCGCGCGGCATCGTAGGCTTCGTCGTTGCTGTTGCTGTCGAAATAACCCGGACTCACGAAGAGCGATGCATTCAGATGCGTATCGCCGGAAGCGTCGCTCTTCGAAAGATCGTAGGCGACGACGAACTGATGTATATGCGTGTTCGCATTGAACACCTGAAAGCCGCCGAATTCGAGGTCGTTGTTCGAGCGCTTGAAGTCATAGCCGAGCTGCACTTGCTGCTGCCACGCGCCCGCGTGATCGAGCGGCGGCAAGCGCCAGTCGTATCGAAAGCTGATTTGGGAGCTGAGACCGGTTTGCCCGTAACTGTCCGGCAAACGCGGCGTACTTTCCGCGAACACGCCGAACAACTCGACGCGATCGAGCCACGGCAAGGGCGCCACCACATTGAACGCGTGCGCGATGTAGCGCGGACGATCGGGCCGCCCTTCGATATCCGGATTGCCGCTCAGAAGATCGTTACTCGCGGTCATCTGATAGCCGATGCGCGCATCGATGCCGAACAGATTGCCGTAATCGAATCCCGCGAGAATGCGATCGCGGCCGAGATCGCGCACGCCGTCGTTGTTATAGCCGCCGTAGATGCGAAACGGAAAGCGATCCTCGGTTTGCAGCACGACATCGGTCGTATCGTGCGCGGCGCCCGGCGCATAGATCACGTCCACGCGTCGATACGGATTCGCGTTGAGCAGCGCGAGGCCCGAAGCGATATCGCTTTCGCGGATCGGCTCGCCGCTCGCGAGCGGCATCTCGCGCGTGAGGAGCGCATCGGAGAAATAGCGATTGCCTTGGGGTATCACGCGCCCCGCGCGAAACTCGGCGATGACGATCTTCACGACGCCATCGCTCACGTCCTGCTCGGGCACGTACACATCGACGAGCGGCTGGCCCGCGGCGCGATATCGCTGCACGACCGCGCGCCGTATCCCGGCGAGACGCGCAAAAGTCAGAGGCTTGTGGAGATCGGCCGAGAAGCCGTCGAGAAATTCGCGCGTGAGCAATGGCGCGCCAGTCGCGGTGATCGCGTTGTTGGCGGCCGATTGCGTCGTCGGCTCCGCGGCGTCCGCACGCACGAACGCAATGCCGCGCAGATCGCCGATAGCGACGTCCTGCGAGTCATCGCGAGGTTCGGGCCGCGAGGGCGACGCGCGCGGCCGTTCCTCGGCGGGCGGCGCGATCGGCGCGACATCGCGATACGACTGCGCGGCGGCATTGCGTGCAGGAACGATGCAGACGATCGCTGCCGACACGACCGTCGCGGCGACGCGTGCGCGTGTCAATCGATTAGTCGCGCGCGGCGATCATGAAGCATGTATCCTCCGGCGTTCGTCGCGTGGGTCGGCTTCGCATGGTATCAGCGATGTCGCGGAACGTTTCGTGCAGTAAGCGTATCCATCGCGGTTCGCGTAGAAATGACGCCGGGCGAATCATTCGACATGTAGAAATCACCGCGTCACGCGCGGCGCATGTGTCGAACGCTCAACCCCTCTATGATTCGAAAACGATCGGCCTGACAGACAGCCGAAGCCGCATGACCAGGACAGGGATGGACAAAACCTCCACCGCAGATATCGACGCGCAATGCGCGCGCGAGCCGATCCACATTCCCGGCGGCATCCAGCCTCACGGCGTGCTCTTCAGCGTCGATGCGCACTGCCACATCCTTCAGGTGAGCGCCAACGTCGCGCAGTTCGCGCACATCGCGCCCGACGCGTGCCTCGGGCTCGCGCTGTCGGCTGTGCTGGGCGAGCCCGCAGCCGAACGCGCGAGCGCGGGCCTCAGGCAACTCACGCGCGATGGCGCGACGATCCACGCCGGCAACGTGGTGCTCGACGGCTGGACGCTGCGCGGGCCGGTCGCGATCGTCGTGCATCGGCATGACGGGCTGCTGTTCGTCGAAGTCGAGCCGGCGCAGGACACCGCCGATGTGTTCTCGACCATCTACCCGCTCGTGCGCTCCTTCGTCACCGAAGTGCAATCGATGCGCACCATCGAGCAGCTCTGCCAGTTCGCCGCTGATGAAATCGCGCGCATCACCGGATTCGGGCGCACGCTCGTCTATCGGTTCGATGAAGAAGGCAACGGCAACGTGCTCGCCGAAGCCGTCGAGCCGGGCTATCCGTCGTATCTGAACCAGCACTTTCCGGCGTCGGACATTCCGGCGCAGGCGCGCGAGCTGTATCGCAGGAATCGCATTCGCCTCATCTCGAACGCCGACTACGAAGCCGCGCCGCTCGTGCCCGCGCTGCATCCGGCGACGGGCCGCCCGACCGATCTCACCTACGCGTCCTTGCGCAGCGTGTCGCCCGTGCATCTGCAATACATGCGCAACATGGGCACGCTCGCCTCCATGTCGATGTCGATTCTCGTCGACGACAAGCTATGGGGCCTGATTTCCTGCCATCACGCGACGCCGCGCCTGCCGCCGTTCGAAGTGCGCACCGCCTGCGAGCATGTCGCGCAGATCGTCTCGTTGCAGATCGAGGCGCGCGAGTCGCAGGGCGAGGCGCATTACCGGCTCGAACTGCGCCGCATGCTGTCGAAGCTGCTTTCGTCGATGGCCAATACCGACAGCTTCGTCGACGCGCTCGTCAACGACGCCTCCGATCTGCTCGGCTTCACGCGCTCGTCGGGCGCGGCGGTGATCTTCGAAGGACGCACGTCGCTCATCGGCGTGACGCCGGGCGAGCACGGCGTGACGGCGCTCGTCGACTGGCTCGACGATCAGAGCGAGGATGTCGTGATGTCGGATCGCGCCTCGCAGGAATGCCCCGCGCTCGCGGATTCGTCCGACGTGGCCGGCTTTCTCGCGGTATCGATCTCGAAGATTTACCGCAACTACGTGATCTGGTTCCGCCGCGAAGTCGTGCAGACAATCGAATGGGCCGGCGACCCGCGCGCGAAGCTCACGGGCCTCGCCGACTCGCTGTCGCCGCGCGTGAGCTTCGATACGTGGACCGATGTTGTGCGTCATCGCTCCTTGCCGTGGCGTCCGGCCGAGCGCGAGATCGCGCTGGAATTCCGCGCGGCGGTGCTCGGCATCGTACTGCGGCGCGCGGAGGAAATCGCGCAACTCGCGACCGAACTGGGTCGCGCGAATCACGAGCTCGAAGGATTTTCGTACACGGTGTCGCACGATCTGCGCGCGCCGCTCAGGCATATCGTGAGCTTCGCGGACCTGCTCGGGCAGATCGACGGCGAGAAGCTGTCGGAGCGCGGGCGCGGCTACCTGGAGCGCATCGTGACGTCGGCGCGTTTCGGCGGCCGTCTCGTCGACGATCTGCTTTCGTTCGCGCAACTCGGCCGCGCGGCGCTGCGTCCGCACAAGGTCGATGTCCACGCGCTCGTCCATACGGTGATCCAGAACGATATCGAAGAACACGCGTCGGCGCGCGTGCACTGGAAGGTGGATGCGCTGCCGTCCATCGAAGCGGATCTCGTGTTTCTGCACGTAGCGTTCGCGAACATCATGTCCAACGCGGTGAAGTTCAGCGCGCAGCGCGACCAGCCGACGATCGAGATAGGCGCACACGATGGCGCGGGCGAACTGGCCGGCCACGTCGTCTATTTCGTGCGCGACAACGGCGTGGGCTTCGACATGCGCTACGTCGACAAGCTCTTCGGCGTGTTCCAGCGCCTGCACGTGAACGAAAAGTTCGACGGCACCGGCATCGGCCTGGCGAACGTGCGGCGCATCATCGAGCGGCATGGCGGCAAGGCGTGGGCCGAAGGCACGCCCGGTCAGGGCGCAACTTTCCATCTGGCGCTGCCGAAGCAGTTTCGCCCCGAGAGCGGCGTGCGGCGCGACACGGCCGCGTCCGCGCTGGCGCGGCTCGCGGCGGGCACGGGCGGCGCGGGGCATGACATCGGCCAGCTCGTCAGGCGTTCGGAGCAGGAGAAGAAGTAACGCGCAAAGTAAAACGGCCGCGATCTCGTCGATCGCGGCCGTTGCGCTTTGATGCTGCTCTATCGCGCTTAGAAGCGGTGACGCAGACCCACGGTCGCCGCGACCTGATTCTGCGTCGACGACGGCGACAGCGTGTTGATCATCGCGACGTTCGCGCCTGCATTGCCCAGATCGCCCGACGCGTGCTGATACACACCTTCGACGTACACATCGGTGCGCTTCGAGAGCGCGTAATCGGCTTGCAGCGATGCGGTATGCCACTTCGGATCGCCCGAACCGTTCGCGCCCGTTACCTTGCCGTCCGTGAACGTGTACGAGGCGTTCAGGCTCAGCGCCGGCGTCAGCGCGTAGCGGCCGTTCAGCTCGAAGTTGTTCAGATGCAGATTCGTGTTGCCCGGCAGCGCGACCGTCGTGCCGCCTTGCGACGCGGCGAGCAGGTTGTCGTAGTGGGTGTTGGTCCACACGAAGGCGACCGTCGCCGGGCCGTACGTGTAGTTCACGCCCGCGCCGAACGTGCGCTGCAATTCGGCCGTCAGATTGGCGTTATTGCCCTGACCTGCCGAAACCGCGCCGCCCGCATTCGCGTTGCCGCGCGAGTTGTTCGTCTGCAAATAGGCGGCCGCGAAGTTCAGCGGGCCGTTGCCATACGAAGCGCCCGCGCTCCACGCACGGTTGTTCGCGAACTGGCCGGCGTCGTTCGAGAAGCCGTACAGACCGCCGAACTTGAAGCCCGCGTAGCTCGCGCTCTGATACTTGACCGAGTTCTTGATCGAGAACGAGTGATCGAGGTTGTCGTTATCGAACGGGTGCGCGGCCAGGTTGTTGCCGTAGCCCGCGCCGGATTCCGCGAACGGCGACAGATAATCGACCATCGAATCATATTGACGGCCGAGCGTGACCGTGCCGAATTGATCGTGTTGCAGGCCGACGTATGCCTGGCGATTGAACATCGTGTTGCTTTCGTTGAAGCGGCCGTTATTGAGGTTGAAGCCGCTCTCCAACTTGAAGAGCGCGTGCAACCCGCCGCCCAGATCTTCGCTGCCTTTCAGGCCGAAGTAAGTATCGGAAACTGCGCCGCTGCCTTGTTGCCAGTTGCTATGGCCGCCGGAGTTGTTCGTATAGACGAGGCCTGCGTCAAGCGTGCCGTACAAAGTAACGCTACTCTGCGCGTGGGCTGCTACTGCGAACGTGCCGAGAATGCCCGCGATGAGAAGGGTTTTTTTCATGGTTCTCTAGTGTCCTGTTTAAAGCGAAAGCTTCCGGGGTTGACGAACCATATCGATGGCCGTTTGCCCTCGTGAAACTGGGACACACTGTATTCGACTGACAACTGAAGTGGCCGCGTATCGTGCGCAATAATCATTTGCCGATTCTGCAACCGGGGGCGCAAAATCCTTCATATTCGTTTAAGGTCAAGCGCTTAGCCCCGCCAGCCGGCCTCCCACGACGATTCTTCTGTTGCACATCGACGACGTTATTGGTGCGGATTCTGGATAACTCCATTTCGCCGAATGTCGTTTATAACGAGCAGCGATATTTGCTAGACTCGTTCGTGTCTACAGGTCTCCGAAGCAGATATTCTGAGGACACGGGGCGGTTTCGCGAGAGGAAATCGCTCCGTTTTAATTCGCCTTTTTCGGATTCGACTTCCGTTACTCAAGCGCGCGTATATCACACTTCAATGCGAGCGTTTTAGCCTCGCTCATAATCCCGTTTCGTCGCAAATAATCAGGTACCCGAACCATTCGGTGGATTGCGCGGATTTTCTTTCATTTGTCTGTCGAAACGACTTTCATTCGCATCGATATCGTCGATATGTTTTTGAGAATATCTCGATGTCTTGAAAATTTTGCGCGGCTTTCCGCCGATTCGAGGCGACGAAATTACAGGCGTCGCCTCCCCGTTCGGCAATTAGAGGGAAACTTCTTAAGAAATGTAACTGGTCGCCAAACGTTTGCCGTGGCATGCGGCGGTCATCGGACATCCGGAGTTTCATTTCGAAACAAATTGAATTGCCTTGAATCGCCTCTCCGGAACATTGATTGCTTAAATAGAGGTCTCTGCAAATCCAGCCGGAATCAGCAACATGAAAAGAAACGCCGATGCAACCACCGTCCCAGCCTTTCGACAGCGACGCCCAGCGCAACTCGCGGAGGGCGAACTAAAACACCTGGAAAGGATCCTGGCGAGTTTCGTCGAAGGCAGCACGTCCTCGGACCGTCTGCCCGCCAGATACTGGAACATGCGCATTTCGCAACTGGATGAGGATTACGATCTCGTCCCGTCGCAGAGTCATCGTGTGGCTTCGCTTCAACGCAAGCTCGCGTTGCTCGATCAAGCACTCGACACGGCCGCCGACGCTCAGGACGGTCAGCAGAGCCGGCGCGTCGCCGCCTGACTTCGCTCCTCATCGCACGACGGCATCACGAGGCCGCTCGCACCCATTCATCGACGAATGTGCGTGCCGCCGTATGCGCGCTCATCAGCGCATCTTCAGCCGACGTGAAACTCGAATAACGCGTGCTCTCGATGCACAGCGGCGAAAACGCGGTGACCGGTCTTCCGGAACGACTGATGGTTACGATCGCCAGATAGTGCGCCGCGCCGGGAGAAGGCACGAGCCTGTGGCTGGTTTCGATCGCGACTTCTAGCACGAAGCCTTTGTGGTTGTACGACCGGATCATCGGAGCACCCCGTCACGCTGAGACGACGCAAAGCCGCGCACCGCAACGATGCACGGCGTCTGATCGTGCACTCAGCACGAGACGTTCCTGTGCACGGACCTGACGTGTGGCGTTTATCTGGCGCGGCGCATCGCCGTGCGGGCGACGTCGGCGGCGAGATCGGCGCGCAGTTCGGCCCATTTGCCGAGCAGCGTGGCGTCGTCGGTAAGGAAGTACGGCGTGTGCGCCCACTGCTCGACCTTGCCGCCTGCAACGACGAGCTCGAAGATGCGCATGTCCTCGTCGTCGCTCACGCCCATGCGCACGAGTTCGCGGAGCGAGAGGATATCGTGCAGCGCGACCGTCTGAATGCCGACGCCGTGCAGCACCGCCATCACCGTTTTGCCGATACGCCATGCCGCCTCGCGGCTGTCCGCCAGAACGAACGCGACGCTCTCAAGCGGCGCCTCGAATTTCAAGCGGTACAGGCGAGACTTACATTGTTCACTCAGTTGCGTGTCCATATTGCTCAAGCCTGCGCTCATCGCCGGAGGTGAAAATACGGCGTCTCATGCGATTAAGAGCGGTGTCGTCGAAGTGGATGTGAAGATTGATCGCGGCCTGGTTCGCCTGCGTCGCTCGCTTGGAGCGATGCATTGCAGGAGTTGTTCCCGCACAAGCATAGGATGCCGCACGCGCAAGCGTATGTCCGATTGCACTGCCCTTCGACATACGCTCGCGCATGGGTTCGTGAAGGCCCGATGGCCGAGGCGCTACCCGCTCAGTGATTCAGTTCCTCCAGACGCAATCCGTTGGTTTTCGGTCCGAACAGCCCGATCGCCAGCGCGACCAGCAACATGCACACCGTGATGCCGACGAACACGCCCGGCACGCCAAAGTCCTTCAGCAGTGACGCGATGATGAAGCCCGACATCATCGCGCCCGCGCGGCTCGCCGAGTACACGATGCCGCTCGCTCGGCAGCGCACGGCCGTCGGAAAGAGTTCCGTCTGATACGCGTGATAGCAGACCGAGATGGTTTGCCCCGCGAGCGAAATCAGCACACCGAGCGCGATGAGCGCGGCGGGCGATTTCATCTGCCCGAACGCGAGACCGCTCGCGATCACGACGAGCGCGCCGCCGACGATCAGATACTTCCGCTGAATGCGGTCGGCGTAAAGCATCGCGAGTAGCGGTCCGACAGGCAGCGCGAACGCGATGACGAACGAATACAGCAGACTCTTCGTCACGGTGACGCCCTGGCCGATGAGCAGCGTCGGCACCCAGTTCGCGAAGCCGTAATACCCGATCGCCTGACAGAAATTGAAGACGACGAGCATGATGAGACGCGAGCGATACGGCGCATCGAACAACTCGCGAAGCGACGCGCGCCGATGCGCCGGCTGCTCGACGACCGGCGCGGGCGGCGGCAACGCGGCGCCCGATTCGCGCTCGACCACGCGCTCGATCTCGCTCACGACGCGTTCGCCTTCCTCGTCGCGGCCATTCATCGCGAGCCAGCGCGGACTTTCCGGCACTGCGCGCCGGATGAACCACACGACCACCGCGCCGACCGATCCCGCGAGCACGACGATGCGCCATCCATCGAGGCCGAACACGGTTTCCGGCACGAGCCAGTAGGACAGCAGCGCGGCGACGGGCGCGGCGGCGAACATCACCATCTGATTGAAGGCCATCGCGCGGCCGCGCATGTGCTGCGGCACGAGTTCGGTCACGTAACTGTCGATGGTGATGATCTCGATGCCCACACCGATGCCCGTCACGAAGCGCCAGAAGATCACGCCTTCGGGCGTGATCTGGAACGCCATGATCGCGGAGCCGACCGAATACCACAGCAGCGAGAACGTGAACACGCTGCGTCGCCCGTAGCGGTCCGGCAGCCAGCCGAAGAAGAACGTGCCGATGAAAAGCCCCGCGAACGTCGCCGCGATGAAACCCGCGATGCCCGTGAAGCCGAAGAACGCGTGCGTGGTGGTTTGCAAGAGGCCGCTCTTCGCCATGCCCGGCGCGATATAGCCTGTAAAGATCAGATCGTAGATTTCGAAGAAGCCGCCGAGCGAGATGAGTAACACGAGCATCCACAGATGCCGCGTGATCGGCAGCCGATCCATGCGCGCGGAGATCTGCGCACCGGGCGTCGAGGCGACGCGAACATCGGGCGATGCGAGCGGCTCGGCGATCGCGCTGAAAGTTGGTTGCATTGCTTTGTCTCCTGAGTGGGCGACGGCGCCGGTTTTTATGTGCGCTCGTCGCGATGCTTCACGCCGTGACGTTCTTCCTGAGCTGCCCCAGCACTTCGTCCGTATGCTCGCCGACCCGCGCGAGCGGTTGACGCACGCCGGGGCGGCGTCCGCCCATCGTGAGCGGCAGCAATACGACGTCGGTGGTGCCGCCGTCGTCGGTCTGCATCGGCACGAGTCCGCCGCTCGCTTTCAGATGCGGATCGTCGAGCAACTGTTCGGGGCGCATGATCGGCGCGTACGGAATGCCTGCCGCTTCGAGCTTCGGCGCGAGTTCGTCCGCGCGATGATTCGCGAGAATCTCGCCGAGCCGCGCGAGCAGATGCGGCCGCACCGCGACGCGCATCGCATTGGTCGCGAATCCCGGTTCCTGCGCGAGATCGGGACGTTCGAGCACGTCGCAGAGCGTCACGAACTGCTTGTCGCTCACCGCGCCGATGAAAAGCTGCTCACCCTCGGCCAGCGTGAACACGTCGTACACGCTCCACGCGGATACGCGCGATGGCATCGGCGGCGGCGCTTCGTGGGTCATCGCGTATTGCTGCATGTGTTGCGCGGAAAGAAACACGCAGTTCTCGAAGAGCGCGCTCTGCACTTCCTGGCCGCGTCCCGTGAGATCGCGTTCGCGCAGCGCGGCGAGCACGCCGATCGCGCCGAACATGCCGCCCATGATGTCGTTCACCGACGTCCCCGCGCGCAGCGGACGGCCCGCCGGACCGGTCATGTATGCGAGGCCGCCCATCATCTGCACGACTTCATCGAGCGCGAGACGCTTTTCATACGGACCCGGCAGAAAGCCCTTGTGCGACACGTAGATGAGCTTCGGATGCGCCTTCGAGAGCGTGTCGTAGTCGAGCCCGAACTTCGCCATCATTCCGGGGCGGAAGTTTTCGAGCAGCACGTCGCATTGGCCGATCAGCTCGATTGCGGCTTCGCGCCCCTCTTCCGTGTTGATGTCGATGACGACGCTTTTCTTGTTGCGATTGAACGAGCGAAAGAAGCCGATGCCCAAGCCCGGCAGATTGCGCGTCTTGTCGCCGCCGGGCGGTTCGATCTTGATGACTTCCGCGCCGAGATCCGCGAGGATCATGCCGCAGGTCGGGCCCATCACCATATGCGTGAATTCGATCACGCGCACGCCTTCGAGCGGCAGGGTTGAATGACTCATATCGTCCTCAGGCTTCGATTGCAGCGGTTGATTCGTACGTGACCGGCAAGCCCGCGAGCGCGAGCGCGCCGTGCAAGGTTTCGCCGTCGAGCCAGCGCGCGAGCTTCGCGCGCAGATTCAGCAACGCGGGAATGTCGATGCCGGTATCGATGCCCATATCGGCGAGCATGAACGCGAGGTCTTCGCTCGATGCATTGCCGCTCGCGCCCGGCGCATGTGGACAGCCGCCGATGCCCGCGAGCGTCGCATCGAAGCGCGCGACGCCGGTTTCGAGCGCAGCGTAGACGTTGGCGAGCGCGAGGCCGCGCGTGTCGTGGAAATGGCCGCACCAGAAGCGCTCGCCCGCGATGACACGCGCCTTCTCGAAGAGATCGCGCACCGCCGACGGCCCGGCATAACCGACCGTATCGGCGATGGAGACGCGGTCCGCGCCCGCATCGAGCAGCGCCTGCATGCAGCGCAGCACATCGGCGGGATCGACGCGGCCCTGAATCGTGCAGCCGAACGCCGTGCCGATGCCGCCTTCGATCATCGTCCTCGAACCCGACGCATCGCGCGCCGCCCGCATGCGCGCCACTTCCGCGACGACTTCCTCCGGCGTCTTGCGCAGGTTCGCGAGGCTGTGCGCGCGGCTCGCGGAGAGCGGCACGAGCATCAGATCGGCTTGCGTTTCGATGGCGCGCTCGGCGCCCTTGAGATTCGGCACGAGCACGGAGACGAAAAGCCCCGGCAACGTTCTGGCGTACGCGACGAGTTCGGCGGTATCGGCGAGTTGCGGCAGGAGGCGCGCGGGCACGAACGAACCGACTTCGATTTCGCGCTGACCGGCGGCATAGGCATCGCGGATCCATTCGAACTTGCGTTCGGTCGGCACGATCGTTCGAATGCTTTGCAGGCCGTCGCGCAGGCCGACCTCACGGATCACGGCGCGCTGTGGGAACGCGGGCATGGCTTTGTCTCCGAGTCTTTTGTGTGTATGGTCTCGACTTTAGAGATTCCGCAAACGCCATTAAAGCGTTAATTTGGAAGGCTCATGCTTCCCGTTCGGAACGTCAGAGGAGTGGCCCGCCCATGCGCGACATCGACCTGAAAACGCTGCGCCTGTTCGTGACGGTCTGCGAGCACCAGAACATCGCGCGCGCGGCGCAGGAATCGCATATCGAGCCTTCGGCGATCAGCAAGCGCATCGCGCAACTGGAAACGTCGCTCGGCGTGCCGCTGCTATCGCGCTCGCGGCGCGGCGTCGAGCCGACGCCCGCGGGCATCGCGCTGCTGGAGCATGCGCGCAGCGTGCTCTTCACGATGGAGCGCATCGCGAACGATGTCGCCGCGTTCGGCGGTGGTCTGATGGGGCGCGTGAGCATTTGCGCGTCGGCATCGGCGATTGCGGAAGCGTTGCTCGACGATATCGCGTCGTTCATGCGCGAGCCCGCGAATCAGAACATCAAGGTCGATGTGGAAGAGCGCCTGTCGCACGATCTCGTGCGGCAACTGCGAGAAGGCGTCGCGTCGGTCGGCGTGTGCTGGGACAGCGTCGATCTGCGCGGCTTGCAGCATCGGGCGTATCGGCATGACCGGCTTGCGCTCGCGGTGCCCGCCGATCATCCGTTCGCGGGGCGACCTTCGGTGAGCTTCGAGGAATCGCTGGACTTCGAGCATGTCGGTCTGCCGCCCGCGACGGCCGTTCATGCGATGCTGCAACGCGCGGCCGCGCAGGCGGGCAAGACGATGTCGTATCGCGTGATCGTGTCGAGCTTCGACGCGGCGTTTCGCGTCGTCGCGGCGGGACTGGGCATCAGCGTCGTGCCGATGGAAGTCGCGGGAACGTATCGGCGGGCGCTCGGCGTCGAGGCCGTTCCGCTTTCCGATGCGTTCGCGAAGCGGCGCTTCGTCGTGTGCTTCAGGGATTTCGAAGCGTTGCAGCCGGCGGCGCGACGCCTCGTCGAACATCTGGAAACGCGTGCGGCGCGCTAACGCGGGGCGTCGCAGAACACGGTTTGCGCGTCCTTCTTTTCGAATGTCAGATTGACGGATCGCGCGCCGCCCGGCCGCGTGCAATGCGGCTTGCCCGCGGGCACGGTGAGCAATTGCCCGGCGCGCAGTTCGACGGCGCCCTCCTCGAATTCGATGACGAGCGTCCCTTCGACAGCGACGAAAGTCTCGTCCGAATTCGGATGAAAGTGCCATCGATAAGGCGCGTCCATCACGCTGATGTGGACATCGTGATCGTTGACGCTCGAGATGACGCGGTTCATGTAGCCGTCGCGGGCGGCATCGGCGATGGCTGCGTAGTCGATGGTTTCAGTCATTCGTTCAGGCTAACGCGGCGGGTCCGGCGTTACAAACGAATCTTTTTAGCGTGGATGTGAGCGGGATTGCCCATTCAAGCACCGCCCTGAAGCCCCGCACCATCTCCCCGCCCCATGATCGCCGCAATATTGCCGATGGCCGGCTCCGCGTAACGCACCGGCCGCGCGTCGAGCGGCAGCGGCGCGGGGCCCGAATCCGTCGCGCGCTGATAGACCGGCAGCGGCGGCGCGCTCTGCGCGCTCGATGCGACCGGGAACACCGGCCCGCCCACGATCCCCACGCCGAAGAACGGATGCGCCTGCGCCACCGTCACAAGGCCGAAAGTCAGTTGGGCGGCCACCATCGCGTATTTGATCGCTCTCATTTCCCGTCTCCTGGACTGCAGTTGTTTGTCGATGGAGGCATTCTGCGCGACGAAAATGAGCGAAAAATGAGCGCGCGAAAAGGCACAAATCATCCGAGGGTTCGGTGTCGTCTACACTGAAAAATCGGCGCTCACAGACAATCCTCTCCATGCACAGCCGATTCCCCGCGATCCTCACCGCCCTATCAGCCGCCGCGCTCTTCGGCGCGACCACGCCGATCGCCAAGGCGCTGCTCGGCCCGATGCCGCCATTCATGGTCGCCGGCCTGTTCTATCTCGGCAGCGGAGTCGGCCTCGGCGCGATCCTGCTCGGCCGCGCGTTCATGCGCGCGACAAACGAAGGCCTGCGCGCGCGGGAAATCGCGTGGCTCTTCGGCGCGATCGCGTTCGGCGGCGTCGCCGGGCCGGCGCTATTGATGCTCGGGCTCACGAGTACGCCGGCCGCAACGAGTTCGCTTCTGCTCAATCTGGAAGGCGTGCTGACGGCGGCGATCGCGTGGATCGTGTTTCGGGAGAACGTGGATTTTTCCGTGTTTCTCGGCATGGCCGCGATCGTCGCGGGCGGCGTCGTGCTCGCGTGGCAGCCGGGCGCGGCGCACGCTACGACAGGCGCGCTGCTGATCGCGCTGGCGTGCCTGTGCTGGGCCATCGACAACAACCTGACGCGCAGAATCTCGACCGCCGACGCGATGCTGATCGCCTGCGCGAAGGGCCTCGTCGCGGGCGCGGTGAATCTCGGCATCGCGCTCGCGATGGGCGCGCATCTGCCCGCGCTGCACATCGTCGCCGGCGCGATGACGACCGGCTTCGGCGGCTACGGCGTAAGTCTCGTGTTGTTCGTGATCGCGCTGCGCGGTCTCGGAACGGCGCGCACGGGCGCGTACTTTTCGGTCGCGCCGGTCTTCGGCGTCGCGCTCTCGCTCGCGATGTGGCCGCAGACGCCGGGCGCGTCCTTCTGGATCGCCGCCGCGCTGATGACGCTCGGCGTATGGCTGCACGTGCGCGAGCGCCACGAACACGTGCACACGCACGAACCGCTCGAACATACGCATCGGCATGTGCATGACGAGCATCATCGGCATGTGCACGACTTTCCGTATTCCGGCGACGAGCCGCACACGCATCCGCACGTGCATCTGCCGATCACGCATTCACACGCGCATTTCCCCGACATTCATCACCGGCACGCGCACAAGCACGGCTAGAACACCTTGCCCGGATTGAGCAGCCCGTGCGGATCGAGCGATGCCTTGATCGCGCGCATCGACGCGATATCGGTTGCGCGGCGCGCGAGGTGAAGATAATCGCGCTTCTTTATGCCGATGCCGTGCTCCGCCGATATCGAGCCTTCGAACTCGCGCGTGACGTCGTAGATGACGGCATCGATGTCGTCGTGGTCCTGCTTTCCCCTGCCGGGGAGGTCGACGACGATATGGATATTGCCGTCGCCCAGGTGGCCGTATGTCATCACGATCGCATCGGGCCAGCGCGCGCGCAGACGCGCTTCGCATTGCGCGGCCGCGTCGCCGACCTGCGCGATCGAGAAACTCACGTCGTACGCCGCGTAGTTCGGGATGAAGCGATCGTATTCGCCGGGCGCGTCGCGGATCGCCCAGAAATCGCGCGCGTGCGCTTCGTTCGACGCGATCGCCGCATCGGTGACGGTGCCCGCTTCGAGCATGGCGCCGAGAAATTCCTCGAAGGCTTCGCCGTGCCGGACGGGATCGGTGCCGACGCTTTCCAGCAGCACGTAGAACGGATGCGCATCGGCGAGCGGCGCGCGCAGATTCCTGAGATTGGCGATAACCGTATCGTGATAGCCGGCCCACATCACCTCGAACGCGGACACGCCCGGCGCGAGACTCGCCTGCGCGCGCGTGAGCAGCGTGGTGACGGCGGCGAAATCCGGCAGCCCGCACCATGCGGTGGCGGTCGCCGTGGGCTTCGGGCGCAGACGCAATACGACGCGCGTGATCACCGCGAGCGTGCCTTCGCTGCCGATCAACAGGTGCCGCAAGTCGTAGCCGCTGTTGTTCTTGATCATCTTGTTCAAGCCGCCGACGATCTCGCCGCTCGCCAGCACGGCTTCGACGCCGAGCACCTGATCGCGCATCATGCCGTACTTGATGACGCGGTTGCCGCCCGCGTTCGTCGCGAGATTGCCGCCGATGGAGCAACTGCCGCGCGCGCCGAGATCGAGCGGAAAGTAGAAGCCCGCCGCGCTCGCCGCTTCCTGAACCACTTGCAGCGGCGTGCCGGCCTCGACGGTCATCGTCGCGGAGATGTCGTCGATCTCGATGATGCGGTTCATGCGATCGAGACTCAGCGCCACTTCGCCGCCGAGCAGATTCGCGCCGCCGACGAGCCCCGTGAGACCACCTTGCGTAACGACCGGCTGCTTGTACTTCGCGCAGATTGCGAGCGCCTGCGCGACTTCATCGGTGGAGCGCGGCCGGATGATCGCGAGCGGCGTCGCGCCGGGCAAGCCGCTCCAGTCCGCGACGCGCCTGTCTCCGAATTCGTCGGGCAACGCCACGACCTGCGCGCCGAGCGCTTCACGCAATGCCATTACTGCTTCGCTTGCCACCATGCGTCGTCTCCGTTCGTTGTTTCGCGTCGATGTCAGATGCGACAGTTTGAACCAAAACGCGCGAGAATTACCGGCAATCATCCGGGAGAAACGCGACGATGGAACGTGCAGACTACGAAAGCGCGCTGGCTCAACTGACGGGCGCGGCAGAACTGGTCGCGGCGGGCGTGAGCGGAGATCAACGCGCTCAGGCGTTCGAGATGCTGGCGTTTTTCCGGTTGCGTCAGGCACGCGCCGGCGAATCGCGTGCGCCGCTCACATCCGACGACGAACTCTTCAGGGACACCGCGATCGCCGCGCTCACGATGGCCGGCCGGAAGGAATTTCTCGCCGCGGCCGCGTTGCTCGAACAGGCGCGCGGACTGGCTCGGAGTTAGGTGTCGGCTGGAACTAGAACAACTCGGTGTCCAGCGGCAGCAGGTTGATCCACTTGACTGCCGTGCGCCGCTCGACGCCATCGTCATGGATGGACCGTATCATCACGCGCTGGCCGCGCGCCTCCCCGAGCACTTCAACGATCCTGTTGTGATATCGCGCAAGCGAGCCGCGTAACGGCTTGCGCTTCCTGCTGTTGCGGGGAGAAACTGCGGGCATTGGACGTGACAGCGATTTATGACGGCCACATCATAACGATGCTCACGCCCGCACTCAAATATTCAACCTCATTATTGTGAACCGCCACACCATGCGTCGAATCACTGTCCGGACTTCGCCCGTTCATGGCCGGGGCGTTTTCGCTCTCGCCGATCTGCCCATCGGCGCGCTGCTGCTCGAATACAAAGGCCAGCGTCTGTCGTGGAAGGAAGCGCAGCGCATGCACGCGAAATCGACTGCGGAAGACGGCCACACCTTCCTCTTCGGCCTCGACGACGGCAGCGTCATCGACGGCGCGCGCGGCGGCAATTCCGCGCGCTGGCTGAATCACAGTTGCGCGCCGAACTGCGAAGCGGAGCAGGACGGCGAGCGCGTGTTCATCCGCGCGATCCGGCCGATCGTGAAGGGGCAGGAGTTGTTCATCGACTATTGCCTGACCGTCGATGGCCGCCGCACGGCCGCGTTGAAGCGGCTCTATGCCTGCCGATGTCTCGCGTCGAGCTGCCGCGGAACGATGCTGTCGTCGCGCAAGTAGCGCTCGCGCTGCATCTCCGCGGGCTCGCGGTCCGTATCGTCGAACGAGGCGACATGGATCGCGAGACCATCGGCATAGTCATGAATACGGGAAGTGAATCGCGAGGCGCAATGCTATATTGCGCGACATACCCAGCCCGAAGCGCAGCCCGGCTCATTCTGCCCATGACGGACAACACCTCAGGCGGCACCGAGAACTTCGCCCCGGATTCCTCCGACGACGCCGGCCGGCTGCGTCGCGAGCGCGCCAACGAGATGCTCGCGAACGTGGCGAAGGGCGACGAGCGCGCGTTCGCCGAGTTGTATCGCGCGACATCGCCGCGCGTGTTCGGCGTGATCGTGCGCATGATCCACGACCGCGGCGAAGCGGAAGACATTCTCCAGGAAGTTTTCGCCACCGCATGGCGCCGCGCGGATACCTTCGATCCGGCGCGCGGCAGCGCCGTCACATGGCTCGTCACGCTCGGGCGCAATCGTACGATCGACCGCATGCGGCAGCATCGCGAGGAACTGCTCGGCGAGAACGACACGGCCGAGATCGCCGACGAATCTCCGACGCCCGCCGTCGCCGCCGAATCCAGCCAGGAGCGGCTGCGGCTCGAACATTGTCTCGACAGGCTCGAACCGCAGCAGAAGAGCGCGATCCGCGAGGCCTTCTTCACCGGCGCGACGTATAGCGAACTGGCGCAACGGCTCGCCGTGCCGCTCGGCACGATGAAAAGCTGGATTCGCCGCAGCCTGATGCAACTCAAGACCTGCCTCGAACAATGAACACGCCCGCCCGCGACGACGACGATGAGCGCTGCGCCGAATACGCGCTCGGCGTGCTCGATGCGCAGGAACGCGCCGCGCTCGAAGCGGATGTGTCCCGCGATCCGGCATTGCAGCGCGCGCTCGACGACTGGCACCAACGGTTCGCGCCGCTCGCGGAAGACATCCGCGCGATCACGCCGCCGGAGCGCGTATGGACGCGCATCCGTCGCGATCTGGGGTTCATGGCGCCGCAAAGCGCGCCGGAGCATAAGCGCTGGTGGGACAGCCTGAACGTCTGGCGCTGGCTCACGATCGGCGCGAGCGTCGCCGCGCTGGTGCTGCTCGGCGTGACCTTCAACTTGCTGCGCCAGCCGCCGCAAGCGCCGCCGACGACCGCGGCCGTGCCGAACGAATATCTCGTCGCGACGATCGCGCGCAAGGACGGCCTCGTGCACTGGACCGCGACCGTCGACTTGCGGCGCGCGCGCATGGTCCTCGTGCCCGCGTCGCGTGCGGCGGTGCCCGCGAATCGCACGACGGAACTCTGGCTCATCCCGCCGAACGCGAAGCCGATCGCGCTCGGCGTCTTCCCTGCCGATCAGCCCGCGACGATGACACTGCCGCCGGAGATCGTCGCGCAGATGAACGCGCAGGCCGTGCTCGCGGTATCGGACGAGCCGCCGGGCGGATCGCCGACCGGCGCGCCGACCGGCACGGTCCTCGCGACCGGCCAGATGCATTCGACCTGACGCTTGCTTTCTTCGTGCGCCGACGGCTGTCGGCGCATGTCCACTTTTCGTTCGTCCCCATCACGCTGCATCCGCTCGCGTGCGGCATCCGTATTGCTCTGTGAACGCGTGTTTGCGGAGCCGTCATGCCCGTCATCGTCACCATTCTTGTCGTCGTCATCGGTTTCGTGCTGGTGTTTTCCGTCGTGTGGCTCTGGCAGTTGCGCACGGAAAACGCCGGCATGGTCGATCCGGTCTGGGCCGCATCGCTCGGCGCGGCCGCGCTATTCATCGCCGCTTGCGGAACCGGCGCGATGGTCAATCGCGTGTGCGTCGCGGCAGGCGGCGCGGTCTGGGGCGCAAGACTCGCGCAGCATCTGTGGCGGCGCAATCACGGCAAGCCTGAAGACCCGCGCTATCGCGCGTTTCGCGAGCGCTGGGGCGCGCAGGCCGCGCTCAACATGTTCGGCTTCTTCCAGTTGCAGGCATTCATTTCGATGCTGCTCGCCATCGCGTTCTTCGTGCCCGCCTATGCGGACGATGCGGCGAGTCCGCTGGGCGTCGCGGGTTTCGTCGCGGTGTGGATCATCGCCGTCGCGGGCGAAGCCGCCGCCGACCGTCAACTGAAGCGCTTCGTCGCCGATCCCGCGCATCGCGGGAAAGTGTGCCGCGAAGGTTGGTGGCGCTATTCGCGTCATCCGAACTACTTCTTCGAGTGCGTGCACTGGCTCGCCTACGCCGTGCTGTCGATCGAACTGCCGTGGGGCTGGGCCACGCTCGCGCCGCCCGTGCTGATGGCCTGGCTGCTGCTGAAGGTATCGGGCATTCCGATTCTGGAAGCGCGCCTGGCCGAAACGCGCGACGGCTATCGCGACTACATGCGCACGACGAGCGCGCTGATTCCGTGGCCACGCAAACGCGTGTGAACAGAGGAACGATATGCCGATAAACATCACCGCCCACGAGACGCCCGCAACGCCGGCAGACATGCCCGCGCACGACGAAAGCCGGATCATTCGCGCGTGCGAGCGCGGCTTCGTGCCCGATGCGCTCGTGCGCGCCGGCATGCGCATGCTGATCCGCCAGCGTCTCACCGACGAACACGCGAACGACAACGCACTGCGCATGAAGGCATTTGAACGCCTGCTCGCCGAACTGCGCGCGAGCCCGATCGCGATCGACACGCAAGCCGCCAACGCGCAGCACTATGAATTGCCGGACGCATTCTTCGAGGCGCATCTCGGACCGCGTCTCAAGTATTCGTGCGGCTTTTATCCGCTCGGCGACGAGTCATTGGCGCAGGCCGAACTCGCGATGCTCGAACGCTATGCGGAGCGCGCGCAACTCGCCGATGGCCAGCGCATTCTGGATCTCGGCTGCGGCTGGGGTTCGTTTGCGCTGTGGGCGGCGCAGCGTTATCCGCGCGCGCAGATCGTCGCGCTGTCGAATTCGCACGGGCAGCGCGCGTTCATCGAAGCGCGGGCGCGACAGCGCGGGCTCGGCAATGTGCGCGTCGTGACGGGCGATATCGTCGATTTCGAGTTCGCGCGTGCGGAAGCGCCGTTCGATCGCATCGTCTCGATCGAGATGTTCGAGCACATGAAGCACTACGGCCTGCTGCTCGCGAAGATCGCGCGCTGGCTCGCCGATGACGGACGACTTTTTGTCCACCACTTCGCGCACAAGAAGCTTGCGTATCACTTCACGTCGCGCGATGGCGGCGACTGGATGTCGCGCTATTTCTTCACCGGCGGCACGATGCCTTCGGCCTCCTTGCTGCTGCATTTCCAGGACGATCTGCGTGCGACGCGTCAGTGGTGGATGAACGGCACGCACTATGCGCGTACCGCGAATCAATGGCTCGCAGCACTTGATGCCGCACGCGATACCGTCATGCCGATGCTCCGCGACGTCTACGGCGATGCGGCCGCGATCTGGTTCCAGCGCTGGCGCATGTTCTACATGGCGGTCGCCGAACTCTTCGGCTACGCGCGCGGCGGCGAATGGGGCGTCGCGCATTTTCTGTTCGAGAAGCGTCCGATGAAGGTGACGACATGAAAAATGTACATCGCGTGCTGGTCGTTGCGCTCGTGGCGGCGGGCGTCGTCGCGGCGCTGGCGAGTTGTTCGAGCCCGCCGAATCCGAATCCGCGCGCGGGCGAGCCGCTTCAGACCGTGGCCGTCGATGTGCCGCGTTACATGGGGCGCTGGTATGTCATCGCGAACATTCCGTACTTCGCAGAACGCGACTTCGTCGGCACGCACGTCGAATGGTCGCTGCGCCCCGACGGCAAAATCGACGACGTCTTTCACGGCCGCAAGAACGGTTTCGAACAAGCGGAGACGACACATCATTTCGTCGACACCGTGAAGCCCGGCAGCGATGGCGGCGAATGGAGCGTGCAACCGTTCTGGCCGGTCCACGTGACGCAACTCACGCTCTACGTCGATCCGGATTATCGCTACACGATCCTCGGCTATCCGAACAAGAAACTCGGCTGGATCTTCTCGCGCGAGCCATCGATGAGCGACGACGTTTATCGCTCGCTGCTCGCGCGCCTCGACGCGATGGGCTACGACATCGCACGTTTCCGTCGCGTGCCGCAATCGCCCGAACAAATCGGACAGCCCGGATTTCAGAGCCCCGGTCAGCGCGAGTGACGCGACGTCACGATGTCACGACACGCGCATGCATCCGCGCGCGCGTCCTTCTCGTATCTCTTGAAAACAGCCATGTCCATGTGGCGCGAGGAGACCTTTTGGCGCGAGGAGACCGCCCGGCATGAATGCATCGACAGAAGGAAGACAGCAGCGTATCGCGGTGATCGGCGCGGGGATCGCCGGTCTCGCGAGCGCGTATCTGCTCTCGCGCGCGCATCGCGTGACGCTCTTCGAAGCAGCCGATTATCTCGGCGGACACACGCATACCGTCGATGTCGCGCTCGATGGCATGCAGCATCCCGTCGATACGGGCTTTCTCGTGTTCAATGACCGCACGTACCCGAATCTCATCGCGCTCTTCGACGAACTCGGCGTGCTCGCGCATCAGAGCGAGATGACGTTCTCCGTTTCGCTCGACGGCGGACGTTTCGAATGGGCGGGCACGAATCTCAACACGGTGTTCGCGCAGCGGCGCAATCTGTTTTCGCCGTCGTTTCTCGGCATGCTGCGCGATATCCTGCGCTTCAATGCATCGGCGCACGCGCATCTGGAGCGCGTAAGCGTGAATCGCTGCTCGGTCGGCGAACTGCTCGTCGAAGGCGGTTACGGCGCGCCGTTTCAACGTCACTATCTTTTGCCGATGGCCGCGGCGATCTGGTCGAGCGCGGCGCACGATATCCTGCGCTTTCCCGCGGCGACGTTTCTGCGCTTCTGCCTGAATCACGCGCTCTTGCAGGTGAACCATCGGCCGCCGTGGAAGACGGTCGCGGGCGGGGCGCGCGAGTATGTGCGGCGCATCGCGGCGACGCTCGACGACGTGCGCACGCATACGCCCGTGCGAGGCGTTCGCCGCGACGACGACGGCGTCACCGTGATGACCGACGATGCCGGTCCTGAGCGCTTCGATGCCGTCGTCTTCGCCACGCATGCACCGACGAGCCTTCGCCTGCTCGACGACGCATCCGCCGAAGAACGCGCCTTGCTCGGCGCCGTGCGCTATCAGGGCAATCGCGCGGTGCTGCATACGGATCGCGCGTTGCTGCCGCGCAGTCGCCGGGTGTGGTCGGCGTGGAACTATATCGGCGCGCGCGCAGGGCTTGTGCGGGAAGCGGTCGAGCCGGTCTGCGTGAGCTATCTGCTCAACCAGCTCCAGCCCTTGCCATTCAGGACGCCCGTGGTTCTGACGCTCAATCCCGTCGATGAACCCGCGCCCGGCACGGAGATCGGCCGTTACGAATACGAACATCCGCTCTTCGATCTTGCCGCCATCGACGCTCAGACGCGTCTGCCGCGCGTTCAGGGCGCGCGCCGCACGTGGTACGCGGGCGCATGGACCGGCTACGGCTTTCACGAGGACGGACTGAAGTCGGCATTGCGCGTCGCGCGCGATTTCGGCGTGCAGCCGGCATGGGCGAAACCATGAAAACGGCGCAATGGCTGACGGGCCGCGTGATGCACGAACGGCTGCGCCCGACGCGGCATCGCTTCGAATATCCGATGAGCTACGTCTATTGCGACGTCGCGCAACTCGATGCGCTTCGACGCGCGTGGTTCGGCATCGACCGCATTCGGCCGCTTGCTCTTTTCAGGCGCGATTACGGTCCGCGCGACGATTGCGATCTCGATCTCTGGATGCGCTCGTGCCTGGCGCAAGCACGCATTCCAGCCGATGGCGAAATCCATTTGCTGACGATTCCGCGCGTGTTCGGCTACGCGTTCAATCCGGTGAGCTTCTGGTTCTGTCACGACCGCGCGGGCGCATTGCGCGCGCTTTATGCCGACGTGCGCAACACGTTCGGCGAGCATCGCGGCTACCTGCTGAGCGCGAAGGATCACGCACCGATCGCCGATGACACCGTGCTCGTCTGCCGCAAGACGCTGCACGTTTCGCCCTTTTGCGAGGTCGCGGGCGATTACGCGTTTCGCGTGCGCCGTCGTGGCGATCGTCTTTCCGTCTCGATCGATTATCGCGATGGTGACGGCCTACTGATTCGCACCGCGATCGGTCTCGCCGCGCGGCCGCTCACCGGCGCGCTCGTGTGGCGCGCGATGCTGCGCGCGCCGCTTTTCGCCGCGAGCGTCATCGTTCGCATTCACTGGCAGGCGCTGCGGCTATGGATGAAGCGCGTGCCCTTTCACGGCAAGCATCCACCGAATCCCGCCAAATCCCGACCATGAACCTGTTGCGGTCCTTCTACGCATCATCGTCCATGCCGCTGTCGGCACGGATCTTTCTCGGCCTTCTGCGTCGCATCCGCATCGGACATCTGGTGCTCGTGACGCCGGACGGCGGCCGCGGCGTGTTCGGCGATCCGCTCATGCAGCCCGCCGCGCACCTTTCCATACACGACTGGCGCGCCTGCCGCGCGATCCTGCGCGCGGGAGACATCGGTTTTGCGGAGGCGTATCGCGATGGATGGATCGATACGCCCGATCCTTGCGCCCTGCTGCGGCTCGCGATCCGCAACGAGCCGGCGATCGGGCGCACCGTCGCGGGCGGTTTTTTCGCGCAGTGCTGGCACAACGTGCGGCATCGGTTGCGGATGAACACGCGCGCGGGCAGCCGACGCAACATTCACGCGCACTACGACATCGGCAATGCGTTCTATGCACTGTGGCTCGATCCGACGTGGACGTATTCGAGCGCCTGGTTCGACGGCGACGCCGATCTTTCGCTCGAAGCCGCGCAGCATCGGAAGTATCAGCGCATCGTCGATACGCTCGGGCTGACGGCGGGCATGCGCGTGCTGGAGATCGGCTGCGGCTGGGGCGGTTTTGCGCGGCATGCGGCGCGTCTCGGGATTCGCGTTCACGGGGTCACGATCTCGTCGGAACAGCATGCGTTCGCTGTCGAGCGTATCGCGCGTGAAGGACTGGACGGGCTCGTCGATATCGAGTTGCGCGACTATCGCGATCTTCGCGGTCAGTACGATGCGGTGGTGTCGATCGAAATGTTCGAGGCGGTTGGAGAGCGGTTCTGGCCGACGTATTTCCGCACGCTGCGCCGATGTCTGGCGCCGGGAGCGAAGGCGCTCGTGCAATCGATCACGATCGACGATGCGCGATTTTCGGCGTATCGCGCGTCGAGTGATTTCATTCGGGAGACGATCTTTCCTGGGGGAATGCTGCCGAGTCCGGAGCGGTTCGTGCGTGCGGCGCGGCGGGCGGGGATGGGGGCTTGTGTGGCGCTGTCGTTTGGGGCGGATTATGCGCGGACGTTGCGATGTTGGCGTGGTGCTTTTGAAGCGCGTGTCGATGCGGTTCGTGCACTGGGGCTCGATGAGAGGTTTTTGCGGACCTGGGGGCTGTATCTGGCTTATTGTGAAGCGGCGTTTGAGGAAGGGCGGACGGGGGTTGTGCACTTCGTGGTGGGGCGGGAGATCAACTGAGGGCTCGACTCATTTCGTTCAGCGGCATATGTGTGATGCCATCTAGGAGCCGAATCTCGCCAGCACTGGGTTCAGCAATAATGTTGACCTCTTCACGCGCTCTCTCAATGGCGCCGGGCAGTTCGGCCAGCGTCTTCTCGAGGTCCTTTTTTGCGCCCGACGCACGGATTCCGAGTTCTTCAGCGAACGCAAGCACGTTCGCGCGCGACACTTCATCGAACCGCCTCGCGTTGCCAATGGGCATGGAAAGCTCCACGTGGGGCCAAGGCTCGCTGTGTTCATTGTAAGAAGGCGTGTTGTAGACCACCGTGCTCACAAGGTCATAGAAAGGCGCAAGAGCGAAGCCGCTCGCACGGGAGAAGAAAGAAACGTTCTTCAGATGGGCATCCGCATTACCGATGAGGATGTTGAACACAGTCCACCGGAAAAGTGCGAGTCGGGCAAGCGCCTTCGTGCTGAGCAGGGCCACGCACTCGGCAAGGGCCTTGGCGTTGGCGTTGTTGTACTTGAATGCCTTGTCCTTGTTGAGCAGCTGCGTCGCATCTAGCATGTGAACTCGTGACGCTGGCGTGCTCGCGGTGTCACGGTCAAATCGGTCGATGACGTAACAGGCCGAAGGCGCGCGCAGGAAATGCGTATGGGGCACGTTCAAGCCCAACTGGCGCGCCAGCCGCGCGCAGAAGAACTCGTTGATTGCCGAATGAGGATAGCCGGTCGTACGCATATCCGGCTTGAGCAAATGCATGGACGGCTCGGCGCCCACGGGCTCGAACAACTCGTGTTTGGGGTGCTTCCCCGTCAGGATGACGAGCAGCTTCTGTTGAGCGCCCGCGGCCGACATGCGCTTCGGCGAAGTCGCACTCAGCGCCAGTGTCGGCATTGCCTGAATGCGCTTTTCGAGCTCGTTCAGCGGCAGCGGAACCCGGTCACCTTTGGGCTCGATTTCGCCCTCAGCCATCAGCGAAAGCGCGCCCGCGGTTTCACGTCCGTAATAGGCGAGCAATCCCCATGCGTCGCTGGCGTCCATGGACGCTTCCTTCGCAAGCGCGTCACGCATGGCTTCTTCTGGAAGCAGGTTGTCGAAGAACCACTGCACGGGACGCTCTGACGAGCCATCGACGACGCGGACGCTGTTTAGCGGAAAAGCCGGCGACAAGGGAAAGGCATCCTTTGCTGCGACCCAGTCGGGATCGTAGCCGAAGCTCCAAATACCGTTCTCATCAATCAGCGTACCGACGCGTCGCCCGTTGGCGTATGCAATCAAAGTTCGGGACGCCATGACTAAGCCGCCTCAGGTGGAGTGGTTCGGCGCGACCGGCGCCGCTTCATTGCGGCGTTGAGGCTTTCCTTCGTAAAAGTCGTGCCCGGCGTCTCCACATAGAAACGCATGCCGAGTTCGTTGAGCAACTGCAACACCTTCCCGACCTGAGCCGTTGATTTTCCTGACTCCACGTGAGTGATGAATTTGGGCGACAGGCCAGTTGCTGTTGCCAGCTCATCCCGCTTGAAGCCTTGCGCGATGCGCACGGCGCGCACGAGCGCACCCAATGCAACAACGTCGGTTATCTGGTCTCGATGGTCGGTCATCTCATTCTCCGTTCCCGCTCGGGAATATTATGCCACGACGTAAGTCATGCAAGCCCATTTGGTATCCGCTCGGGAACGAGGATATGATTCCACGCACAAAAATCGAATTTCGTATCCGTTCGGAAACGTGGCAACTCGCGAGGCGCGTGCTACGAATCCATCGTTCCCGCTCGGTAACCATGCCGCATCCTCCTCCTCTCGACATTCGAAAAGTCCAAAACCCCGCGCCCGCATCGTCACCCTTCAGAATCCCCCGCCCCTGCCGATAACACACCCAACCGCCACCCCAGCCTCCCGCCCCCCACAATGACTCGCGCCCCCTCCGCCCCCCCGCTCAAGGCCGCATTCCTGCGCCACGAAGACACCCTCGCGCCACCCGACCGCGCACTCGGCGAGGACGATCACGCCGTCTATCGCACGCTGCTGGAATCGACCAAAGCGATTCCCTGGAAGATCGACTGGGCGACGATGGAATTCGCTTACATCGGGCCGCAGATCGAGTCGCTGCTCGGCTGGGCCCCGTCATCGTGGAAAACGGTCCACGACTGGGCCGAGCGCATGCATCCGGACGATCGCGAAGCCGTCGTCACCTTCTGCGTCTCGCAATCCAAAGCCGGCACGGATCACGAGGCCGATTACCGCGCGCTCACCCGCGACGGCGGCTACGTGTGGCTGCGCGACGTCGTGCACGTCGAGCGCAACGAGAAAGGCGAGGTCGAAGCGCTGATCGGCTTCATGTTCGACATCAGCGAACGCAAGCGCACCGAGGAAAAGCTCGCGCAATTGCAGCAGGAACTGGAGCGCCTGTCGTTCAGCGACAGCCTGACGGGCGTCGGCAACCGCCGCCGTTTCGACGACGTGATGGCGCGCGAATGGGATGCCGCGAAGGAATCGGGCACGCCGCTGTCGCTCGTCATGATCGATATCGACTTCTTCAAGTCGTACAACGACTATTACGGCCACGTTCAGGGCGACGAATGCCTTAAGCGCATCGCCGGCGTGCTCGGCGAAGCGGCCGGTCCGCAACACTTCCTCGGTCGTTTCGGCGGCGAGGAATTCGCGTTGATCCTCGCCGATACCGACGCCGAAGCCGCGATGCGCATCGCGGAGCGTTGCCGCGCGTTGATCGCCGAAAAAGCGATCCCGCACGTGCGCTCGCCGCACGATCAGCAAGTGACGGCGAGCTTTGGCGTGGGCACCGTCGTGCCCGGTGAACGCATGGACGTCACGGCATTCATCAATCTCACCGACGCGCAGTTGTATCAGGCGAAGGACAACGGCCGCAATCGCATCGCGGCCGTGGATCGCGCGGGCATGCGGGGTGAAACGTTCAAGGCGCAGACCCGCTGAGCGTCAGACGCGTCCCGTCACCGGAATCGCCGCGCCCGTTATGCATTGCGCATCGGGCGAAAGCAGGAACGCGATCACCGCGCCGAGTTCCTCCGGCTTCACCCAGCGGGAGAAATCGGCGTCGGGCATGTCGCGGCGATTCGGCGCGGTATCGATGATCGACGGCAACACCGCGTTCACCGTGACGCCCTTGTCCTTAAGCTCCTCCGCGAGCGCTTCGGTCAGGCGCAGCAGCGCCGCCTTCGATGCCGCATACGCGCCCATGCCCATGCCCGCTTTCATCGCCGCGAGCGCGCCGATATTGACGATGCGCCCGCCCTCTTTCGCGCTCAATTGCGCGAGCGCCGCCTTCGATGCGTTGAGCGCGGTCTTCACGTTGACGTCGAACATGGATTGCCAGGTGTCGGCGCTGCCGTCCGCGATCGTTTCCCAGCTGAACGCGCCCGCCACGTTCACGAGCGCGTGCAGGCCGCCCGTCTGCTGAACGATGGCGTCGATGGCCTTCGGCGCCGACTTCGCATCCGTCAGATCGATGCCGGTGACGACGCACGCATCGGCGAGCGGCGCGGGCAATGCATCCGATGGTCCTCCGTGGCCGATCAACGCTACGCGCGCACCGCGTTCGGCGAGTACACGCGCCGTCGCGAGCCCCAGGCTGCCAAAGCCGCCCGTGATGGCGACGATTTTTCCTTCCAGGCTGTTCATTGCGTGATCACTCCGTTCAATGGCGCCAGAAGAAGGATAGGACGGAACGTGGCGTGCGGCGAGCCGTTCAGCTCGCGTCATTCGGCCAGCGCCGATCCCGTCGCGCCGCCTTCGACAGTCGCGCGGCCCGCGAGCAGCCAGACCGCCGCCGCGATCGTCAGCGCGCATACGCCCGCCACGCCGAGCGATGCCGCGAAGCCGCTCGCGAAACTCTCCCGCGCGATCCGCATGATCGCCACGCCCTGCGGCCCGGCGAGGCTTCCGCCCGCATGCGCGAGATCGCCGGCGAGCAGGCGCGAGAGGAACGTGGCATCGAGGACGCGTTGCGGATCGGCGAGGCTCGACGCGTGGATATCGAGCGCGGCGTGCGTGCGCGTCGCGAGCACGGCGCCCAGCACGCCCACTGAAGTTACGATCGCGGTGAAGCGCGTCGTCGTGCTGATGCCTGAAGCCATGCCGGTGCGGTTCGGCGGCACGCAGGCCATGATCGCCTTCTGCGTATCGCCGTTGAGCACGCCCGCGCCGAGTCCCGTGACGATCATGCCGACCGCGATCATCCCGTAGCTCGACATGCCCGCGAAGAGCGCCGTCAGCAGATTGCCCGCGCCGATGGTCGCGAGGCCGAGCGTCAGAAGCATCATCGGCGGGACACGCCTGCTCAGCGACGCGCCGATATGCGGACCGACGACCATCGCGATCGCGAAGGGCAGCATGCCGAGACCCGCGCGCACCGCCGGCAGGCCGAACGCGTTCTGCAAGTAGAGCGGCAGGAAGGTCATCATCACTTGCGCGCACGCCGCGTAGCCGAACATCGCGAGCACGGCGGCGACGAAGCGCGGCTGCCGGAACAGCGCGAGGTCGATCATCGCGTGTGCGCGCGAACGCTGCACCCGCACGAAAAAGATGAAGAGCACCACGCACGCGGCGAGGCGCGCCACAGTGCGCCAGTCCGTCCAGCCGTCGGCCTGCGCGTCGATCAGCGCCCAGATGCCGAGCGCGAGCGCGGCGGCAAAGAGCGCGCTGCCGGCGAGATCGAGCGATCCCGCATGTGGATTGCGCGATTCGCGCATGCCGCGCCAGGCGCATGTCGCGAGCACCGCGCAGATCGGCAGATTCATCAGGAAGATCCAGCGCCAGCCCGCCCATTGCGTGATGACGCCGCCGACGAGCGGCGCGATGGTCGTCGATACGCCCATGCACGTGCCCCACACCGCCCACGCGCGGGCGCGCGCCGCGCCTTCGTGAAACGTGTTCGCGATGATCGCGAGCGCGGACGTCAGCAGCATCGCTGCGCCGAGGCCCTTCGCCGCGCGCGCGAGGTTCAGCGCCAGCGCGGATGGCGCGAGGCCGCAACCGAGCGACGCCAGAGAGAACACGGCGAGGCCCGCGATCAGCATTTTCTTGCGGCCGATGCGGTCAGCGAGCGCGCCCGCGGGCAGCAGGCACGCGGCGAACGCGACCATGTACGCGCTGACGACCCATTCGACATCGGCGAAACCGGCGTGAAAATCGCGTGCGATGGACGGCAGCGCCACCGCGACGACGTTCGTGTCGAGCGTGATCAGCGCACACGTCGCGGACGCGGTGAGCAGGACGAAGCGGTTCCCGGATGTGTTCGACATGGCATGCGCGATGAAAGCGAAAGAGTCTTCCGATGCTAGTGGCGTCCGTCTTTCCTGTCATTGGCATAGAATCGTCGAATAATTATCGAATTCGTGAATACGGACATGCCTGTCGAGTTGCGTCATGTGCGCTGTTTTCTCAGCGTCGCCCGGCATCTGCATTTCGCGCGCGCGGCGGAGGAGCTCGGCATCGCGCCGCCCGCGCTCACCAAGCAGATTCAGGAAGCCGAACGGCTGCTCGGCGTGCGGCTTTTTCATCGGACGAAGCGATCGGTCGCGCTGACGGCGGCAGGCGAGGCTTATCTCGGGGAGGCCGTCAGCGCGCTCGATCATCTCGCGCGCGGCGCCGAACGCGCGGCGCTGGCGGAGCGCGGCGAGCTGGGGAAGATCGTCATCGGCTATGTCGGGTCGGCGGTCTATTCGGGCGTGCTGCAGGCTACCGTGCGCGGTTTTCGGGCGCGTTATCCGCTCGTCGAGATCGGCATCGAGGAAATCGTGATGCGCGAGGCCGGCGCGCTGTTGATGGAAGGGCGCATCGATATCGCCTATGTGCGGCCGCCGGTGCCGTACCCGGAAGGCGTCGAGGCGCGCACCGTGCATCGCGATGCGTTCATCGTCGCGTTGCCGGCCGATTCGCCGCTGGCGGCGTCGCGCGTCATCACGCCGGCGCAACTGTGCGATCAGTCGTTCGTCGTGCCCGAGCAGGAATCCGGCACGCTCGAAGTGGCGCGGCGCGGGCGCTTTACGGCGCGGGTCGTCGCGCAGCCGGGCACGCTCGCGGACGTGCTCGCGCATGTGTCGCTGGGCGGTGATGTCGCCGTCGTGCCGCGCTCGCTCGCGCAGTGCGTGACGGTGCCGGGCGTGGAGTATCGGGAGATCGCGGGGAAAGCGGTGCCGTCGGAAGTGGCGATGGTGTACCGGCGCTTCGAGCGCGCGGCGGCCGTCAGGGCGTATCTGGATTTCGCGGCTTCATGACCGAAGCGCACGCTGCGCGATCGGTTCGAATCCCGCGCGATACGCGTTCGCCAGCGACGATGCCTTGTCACGAAGCGTTGCGCGATCCATCGACAGTGCCTCGCGCATCGCCGCATGCAGGTCCGTCACCGGCACGACGCCCGGCGCATCCGCGATCTCCCACGTCGACACATACGCGCGCTGCTTCGCGGCATCCGCGTGCTGGAAATTCACGCGCGGCAAGCCGTACGTCGTCGCGACGATCCGGCCGTGCAGGCTGCTGCCCGCGAAACCATCGCTGTTCGCGATCAGCGCGCAGATGTCCCAGACGTTCAGCGACTCGAAGATCGTCACGTCCGCGTGGCGCATGCCTGCGGCCAGGCGTGCGTAGACCGCGATGTCGTCGTGCCACGGCGCCGCGCCCGCACGAAACAGCACGATGCCGAGCCCCGTCGTTTTGCCGAGCACATCCAGTTGATGCGCGATCTGCGCGAGCGTCGCGTCATCGCCGAAATCCGCGCTGAACTGAACCGCCAGATAGCCGCGGCGTGCGTCCGAATGTGTCCGGATGCGCGCATCGAAAAGCTCGGCGACCATTGATGCCGGGTCCGGGACGAGTTGCGCATCGATGCCCGCGCGCTTCAACGCGGCTTGCGTTTGCGCGTCCCTCACGCTGATCTGGTCGGACGATCGAAGTTTGGTCAGCACTTCCTCGCGCAACGCGGCTTCGCGGGCGTCGAGCGTCGCGCCGCCGATCGCGTTGAAGCAGATCGACGCGGCCTGCCCGAACGTCTCCCGGCCGATGACATAGGGCGCGCGCGCATCCGTTCCGAGTTCGGCGCGCGCCCACGCGTCGCGATCTGCCGCGCGCGAGCCGTATCGGGCGATGCAGGTTTGCGCTGCTTCGCGCGTCTGTAGCATCACGGCCGCTTCCCATGCGTCGCACGTCAGCAGTTCGCCGCCCGCGTGAATCAGCGCGAAGGGTTCGTCGCGGCAGCGCTTTGCCAGTTGCGAAAGCGCGGTGACGTCGTGCCCGCCGTGCGCGCGCAAGTCGCGCCGCCCGCACCCGGCGAATATCGGTTCGACATCCGGACGACGCTCCGCAAGCAGATGCGCGACGACGTGCGCGAACAGCATGTCGCCGAAGTTGTGGCGATCGAATGCGCCGAAGATGACGATGCGCGGCTTCGACACGGGGCAAGCGTTTGCCAGATGGCCTCCTTTCGGGCAGCGGGAAAGACGCCGAAAACGCGCCCTCACGATCGTCTAATTCTCCCCGATCAAACTTCCTCTCACACGCTGCATGACAGGAGGGAGAGATGAAGATCGAACCGACGCCCATCGTGGCCGCATCGCTGATCGCGGGGGACGGCGAGCGCGATGCATCGTCCGAAGCAACGCGCGACGACGCAATCGCCGCTTCCGAGCCGATGCGCTACGAAGATCTCCTGCCCTATCTGCTTTTGCCGATGGCCGGCGCGTATTGAATCCGAACCGCTGGAGCACCCGATGTTCATCCGAAACGGCGTCACGTATGAGTTCCATCACATGGGCATCCCGACGCGCGAGCCGCGCGAAGGCGAGCGCTACAGCGCGCAGTTCCGCATGCATACGAGCGACGCCGATTGCGAACTCATGCGCGTGCAATATCACCGTTTCGAAGAAGGCAGCACGCTGCCCGAGTTGATGCGCACCGTGCCGCATGCCGCGTTCAAGGTCAGCGATCTGACGAAAGCGATCGAAGGCAAGCTCGTGCTGCTCGGCCCGTACGAACCGATCGACGGCTTTCGCGTCGCGGTGATTCGAGACGGCGAAGCGCCCGTCGAACTGATCGAAACGACTCTCGCCGACGAGCAGATCTGGGGTCGCGCGAAGAGCGGCACGCGGGCATCGATTTATCGTTGAAGCCACGCGGCAGACACACGCACGAAAATTCAAGAGGCCGCTTCGATGAGCGGCCTCTTCTCGCGTTTCTGGGAGCCTTCGTGGGACGCAACCGGCCGGAGCCGGTTCGTCGTGGCGTACAGCGTCAGGCCGTCACGCGCGTGATGCCGCCGCTCGACAGGAGCCGCACGCGCTGGCCGGCATAGAACATCTGGCCATCGGCGGCCTGGGTGATCGCGCGCAGATCGCCGTTGTCGAGCCGCACCGTGATCTCGAGTCCCTTCTGCCGTTCGAGATGGTCCTGCACCTGATCGCCCGCCACCGCGCCGGCCAGTCCGCCGATCACGCCCGCGAGCAACGAGCCGTGTCCGCCCCCGACCGCGCTGCCCGCGACCGCACCGAGCAGGCCGCCGCCGAGCGCGCCGAGCGGGCTCGACTGGCCGTCGTTGTTTTCGATCGTCACGCCGCGCACGCTTTCGACGGTCGCCATGCGCACGGTTTCCTCGTGCTGCGTCTGCATGCTGTTGTACACGTCGGCGGAACTGCCCATTGACGCACAACCGCTCATCCCCACCGTGCAGGCGACGGCGAGCGCGCATACCGCGATAGTCGATTTGTTCATTTTTTGCTCCTCAGATCGGACGATGTCTTTGTTGGGTTCGGCTCGCGCTGCGTGTGTCGCGTTGCCATGGAATGCATCGTAAAGAGGCTGAATGAGCGCTGAATGATGACGCGCGGCGTGCTTGACCTTCATGATTGAAGCGCTTATACAGAACTCTCACCGCTCGCGACCGGAGTCCTGAATGACAAGAAACGCGATTCCCCTGGTGGTTTGCGCCGTCGCTCTCGCTGCGTGTTCCACCGACGGCTCCAACACGCCACCACCGCCCGGCACCACGACGACCACGCTGCCCTCCGGCGGCATCTACAAAGGCACGCTCAAAGGCAGCACCGCCGAAGCCACCCTGCTCATGCTCTTCGATGGCACCGCGTATCTCTTCTACGGAGGCGCGGGCGGCACGGGACTCGCGGGCGTCGCGGTCGCGAAGAACGGCGCGCAATCGGGCAACGGGCGCTTCACCAGCGACTCCGCATTCGACTACCGCATCGGCCGGGGGAGCGCATCGCCGGCCGTGTTCAACGCGGACTTCGCGCACGCGCCGGCCGTCGATGGAACCGTCGCGAACAAGGACGGCAGCGCGGGGCTCGCGTTCTCCGCCAGCGCCGCGACGATACTCGATATCGCGCCGACCCGCGCCAACCTCGGCGGACTGTATAGCGGGCGCGGCATGGCGCTCGGCGGCACGACGCAGACACGCATCACGATCGCGGGCGACGGCTATCTGGCCGGCACGACGACATCCGGCTGCATCTTCAAGGGCACGGCCGCGCCGCACGAAGGCGCGAACGCATACGACGTCTCGGTGACATTCGGCCCCGCGCCCTGCCCGCTTCCCGATGCGACCGTGACCGGTAACGCGGTGCTCGACAGCGCACGCCTCATCGTGGCGCTGCCGAGCCCGAATCGGTCCGACGTGTTTCTTTTCGACGGCCGGAAATAGATGCCGCATGGATCGCTGCGCGGCCTCGAAAATTAGTCATCCAATGCTTACATAAGCGTTTTCTATCCTAAGATTGTTTCACTGCAGGCAGCGTCGCAGCGTTCGCGTCCGGTCGTTTCCGGCCGCGCGCTTCGGCGATCGTAGTCGTGTGTCGTTCAGTGCAATTTCCCAAGGAGTCTTGCTTTGCATGGAACCGGTCCACGGCGCCGAGCCGCCCGAACCGGTCGACAACAACAGGAGACAAACCAGATGAATGCAACGCTGAAGCTTTTGCCGCTGGCCGTCGGTGCAATGTTCGCCTGCCTGCCGTATGCGAACGCCGCGCAGGACAACGTCAACACGCTTTCGAACTTCCGTCAGACCGGCAACGCCACGCCGGCGGAAACCGTCCCGCAAGCCGGCCAGACCGCCGACGCGCTGCGCAAGAATCTCGAACAGATCAAGCTGCCGCCGGGCTTCAAGATCGAGCTGTACGCGGTGGTGCCGGAAGCCCGCGCGATGGCGATCGAGCCTTCGACGGGCGTGGTGTTCGTCGGCACGCGCAAGAATCGCGTGTGGCAGGTCACCGATCGGACCAAACAGCGCGTCGCGAGCGATGTGGTGCAGTTCGCGTCGTCGGTGACGTTCAAGGTGCCCAACGGCGTGTGCTTCTCGCCGGACGGCGTGCTCTACGTGGTCGAGCAGAATCGCGTGCTGGGTTTTCCGGCCGCGCAGTTCTTCGGCGAAGGCGGGCCGGATGTCGCGGCGGCGGTCGTCGTCCCGCAGGGCAAGCTGATTCCGACTCAGTTCGAAAGCTTCAATCACGGCGCGCGCTACTGTCGTATCGGGCCGGACAAGAAGCTGTACGTCGCGCTCGGCCAGCCGTGGAACGTGCCGCCGAAGGACAAGCTCGCGGAACTCGATCGCAACGGGCTCGCCGGCATTATTCGTCTGGATCAGGACGGCAAGAACCGCGAAGTGTATGCGCATGGCGTGCGCAATTCGGTCGGCCTCGATTTCAATCCGAAGGACAAGACGCTCTGGTTCACCGATAACCAGGTCGACGGCATGGGCGACGACATCCCGCCCGGCGAGCTGAACCACGCGACCAAGGGCGGCGAGAATTTCGGCTTCCCGTGGTACGGCGGCGGCAAGGTGCGCACGGTGGAATACAAGGACCAGAACCCGCCGGCGGGCGTCGTGTTTCCGCAGGTCGAGTTCGCCGCGCACGCCGCCGATCTTGGCATGTCGTTCTATAACGGCAAGATGTTCCCGCAGAAGTATCAGGGCGGCGTTTTCGATGCGGAGCACGGCTCCTGGAACCGCACCAAGCCGATCGGCGCGCGCCTCATGTTCATCCCGATCAAGGACGACGGCACCGCCGGCGAAGCGGAAGTCTTCGCGGAAGGCTGGCTCACGTCGACGGGCGAATACATGGGCCGCCCCGTCGATGTGCAGATGTTGCAGGACGGTTCGCTCCTCGTCTCCGACGACTACGCAGGCGCGATCTACCGCATCTCGTACACGGGGGCCAAATGAGGATCGCGTTGACGGCGGCAATGCTGGCGGGCGTGCTCGCGGCGATGTCGCACGCCGCGTTCGCCGCCGGCGATGTCAAAGCCGGGCGCGCGAAGGCGACGGCATGCGCGGCGTGTCACGGCATCGACGGCATGTCGAAACTGCCGGAAGCGCCCAATCTCGCCGGGCAGACGGAGGAGTATCTCGTGAAGGCGCTCAACGATTTCCGCTCGGGCGAGCGCAAGAACGAGATGATGTCGATGATGGCGAAAACCTTGTCGGATGCAGATGTCGCCAACCTGGCGGCGTACTACCACAGCCTCGGCAAGCAGTGAACGGCGACAAAGTGTTGCAAATTTGCTGCGGTACAAACCCGATTGCGATTTTTTTTGTTTTAGGTGTTGACTCGGAGGCTTAAGGGTTTATACTTACACCTGTCTCCTCCATGTCTCAACCGATGTGGATTCAAGCCCGCTCAACTGAAGCGGGCTTTTTTTTGGCCTTTTTTTCCCGCTCTCTACGCTAGCGCTCGTCCGGCATTTCGCCGCGCAACTCGGCCTCGATCCGGTCTATCGACGGCAGAGTGGTCTCCAGCGACGCCGGAACTTCCCGAAGCAGTTGATATTCGGCCACGCCTATCGGATTGGCGACCCCTCGCAGCGCATATTCGGCGACGAGCCGGTTCTTCTCCTTGCACAGCAAAAGCCCGATCGTCGGCTGATCTTCGGGCGCTTTTAGTTGCGCATCGACGGCGGACAGGTAGAAATTGAGCTGGCCCGCGTATTCCGGTTTGAACGGCGTCGTTTTCAGTTCGACCACCACGTAGCAGCGCAGCTTCAGGTGGTAGAACAGCAAATCGATGAAGAACTCGTCGCCGCCCACGTCGAGCCGGTATTGCCGGCCGACAAAAGCAAAACCCGCCCCTAGTTCCAGCAGAAACCGCGTGATGTGACGCGTGAGCGCCTGTTCGATATCGCGTTCCTGCGCGTTCTCGGCCAATCCGAGGAAATCGAATATATAGGGATCTTTCAGCGCGTCGCGCGCCAGATCGGATTGCGGCGGCGGCAGCCGCTCGCCAAAATTCGTGACGGCGCTGCCGTTGCGCGCGTGCGCGAGGGTTTCGATCTGCATCACGAGAACCTGACGCGACCAGCCGTGCTCGAGCGCCTTTGCCGCGTACCAGCTCCGGTCGTCAGGGTTCTTCAGCTTGTCCAGCAGTGTGCAGAGATGGAACCACGGCAATTGTGCAGCAGGCTGCTGCACGAATCCCTCGTCCGGCCACGCCTGCGCCAGTGCGCGCATGTACTTGAGATTACGCACCGAGAAGCCGCGCATGTCGGGAAACGCGGATTTCAGGTCACGCGCGAGCTGGTCGATGACGCCGGCGCCCCAGCCTTGTCGTCGCTGGCGATCGAGGATGTCCCGACCGATCTGCCAATACAACGTGACGAGTTCGCGGTTCGCGCTGGCCGCGGCACGCTGGCGCGCCCGCTCGACGCGCAGTTTCAGATCGGCGAGCCAGCGCCGGTAATCGTCGCCCCAGACGGTGGAAAGATTGGCGGTCATGCAGTTCTAGGTCGACGCCGGTTGTTCTGGAGCGGTCATTATCGACGGATTCGACCTGTCGGAACATGTCGCCCACGCAACCGCGCCTCTCCCCGGCGAGGCGCGGTTGCGATTCTGGCGATCGCGTACTTCTGCGTCTGTGTTGGTCTCCCGACGCGCCCCTCGCGCAAGGCTTGGGGTTACCTTCCCAGGCTCTTAGGCCTCGATGCTTTATGTTGTCCACAGTTTTCGTGCACAAGCCTGTGGATATCGTTTTGGGTTTTGCTGCAACGCATTGATTCGACAACGCTTACACCCACCGCCCAGCGACGCGCCCCGTTCGCGCCCGCCGGCTTAGTCGGCGTTCGGCATGCAGGACGCGAGGATCGCGTCGATGCGATTCATCTCGATGCTGAAAATCGACTGCGGCGCGGTGGCGTTCAGTTCGTCCGCGGCGGAGCGCGGCAGCGCCATCGCAATAGTGGCCGTCGCGAGCAGCGCAACAACCACCGACAGGAACCAGGAAATAAAGGCCATCGCCAACCTCGTCAAGAAAAGTCTCTCTGAATCGGCGCGCGTGAACGTCAGCGCGTGATGTGAAGAGTACGGCCGCGCGATGCTTCGCACAGCCCTCCGGACGGGGGGACTTGAAGGAGGGTAACTACGGACGCAAGCGCGGCGAGGGCGTGGTCGAAACGTCTTGCGCGAGCGCCGCGGCTTCCTGCGCGCGTATCGCGCGGAGAAAGCCTTCGCGTTCGCGCAGGCGGCGCCAGTACGCGGCAATCGATGGCGCGAAGCCTTCGCTCAGATCCAGAAACTCCGCGAGCATCAGCGCATAGCCGACGGAAATGTCCGCCGCCGTGAAGCGCCCCGCGCACAGATAATCTTGCGCGTCGAGAAGCGGCGCGAGCGTGCGCAGGCGTGCGTGGAACCAGCGCGCGTAGTCATCGACGATCTGCGGCTGCAAGCGCTCCGGCGGCTCCAGATGCGCATAGCGCAGAACGAGCGTCTGCGGAAAGGTGAGCGTCGCTTCGCCGAAATGCAGGAAGTTGAGATAGCGGCCGAAATCCGCCTCGTGCGGCGCGACATCGAGCGCGCCCGACGAATAGCGCGCCGCCAGATACTGGCAGATCGCCGACGATTCCGTCATGAAGAGCGCGCCGTCCTCGAACGCGGGAATCGTGCCGAGCGGGTTCACGTCCTTGAAACCGCGAGCGAACACACGCGGCGGAAACGGCAACATCTTCAGTTCATAAGGCACGCCGATCTCTTCCAGCGCCCACAGCGGCCGGAACGAGCGCGCGCTCACGCAGTGATGCAGCGTAATCACGTCGATATGCTCCGTTCAGCCGAGCCAGGAAGGCTTGCGCTTTTCGAGGAAACTGCGCACGCCTTCGCGACCTTCGTCCGATGCGCGAATCCGCGCGATGCGTTCGGCGGTCTCCCCGATCAATGCTTCGTCGATATTCTTGCCCGCGAAATCCGCGACGAGCCGCTTGCATTCGCGCACGCCGTTCGGGCTGTTCGCGGCGATGCTCGCGGCGATCGCATCGACGCAGGCATCGAGTTGATCGGCGGCGACGGCTTCATGAACGAAGCCCAGCCGCAGCGCTTCGGCGGCATCGAAGCGTTCCGCCGTCACGAAGTACCGATGCGCCGCGCGCGCGCCCATGGCGCGGATCACGTAGGGCGCGATCGTCGCGGGCATCAGGCCGAGCTTCGCTTCGGAGAGACAGAAGTGCGCCGTATCCGCCGCAACCGCGATGTCGCACACCGCGACGAGGCCCATGCCGCCCGCATAGGCGTCGCCCTGCACGCGCGCGATCACCGGCTTGCTGCACGCGTAGATTGTGTTGAGCATGGTCGCGAGGCCGAGCGCATCGGCGCGGTTCTCCGCTTCCGAATAGCCCGCCATGCGCTTCATCCAGTTGAGATCGGCGCCCGCGCAGAACGCCGGGCCGCTCGCGGCGAGCACGATGACGCGCACGTTGGCGTCGTCGTCGAGCGCGCGGAAGGCAGCGGTCAGTTCGACGATGGTCGCGTCGTCGAACGCGTTGCGCACGTCGGGGCGATCGAGCGTCACGCGTGCGACGTGTCCTTCGATGCCGAGCTTCAGGCGTTGCAGATTCGATGCGTCGGTCACGGTGTCGTCTCCCTGATGTACTCGACTTGAGCGTTACTCAATTTATATAGGCAGCCTGTCGGCGTTGATCGTTTAGTGTCTTCGAAAAACGCGCAAAACGTCAACTCAATTCTTTGAGCTTCACTCACAATTCGGTGATGCGACAATCATCCGACGAGACTCATACCCAACATGTCATAAAGCCAGCATGCGCCGACGTAATATAGTCGTATATATTACGGTGCTCGCCGAACCGCACGGCCACACGCTCGCGGCCTGCAACGTGCCGTCCAAGGTCGATCCATAAACAGAATTTCAACTCGATTCAAGGAGCTTTACGTGAAGACTCGTATTTTGCGCGCTTTGCTTTCCGCCTTCGTTCCGTTAGCTGTCGGTGTCACCGCGGGCATCGCTGCCACGCCGGCGCTTGCGGGCGAAGTGCAGGTCGCGGTCGCCGCCAACTTCACGGCGCCCGTGCAGGCAATCGCCGCGGACTTCGAGAAGGATACGGGCAACAAGGTCGTCGCATCCTTCGGCGCGACGGGTCAGTTCTACGCGCAAATCAAGAACGGCGCACCGTTCGAAGTGTTCCTCGCCGCCGACGATTCCACGCCCGCCAAGCTCGACAGCGAAGGCGCGACGGTACCCGGCAGCCGCTTCACCTATGCGACGGGCGCGCTCGCGCTGTGGTCCGCGAAGGACGGTTACGTCGACGACAAGGGCGAAGTGCTGAAGAAGAACGACTTCAGGCATATCGCGATCGCCAATCCGAAGGCCGCGCCTTACGGTCTCGCCGGCTATCAGACGCTCGACAAGCTCGGACTGACCGCCGAGATCAAGCCGAAGGTCGTCGAAGGTCAGAACATCTCGCAGACGCAGCAGTTCGTCGCGACGGGCAATGCGGAACTCGGCTTCGTCGCGCTGTCGCAGATCTACAAGGACGGCAAGATCACGAGCGGCTCGGCGTGGATCGTCCCGTCCGATCTGCACGAGCCGATCAAGCAGGACGCCGTGATCCTGAACAAGGGCAAGGACAATCCGGTCGCGAAGCAGTTCATCGATTATCTGAAGGGGCCGAAAGCCGCCGCGGTGATCAAGTCCTACGGCTATCAACTGTAATTCCGCCGATGCCGCTCGATAGCGCCGATCTCCAGGCCATCACGCTGACGCTCGAACTGGCGTCGCTGACGACGGTGCTTCTGCTCCTCGTCGGCACGCCGATCGCGTGGTGGCTCACGCATACGCACTCGAAGGTGAAAGGCATCGTCGGCGCGGTGGTGGCGTTGCCGCTCGTGCTGCCGCCGACCGTCATCGGCTTCTATCTGCTCGTGCTGATGGGACCGAACGGCTATGTCGGCAAGCTGACGCAGGCGCTCGGCATCGGCCTGTTGCCGTTCACGTTCACCGGGCTCGTGGTCGGCTCGGTGATCTATTCGTTGCCCTTCGTCGTGCAGCCGTTGCAGAACGCGTTCGAAGCAATCGGCCGCCGTCCGCTCGAAGCCGCCGCGACGCTGCGCGCCGGTCCGTGGGACACGTTCTTCGCGGTGGCGCTGCCGCTCGCGCGGCCGGGCATCGTCACGGCGACGATTCTCGGCTTCGCGCATACCGTCGGCGAATTCGGCGTCGTACTGATGATCGGTGGCAATATTCCGGGGCGCACGCGCGTCGTGTCCGTGCAGATCTTCGATCACGTCGAGGCGCTCGAATACGCCCAGGCGCACTGGCTCGCCGGCGGCATGGTGGTATTCTCGTTCGTCGTTCTTCTCATGCTCTATTCCAGCCGACGTTCCGTTGCGGCTCATGTCTGAACTCACTTCCTCCCGTCTGACGCTCGGCCGCGCGCACACCCGTTCCGACGAAGCCATCGCGGCGCGCTTTCTCGTCGAGCACAAGGGCTTCACCTTCGATCTCGATCTTACGCTGCCCGGGCGCGGCGTCACCGCGATCTTCGGCCACTCCGGTTCCGGCAAGACCACGCTCCTGCGATGCCTCGCGGGGCTCGCGCGGCCGCGCGTCGGGCGGCTCGTCGTCAATGGCGAAGTGTGGCTCGATACCGATCGCAACATCTTTCTGCCGACGCACAAGCGGCCGCTCGGCTATGTGTTTCAGGAAGCAAGCCTCTTTCCGCATCTGAGCGTGAAGAAGAACCTGCGCTTCGGGCTCGATCGCGTTCAGGCGGCGGAGCGGCGCGTGGATCTGTCGCAGGCGGCGGAACTGCTCGGCATCGGGCATTTGCTGGAGCGCATGCCCGCCGGTTTGTCGGGCGGCGAGCGGCAGCGCGTGGGCATCGCGCGGGCGCTCCTGACGAGCCCGCGGCTGCTCTTGCTCGACGAACCGCTCGCGTCGCTCGATCAGAAGCGCAAGCTCGAAATCCTTCCGTATCTGGAACGCCTGCACGATGAGCTGGATATCCCCGTGCTCTACGTGAGCCACGCGCCGGAAGAAGTCGCGCGCCTCGCGGATCATCTCGTGCTGCTCGAAGGCGGCCGCGCGCTCGCGAGCGGCCCGATCGCCGATACGCTCGCACGCCTCGACCTGCCGCTCGCCGTCGCCGACGATGCATCGGTCGTGTTCGAAGGCATCGTCGATGGATACGACAGCGCGTACGGCCTGCTCACGCTCGCTTTGCCGGGTTCGCGCGCGAAGCTCGCCGTCGTGCATGCGCCCGTCGCAGAAGGCAAGACGATGCGCGTGGCCGTGAAGGCGCGCGACGTCAGTCTCATCACGGGCACGCACGAACATGAACGCAGCAGCGTGCTCAACATGCTGCCCGCGACAGTCGTCGGCATTGCGAACGACGCCAATCCGTCGCAAGCCGTGGTGCGTCTCGATGTCGACGGCTCGCCGCTGCTCGCGCGCGTCACGCGCTATTCGATGGACCGGCTCGCGATCGTCGAAGGCATGCGCTTGTGGGCGCAGGTCAAGGCGGTGTCGCTACTCGCCTGAGCGCGCCTTCAGCGCGGCGTACTGCAGGAGCATGATCGTCTTGCCGTCCATGATTTCGCCGCGCTCGATCATCTGCATGGCCGTCTGCAGCGGCACCTCGATCGTCTCGATCTCCTCGCCCTCTTCCTCGACGCCGCCGCCCGCCGATACGCGCATCGAGCCGTCGTAGTCGCCGATATAGAAGTAGAGCTTCTCCGTCACCGATCCGGGACTCATGAACGCCTCGAAGATCTTTTCGACGTGATGCACCCGGTAGCCCGTTTCCTCTTCCACTTCGACGCGGATGCGCTCTTCCGGCGTTGCGTCGTCGAGCAGGCCGCCGGGCGCTTCGATCAGCATGCCGTCGTGTCCGTTGACGAACGCGGGCATGCGGAACTGACGCGTCAGCAGCACGTTGCCGGTCTTGCGGTCGCGCAGCAGGATGGTCGCGCCGTTGCCGCGATCATAGGTTTCGCGGCTTTGGCGCTGCCATGCGCCGTCGCGACGCTGAAAATCGAAGGTCACTTTCCTGAGGACGTACCAGTCGTCAGACAGCACTTCGGTTTTGAGGATGCGCACGCGCTCTTTCGTTTCCATCGGATCACCTGTTCGACAACTCGTTGGACTCATGGTAACGTGCAATTTCGTGCAACATCAAGATAATTCGTGCAATCTCATGTTGACCAGCCAACGCAAGAAAGCGATCCTCGACGCCCTGAAGCGCGACGGCCAAGTGCTCGCCACGGAATTGAGCGCGCGTTTCGGCGTTTCCGAGGACACCGTGCGGCGCGACCTGCGCGAACTCGCCGCCGAAGGACTGCTGCAGCGCGTGCATGGCGGCGCACTGCCCGCTTCGCCTGCGGTCGCGCCGTTCGCGCGGCGCGAGGAAATGGAATCGGATGCGAAACGGCGCATCGCGAGGAAAGCGGCGGAAATGATCGCACCGGGACAGATCGTGATCGTCGATGGCGGCACGACCTCCGCGCTGCTCGTGCGTCAACTGCCGGAGAATCTGCGCGCGACGATCGTCACGCATAGCCCGAGCGTCGCGGTTGCGCTGGCGGAACACGCATCGGTGGAAGTCGTGCTGATCGGCGGCAAGCTCTACAAGCATTCGATCGTCACCGTGGGCGCGGCCGCCGTCGAAGCCATGTCGCACATCCATGCCGATATCTATTTCATGGGCGTGACCGGCGTGCATCCGACGGCCGGACTCACCACCGGCGATTTCGAGGAAGCGCACATCAAGCGCGCGCTCGCGGCGCGGGCGGCGGAAACCGTCGTGCTCGCGTCGGCGGCGAAGCTCAATGCGGCGTCGGCTTACAAGATCGGCGGGATCGAACTCGCGCAGACGATCATCGTCGAGGAAGCAGCCGACACGAAGCTGACCGAGCCGATAGAACAGGCCGGAATTACCGTGCTGCGCGCCTGAACGCTCGACAATTTCTTACCGGGTAACGCGCCGAAAAATACCGGACCGCTCGTGTAATTGAATTTCTCCGGCAAGTGGAATAGCGTTGAAAGATGCGCCATGTCCAGTCAACAGCGGAGGTCGGTTTTCCGTTATAGGCATCGACACCGCAAACAATTTTTCTGGAGAAGGTCGTGAATCGCCTGAAGGCTTTTATCGCGCTATCGCTGATCGCGAGCGCGGGCGTGACCGCCAACGCGTACGCATGGGCGCGCGTCGGCGTGTGGGTCGGCGGACCCGTGTATTACCCGTACCCCGTCGCACCCGTGCCGTACTACTACTATCCGCCGCCGCCCGTGGTCGTCCAGCCGTCCGCGCCGGTTCAGTATGTCGAGCAGGGCCAGGCCGCCGCCGATCCGGGCGCGCCCGCCCAGCAAGCCGGCATGTGGTACTACTGCGACTCCGCGAAGGCCTACTACCCGTACGTGAAGCAATGTTCCGACGCGTGGCGTCCGGTTCCGGCTACGCCGCCGCCGTCGAACTGATGCCTTTTCTGCGCCCCGAAACAGACAACGAAGCGAATTCGCAAGACTCCATGAACTACTCAAGGCTTGCCCTGCTCCTTGCGGCAATCGGCCTTTCGGCCTGTACCGTGATGCCTACCGGCCCGAGCGTGATGGCGCTGCCCGGCAGCACCAAGACGTTCGACCAGTTCCGCGCGGACGATTCCTCATGCCGCCAGTTCGCGCTCAATCAGGTCGGCGGCGTCGATGCCAATCAGGCGGCAACCAATAGCGCGGTCGGCAGCGCGGTCGTCGGCACTGCGCTCGGCGCGGCGGCGGGCGCGGCGTTCGGCGGCGGCTCGGGCGCGGCCATCGGCGCGGGAGCGGGCTTGCTGACCGGCAGCGCGTTCGGCGTCGGCGCATCGCAGGCATCGGGTTACAACGTCCAGCAACGCTACGATTACGCGTATCTGCAATGCATGTACGCCGCTGGCGACAAGGTGCCCGTGCGCGGCGCGACGCGCACCGTCCAGCCTTCCGGCGCTTACAGCACCACGCCACCGCCGCCGCCTCCGCCGCCGGGCTGGCAGCCGCCGCCCGGAACGTACTAACAGATTTGTCAGCGCCGCACGCGCCGGTCGTCGTCGACGGCGTTCAGCGGCGCGCCGGGTACGAACGCCGGTGCGACGAGCAGGCCCGTCACCCAGCCGATGTAAAACCGCAAGTCGCTCCAGAATTCCGATCGTTCATAAACGCGAAAAGCCTCTACGTGCGCGAGCCATAGCACGAGTTGCAGCGCGCCCGTCAGCACGAGCCAGGCGAGCGCGATCACTCCGGTCGCGCGGGCGCAGCGCCTGAACGTCGACGCATCCCACTGCTCCCGCACGATGATGCATCCCGCGATCAGCACGCCGGTCGCCGGAATCACGCTCGTCACGAGCACGTGCGCGCTCCATCCGAATATCACGCCCGCGACGAAGCTGACGATCACCGCGAGCGCCGCCACGGACCACGCGATCCACGACGGCGCGCGCGCCGCCATCCACGCGAGCGTGATGAAAAACGGTATGAGCGCCCATTGCAGCGCCTGCGCGACGGCTTTCGCGAGGTTTTCGCCCGCGTGCTCGTTCGAATGGCTCGCCGCGACATACACGGTGATCGCTTCATGCACGCAGACGGCGACGATCGCGAAGCTCAACGCCTCGCACGCGGCGAACGCGGGCGATTTCTCCGCGTGCTCGGGCGCATCGCCGAGACCGCGCACGCGCTCCAGCACCGGTTCGACGAAGAACGCGAGAATCGCGCCGATCAGCAGCGCGGCGGCAGCATCGGTCAGCGAAAAATGGCCGAAGACGGAAAAGAGACCTTGCCACAGAAATTCGGGCGCGGCCGCGCACACGGCCACCCACAGCGCGAAGAAGAACCCGTTCGAAGCACTTCTGAGCGGCATGGCCACCTCGATGCGTTTTTATTGTTCCGGCAGCGGCGCTTCCTTCACGCGGTCGATCAACGCCGTGCGCACGCGCTCGCGCAAGTCGGCGGGCATCGAAAAACATTCGTAGGCGAGCGCCTGTGCGACGGTCACGATGCGCATTTCCTCGTAGCGCCGCCCGCTTTCGATCATGGCTTCGAACGCGTTGGCGCGCTCGTTGATTTCGATCGGATCGGCATCGACGAGCAGAACGGCATGCGCGAGCACCGCGTAAAGCGGCTGATCCTTGTCGCCGTGCGGCACGCGCCGCCAGTACTGCGCCGTGCCCGCGACCTTGCGCGCGTCGTCGCCGGGGCCCCACGCGAGATTGAAGCGGCCGTCGCAGAAAGAGCCTTCGACGGCCTGCCAGTGCGTCAGCACGCCGAGCGAGTTGAGCGCATCCGCGAGAATCCGGCACAGATGCACGTAGACGGTTTCGGAGAGCGTGCCCATCGGCGCGCGCACCGGATACGCGAGGCTCAGATTGAGAATGCCCGGGCCTTGCGGCACGAGGCCGCCGCCCGACAGACGCAGCCACACGGGACAGCCGCGCTGCGCGAACGCCTCGCGCGCATCGGCGAGCGCCGCGTAACGCTGATAGCTGCGCGGCACGACCAGCGAAACAGGTGCTTCCCAGACGTGCGCGACGGCCTCGCCGGCGGCCGCGCGTGAGAGCAGCGCTTCCTCGGCGTCGAGCGGATTGCCGGAAAGGGAAGCGGGATCGATCAGTTGGAAGGGCATGGCATCGATGTCCGGGCGCGTCGCGGGCGACGCCATCCAAGCATGGTAGCGAATAACCGCGACAAACGAGCGCGCCCCGTCGGCGGCCTTCTCCGGCGGGGCGCGCGCGGCTCGGTCAGCCTGCCCTTGCCACGTGCTCCTTCAGCATCGCATTGACTTCGTTCGCCTTCTCCATCTGGCTCATGTGGCCGGCGTCGTCGAACACGCGCACGGTCGCGCCTTCCGGTGCGTGCTTCGCATGCGCGGCGGGAATGATCTGGTCCTTTTCGCCCCAGATCACGAGCACCGGCTTGCCCGTCGCGGCCAGCTTGCTGCCCGGCTGCGCGCTCTGCCTGCCGCCCGCGAACAGTCCGCCGTTGAGCGATGTCAGCGCGTCGCTGACGCCATCGAGCCGTTTGTACTTCAGCAGATCGTCGAGCATCTGACGGCTCACCAGATCGGGATTCGCGAACAGCAGTTCGACGACCGGCTTCAGTTCGCGCCGCGATTCCGCTGTCACGAAGCCTTCGGTGTACGCGTTGTTCACTTCATCGCCGAAACCGGCGGGCGAAATCAGCGACACCGATTGCACGCGCGCCGGCTGATCGACGGCCATCTGCGCCGCGATGCCGCCGCCCATCGAGTGCCCGACGAGATGCGCGCGGTCGATCGACACCGCGTCCATGAACTTGCCGACGAAGCCCGCGAGGTCCGCCAGCGTCGTTCCCGGCACTTTCGGCGTCGATTGTCCGTGGCCCGGCAAATCCAGCGCGAACACGCGATTCTTCTCCGCGAGCGCGTCGAGATTGAAGAGCCAGTTGTCGAGATCGCCGCCGAAGCCGTGGATGAACAGCACGGCCGGACGGTTCGCATCGTCGCCGCCGCGCGATGCGTAGCGCACGCGGATGCCATCGACATCGACGAAGTGATACGCCGCCGCTTCCTCGCCCTCTTCTTCATCCTCGGCGGGCGTTACGTACGAGGCGACATACGCGTCGATATCGGCGTCGCTCACTTCGGAAGCCGCGAGCACGCCGAGCAGCGCCTTCACCGGCAACGTATCGCCCGCCGCCGCCACCTTGCGCCGCAGCAAGCCGGCGTCGGGCGCTTCGACGGCATTGGCGATCTTGTCGGTTTCGACATCGAGTATCGGCATGCCGACGGTGATCTCCGTGCCCTCCTCCACGAGCCACTCGTTGACCGTGCCTTCCTTCATCGACAAGCCCCACTTGGGCATCACGATCGGTATGATTGCGGACATCAGTGCTTTCCTCCCTTCATGGTTTTTCGTGCGGCGTCGGCGATCTGCGCGGCGCTCGGAATGTACAGATCTTCGAGCGTCGGCGAGAACGGCACCGGCGTATGCGGCGCGCAGACCATCTGGATGCCGGATTTCAGCGCGCCGAACGCCTGTTGCGCGACCTGGGCGGAAATATCGGTGGCGATATTGCAGCGCGGATTCGCTTCATCGACGACGACGAGCCGCCCCGTGTTCTCGACGGTTTCGAGCACCGTGTCGAGATCGAGGGGCGACAGCGTGCGCAAATCGACGACTTCCGCTTCGATGCCCTCCTTCGCGAGCGTCGATGCCGCTTCGAGCGCGCGATGCACCATCAGTCCATACGTGACGATCGACACATCCTTGCCGTCGCGCACGACGTTCGCCTCGCCGAACGGAATCGCGTACGAGTTCTCGGGCACTTCGCCTTCGAAGCCGTAGAGATTCTTGTGCTCGCAGAAGATGACGGGATCGTTGTCGCGGATCGCCTGGATCAACAAGCCCTTGGTGTCGTAAGGCGTGCTCGGGCAGACGACTTTCAGACCCGGAATATGCGTGAACAGGGAAGTCAGCATCTGACTGTGCTGAGCCGCCGCGCGAAAGCCCGCGCCGACCATCGCGCGGATCACGACAGGCGTCTCCGCCTTGCCGCCGAACATGTAGCGGAACTTGGCGGCCTGATTGAAGATCTGGTCGAAGCACACGCCCATGAAGTCGATGAACATCAGCTCCGCGACCGGGCGCATGCCGCACGCCGCCGCGCCGATCGCCGCGCCGACATACGCGGATTCCGAGAGCGGCGTGTCGAGCAATCGGTCGCCGTGCTTCGCGTAAAGTCCCTTCGTCACGCCGAGCACGCCGCCCCACGCGTCTTTCTCGCCGTCCGCGCCTGCGCCGCCGACGATGTCCTCACCCAGCACGATCACGCTCGGATCGCGCGTCATTTCCTGATCGATGGCTTCGTTGATCGCCATCTTCATGCTCAGTTTGCGGGCCATGGTGGTTATCTCCTCGATTTAGTATTTGACGTAGACATCGGTGAGCAGATCGGCGGCAGTCGGCAAAGGCGCGTCCTTCGCTTCCTGCACCGCGCGGTCGATCAGCGCGGCGACTTCCTTGTCGATCGCGTCGAGTTCCGCGGGGGAAATCACATCGGCTTGCGTGACGGCGGCCGCGAACTTCTTCAGGCAATCCTTGTTCGAGCGGATATCGTCGAGTTCGCCGGGCGCGCGATAAGTCTGCGCATCGCCTTCGAAGTGGCCGTAGAAGCGGATCATCTTGCATTCGAGCAGCGCCGGGCCGCCGCCTTCGCGCGCACGCTTGATCACTTCGCCCGCCGCCTCGTGAACCGCGAAGAAATCGGTGCCGTCGACGGTCACGCCCGGAATGCCGAAGCCCGCCGCGCGATCGACGTAACTATCGACCGCCGTGCCGTAATCGCGCGCCGTCGATTCCGCATAGCCGTTGTTCTCGATCACGAAGATCACCGGCAGATTCCACACGGCCGCGAGGTTCAGGCTTTCGAGGAACGTGCCCTGGTTCGACGCGCCATCGCCCGCGAAGGTGATGCCCACTTCGCCCTTGCCGCGAAACTTCGCCGCGAGCGCCGCGCCGCAAATCAGGGGCGCGCCCGCGCCGAGGATGCCGTTCGCGCCCATCATTCCTTTCGACAGATCGGCGATATGCATCGACCCGCCCTTGCCGTTGCACGAACCGCCCTTCTTGCCGTAAATCTCCTTCATCATCGCGACCGGATCGACGCCCTTCGCGATGCAGTGCCCGTGTCCGCGGTGCGTGCTCGCGATGCGGTCGCCATCGGTCAGATGACTCATGATGCCGACGCCCGCCGCTTCCTCGCCCGCGTACAGGTGCACGAAACCGGGAATGTCGCCGCGTCCGAAATCGACGTGCAGACGCTCCTCGAAATCGCGAATCGTGCGCATCTTGCGATACGCGCCCAGCAGTTCTTCCTTCGAGAGCGGCAAGCCGCCCGCATGCTGTTGCGACGCTGTCATGTCTGTCTCCTTGGTGGATTAACGAAGCTCGAGCTGACGCATCAGCCCGGACGTGGGGGGGGGGGGGCGGCGGCCGGGCGCGGCGCGAGGGGCCAAGGCGTGTTACGTGA
>NZ_JAQQDB010000025.1:0-102233 GCF_046030135.1 Caballeronia jiangsuensis
TAAAGGTGGGGTTTTTGCGTTTCTGTCTTCACCTATAAGTGAGAGCATCGAATGTTTCGGAGCGTAAGAAGCGCTTGACAACAGCGTGTTGTTACCCCATAATCGATAGTTCTCTGCGGAGGGGTGCCCGAGTGGCTAAAGGGGGCAGACTGTAAATCTGTTGGCTTACGCCTACGTTGGTTCGAATCCAACCTCCTCCACCAGAATTCAAGCGGTAAGGGAATCCAGCCCTCGCGGGTGTAGCTCAATGGTAGAGCAGAAGCCTTCCAAGCTTATGACGAGGGTTCGATTCCCTTCACCCGCTCCAGTACCTGTTTTGTAGTGCCCATGTGGCTCAGTGGTAGAGCACTCCCTTGGTAAGGGAGAGGTCGGCAGTTCGATCCTGCCCATGGGCACCAGTTGTATCAGTCTAGTAAGTTGCGCGCGGCGCAAGGTGCGAAAATCCTGTTAGGAGTCGAAAATGGCCAAAGGTAAATTCGAGCGGACCAAGCCGCACGTGAACGTGGGCACGATCGGTCACGTTGACCACGGCAAGACCACGCTGACGGCAGCGATCACGACGGTTCTCACGCAGAAGTTCGGCGGCGAAGCGAAGGCGTACGACCAGATCGACGCCGCGCCGGAAGAAAAGGCGCGTGGTATCACCATCAACACCGCGCACGTCGAGTACGAAACGGCTAACCGCCACTACGCACACGTCGACTGCCCGGGCCACGCTGACTATGTGAAGAACATGATCACGGGCGCGGCACAGATGGACGGCGCAATCCTGGTGTGCTCGGCCGCTGACGGCCCGATGCCGCAAACGCGCGAGCACATCCTGCTGGCCCGTCAGGTTGGCGTGCCGTACATCATCGTGTTCCTGAACAAGTGCGACATGGTGGACGACGCCGAGCTGCTCGAGCTCGTCGAAATGGAAGTGCGCGAGCTTCTGTCGAAGTACGACTTCCCGGGCGACGACACGCCGATCATCAAGGGTTCGGCCAAGCTGGCGCTGGAAGGCGACAAGGGCGAGCTGGGCGAAGTGGCGATCATGAACCTGGCCGACGCGCTGGATTCGTACATCCCGACGCCGGAGCGCGCAGTTGACGGTTCGTTCCTGATGCCGGTGGAAGACGTGTTCTCGATCTCGGGTCGTGGCACGGTGGTGACGGGTCGTATCGAGCGCGGCGTGGTGAAGGTCGGCGAGGAAATCGAAATCGTCGGTATCAAGCCGACGGTGAAGACGACCTGCACGGGCGTGGAAATGTTCCGCAAGCTGCTCGACCAAGGTCAGGCAGGCGACAACGTCGGTATCCTGCTGCGCGGCACGAAGCGTGAAGACGTGGAGCGCGGCCAAGTGCTGTCGAAGCCGGGTTCGATCACGCCGCACACGCACTTCACGGCTGAAGTGTACGTGCTGAGCAAGGACGAAGGCGGCCGTCACACGCCGTTCTTCAACAACTACCGTCCGCAGTTCTACTTCCGTACGACGGACGTGACGGGCTCGATCGAGCTGCCGAAGGACAAGGAAATGGTGATGCCGGGCGACAACGTGTCGATCACGGTGAAGCTGATCGCTCCGATCGCCATGGAAGAAGGTCTGCGCTTCGCCATTCGCGAAGGCGGCCGTACCGTCGGCGCCGGTGTCGTGGCAAAGATTATCGAGTAAGAGCCAGAAATCTTCTCGATAGTTAGTGGTTTCGGGGTCGGCGAAGTCCGTCGACCCCAAATGGTTTAGGGGTATAGCTCAACTGGCAGAGCGTCGGTCTCCAAAACCGAAGGTTGGGGGTTCGATTCCCTCTGCCCCTGCCAACTTCTCGCGCCAAGTGGCGCTGTTTAAGGTGTTATGGCGAATCCTTCCGTCGAAACTGTAAATACTTCCGGCGACAAGTTAATGTTGGTGGCGGGCGTATTGTTGGTCTTGGCCGGGTTCGTTGGGTTCTTCTGGCTCTCTGGCCAAGAATGGTACGTCCGCGGCGCAGCGCTTGCTGTCGGTGCCATCGCGGGTGTCGCAGTCGGTCTTCTCTCTGCGCCGGGCAAAGGGTTCATCGCGTTCGCCAAGGACTCGTACAAGGAAGTCCGCAAGGTTGTCTGGCCAACTCGCAAAGAGGCCACTCAGACGACTCTGGTGGTCTTCGCGTTTGTTCTGATCATGGCCATTTTTCTTTGGCTTAGCGATAAGTCGATCGAATGGGTGATTTTCTCGGCGATTCTGGGTTGGAAATGATATGAGCGATACTCCGGCATCCCCGAGTGGAAAGCGTTGGTATGTGGTGCACGCCTACTCCGGCATGGAGAAGAGCGTGCAACGTGCGCTTCAGGAGCGCATCGACCGTGCGGGAATGCAAGATCAATTCGGTCAGATTCTTGTCCCGACGGAAGAAGTTGTTGAAGTGAAAGGTGGTCACAAGTCGGTCACGGAGCGTCGTTTCTTCCCGGGCTATGTCCTGGTCGAGATGGAAATGACGGACGAAACATGGCATCTGGTCAAGAATACGGCCAAGGTCACGGGTTTCGTCGGTGGCGCGCGTAACCGCCCGAGCCCCATCTCGCCGCGTGAAGTCGAAAAGATCATGTCGCAGATGCAGGAAGGCGTCGAAAAGCCGCGGCCGAAGACGCTGTTCGAGGTGGGCGAGATGGTCCGCGTGAAGGAAGGTCCGTTCACCGACTTCAATGGGAACGTCGAGGAAGTGAACTACGAAAAGTCTCGAGTTCGTGTCTCCGTCACGATTTTCGGGCGCTCGACACCTGTCGAACTCGAGTTCGGTCAGGTCGAAAAGCTCTAATTGAATTCATCGCGCGTGGCTTCCGAGTCATCGCGCGATTCGCGCTTACGGTCCGCATCATGACCGTTGAGGAGCGTCAGTAGCCGGCAACGGCAAACGCGCGCTATCACTCATCGGACGCTCACGCGTCCAGCAGAGGTTTTCAACATGGCAAAGAAAATCATCGGCTTTATCAAACTGCAGATTCCTGCAGGTAAAGCCAATCCGTCGCCGCCGGTCGGTCCGGCACTGGGCCAGCGTGGCCTGAACATCATGGAGTTCTGCAAGGCGTTTAACGCGCAGACTCAAGGTATGGAGCCGGGTCTGCCGGTGCCGGTCGTTATTACGGCATTTGCGGACAAGAGCTTCACCTTCATCATGAAGACGCCGCCGGCTACCGTTCTGATCAAGAAGGCTGCCGCGGTGCAAAAGGGTTCGAGCAAGCCGCACACCGACAAGGTCGGCAACATCACCCGCGCTCAAGCGGAAGAAATCGCGAAGACCAAGATGCCGGATCTTACGGCAGCTGATCTGGACGCCGCCGTGCGCACGATCGCCGGCAGCGCGCGTTCGATGGGCATCACTGTGGAGGGCGTGTAAATGGCTAAGCTTTCTAAGCGCCTTCAGGCATTCGCGAGCAAGGTTGATCGTCAAAAGCTGTACGCGATCGAAGACGCTCTGGCTCTCGTCAAGGAATGCGCGAGCGCGAAGTTTGACGAATCGATCGACGTCGCGGTTCAACTCGGCATCGACGCGAAGAAGTCGGACCAAGTCGTTCGTGGTTCCGTGGTTCTGCCGGCCGGTACCGGCAAGTCGGTTCGTGTGGCAGTGTTCGCGCAAGGCGACAAGGCCGAGCAAGCTCGTGCGGCTGGCGCAGACGTGGTCGGCATGGAAGACCTGGCCGAGCAAGTCAAGGCGGGCAATCTGAACTTTGACGTTGTGATCGCTTCGCCGGACACGATGCGTGTCGTCGGTACGTTGGGTCAGATCCTCGGTCCGCGTGGTCTCATGCCGAACCCGAAGGTCGGCACGGTTACCCCGGACGTCGCTCAAGCAGTCAAGAACGCAAAGGCGGGTCAGGTTCAGTTCCGCGTCGACAAGGCCGGTATCATCCACGGTACGATCGGTCGCGCATCTTTCGAGCCGGCATCGCTGCGTCAAAACCTGGCGGCGCTGATCGAAGCGCTGCAAAAGGCGAAGCCGGCGACGAGCAAGGGTGTGTATCTGCGCAAGATCGCTGTGTCGAGCACTATGGGCGTCGGCGTTCGCGTGGATCAAGCCACGCTGGCGCAACAGTAAGAATTTCTTGCGCGGCCGCAAGGTCGCGCTGTTAAGGGCTTTGGGCGGTTGCAAGATTGCGGTTCCGGGTCGAGCAACCGGTTGTCAAAGACCGTTGGTGGTGATGCAGCAGGCAGGCAGCACCTTAATTCAAGCCAACGCAGATGGCGAACCCGAAACAGTTTTGCAGTGGTTGAAGTCGGTTGTCGATCATCCTGAATGATCACCGATCGATCGAAATACTCCTAACAGTCGGACGCCGTTGTCGAACGTGGTGCATGAGGGTTGTGGCCCGAGTGCATCGAATCTGGAGGTTTAACCGTGCCACTGAACAAAGAAGATAAGCAGGCAGTCGTCGCTGAAGTCGCCGCGCAAGTCGCGAAGGCTCAGACGATGGTGCTCGCTGAGTATCGTGGGATCACGGTTGGCGATCTGACCAAGCTGCGCGCGAAAGCGCGTGAGCAACAGGTGTATCTGCGCGTGTTGAAGAACACGCTGGCGCGTCGCGCTGTCGAAGGTACCCCGTTCGCTCAGCTGGCTGAGCAGATGACTGGTCCTCTGATCTACGGCATCTCCGAAGATGCCATTGCCGCTGCCAAGGTCGTCAACGACTTCGGCAAGAGCAATGACAAGTTGATCATCAAGGCTGGTTCCTACGAAGGCAATGTGATGGACAAGGCAGGCGTGCAAGCGCTGGCCAACATCCCGAGCCGCGAAGAACTGCTCTCCAAGCTGCTGTTCGTCATGCAAGCACCTGTTTCCGGCTTCGCGCGCGCTTTGGCCGCGCTCGCCGAGAAGAAACAAGGCGAAGCTGCATAACGCACGCACTTGGGCACCAGTTGCTCAGTTAGGTATTAGCTAGATCGCTAGCTCGATCCGAATTCAATTTAGGAGTATTTCAAATGGCAATCGCAAAAGAAGACATCCTGGAAGCCGTTGGCTCGATGTCGGTTCTCGAACTGAACGAACTGGTCAAGGCGTTCGAAGAGAAGTTTGGCGTGTCGGCTGCTGCTGTCGCAGTTGCTGGCCCGGCTGGTGGCGGCGCAGCTGCTGCTGTCGAAGAGCAAACCGAATTCACCGTGAACCTGCTCGAAGTCGGCGCAAACAAGGTCTCCGTGATTAAGGCTGTTCGCGAACTGACGGGTCTCGGCCTGAAGGAAGCGAAGGATCTGGTCGACGGCGCACCGAAGCCCGTCAAGGAAGCGGTGCCGAAGGCTGCTGCTGAAGAAGCGAAGAAGAAGCTGGAAGAAGCAGGCGCGAAGGCTGAAATCAAGTAAGTTTCATTGCGCCGTGCGAAGGCTGGCGGTTTTCCACCGCCGGCCTTTTTGTGCTTTGTGGGGACTGAGTTTTTATGCCTGCCGGCAGGTATAAAAGTCCTCACAGAAGCCAAAGCGAACGGTCGGATCGGTATGAATTTCCGGCGGTTCGCTTTGTCTTCTGAAGCGACTGCAGAAGGCAAGTTTGGTCGGGTAGCGGGAAACACAGGCATCCGCTGCCGTCAGCCAGCGGTTGGTAGCGGCCAACCACCAAGCTTCTAGGCTCGCGCGTCCTCCCCGGACATGTGCGCGAGTCTCAGTCGGTGAACACCGGGCTGTGACACCGAGGTATCCCGCCTCGGTAACGCCCGCCGTGATTCGGAGATCGTATGCAATATTCCTTCACCGAGAAGAAGCGTATTCGCAAGAGTTTCGCGAAGCGCCCCATCGTTCACCAAGTTCCCTTTTTGCTGGCGACCCAGCTTGAATCATTCCAGACGTTTCTGCAAGCAGACACGTCGTCGTCGCAGCGCAAGTCAGAAGGCTTGCAGGCTGCGTTCACGTCTGTTTTCCCCATCGTTTCGCACAACGGCTTCGCGCGGCTCGAGTTCGTCAGCTACATGCTGTCGTCGCCCGCATTCAACATCAAGGAATGCCAGCAGCGCGGCCTGACGTACTGCTCGGCGTTGCGCGCAAAAGTGCGCCTGGTTCTGCTCGATAAGGAGTCGCCGAGCAAGCCGGTCGTCAAGGAAGTGAAAGAGCAGGAAGTCTACATGGGCGAAATTCCGCTCATGACGCCGACGGGTTCGTTCGTCATCAACGGAACCGAGCGCGTGATCGTGTCGCAGCTCCACCGTTCGCCTGGCGTGTTCTTCGAGCACGACAAGGGCAAGACGCACAGCTCCGGCAAGCTGCTGTTCTCGGCGCGGATCATTCCTTACCGTGGCTCGTGGCTCGATTTCGAATTCGACCCGAAGGACGTGCTGTATTTCCGCGTCGACCGTCGCCGCAAGATGCCGGTCACGATTCTGCTGAAAGCGATCGGCATGACGCCGGAACAGATCCTCGCGAACTTCTTCGTGTTCGACAACTTCGGCCTGATGAGCGAAGGCGCGCAAATGGAATTCGTTCCCGAGCGCCTGCGCGGTGAAGTCGCGCGTTTCGACATCCAGGATCGCGATGGCAATGTCATCGTCACGAAGGACAAGCGGATCAACGCGAAGCACATTCGCGACCTCGAAAACGCCAAGACGAAGTTCATCTCGGTGCCCGAGGAGTACCTGCTCGGCCGCGTGCTGGCGAAGAACGTGATCGACCCGGAAACGGGCGAAGTGATCGCGAACGCCAACGAGGAAATCACGGAAACGGTTCTCGAGAAGCTGCGCGAGGCGAAGGTCAAGGACATCCAGACGCTCTACACGAACGACCTGGACCAAGGGCCGTATATCTCGTCGACGCTGCGTATCGACGAAACCGCCGACAAGATGGCCGCGCGCATCGCGATTTATCGGATGATGCGTCCGGGCGAACCGCCGACCGAAGAAGCGGTCGAGGCGCTGTTCAACCGTCTGTTCTACAGCGAAGACGCGTACGACCTGTCGAAGGTCGGCCGTATGAAGTTCAACCGCCGTGTCGGTCGTGACGAAATCGTCGGCCCGATGACGCTGCAGGACGACGACATCCTCGCGACGATCAAGATCCTCGTCGAGTTGCGTAACGGCAAGGGCGAAGTGGACGACATCGACCACTTGGGCAATCGTCGCGTGCGTTGCGTCGGCGAACTCGCGGAGAACCAGTTCCGCGCGGGTCTCGTGCGCGTCGAGCGCGCGGTGAAGGAACGCCTCGGCCAGGCCGAAAGCGAAAACCTGATGCCGCACGACCTGATCAACTCGAAGCCGATTTCTTCGGCGATTCGCGAGTTCTTCGGTTCGTCGCAGCTTTCGCAGTTCATGGACCAGACCAACCCGCTGTCGGAAATCACGCACAAGCGTCGTGTTTCCGCACTGGGGCCGGGCGGTCTGACGCGCGAGCGCGCGGGCTTCGAAGTCCGCGACGTGCATCCGACGCACTATGGCCGCGTGTGCCCGATCGAAACGCCGGAAGGTCCGAACATCGGTCTGATCAACTCGCTGGCGCTGTATGCCCACCTGAACGAATACGGCTTCCTCGAAACGCCGTATCGCAAGGTTGTGGACAGCAAGGTGACCGACCAGATTGACTATCTGTCGGCAATCGAAGAAGGCCGTTACGTGATCGCTCAGGCGAACGCGGCAGTGGCCGACGACGGCACGCTGACCGACGAACTCGTGTCGTCGCGTGAAGCGGGCGAAACGCTGATGGTCACGCCGGACCGCATCCAGTACATGGACGTGGCGCCGTCGCAGATCGTGTCGGTGGCTGCATCGCTGATTCCGTTCCTCGAGCACGACGACGCGAACCGCGCGTTGATGGGTTCGAACATGCAACGTCAGGCTGTGCCGTGTCTGCGTCCGGAGAAACCGGTTGTCGGTACGGGCATTGAGCGTACGGTCGCGGTCGACTCGGGTACGACCGTGCAGGCGTTGCGTGGCGGTGTGGTGGATTACGTCGACGCGGGCCGTATCGTGATTCGCGTGAACGACGATGAAGCCGTTGCCGGCGACGTGGGCGTGGACATCTACAACCTGATCAAGTACACGCGTTCGAACCAGAACACGAACATCAACCAGCGTCCGATCGCGAAGGTTGGCGACAAGGTTTCGCGCGGCGACGTGCTGGCCGACGGCGCCTCGACGGATCTGGGCGAGCTCGCGCTCGGCCAGAACATGCTGGTCGCGTTTATGCCGTGGAACGGCTACAACTTCGAAGACTCGATCCTGATCTCGGAGAAGGTCGTCGCGGACGATCGCTACACGTCGATCCACATCGAAGAGTTGAACGTCGTTGCTCGCGACACGAAGCTCGGACCGGAAGAAATCACGCGCGACATTTCGAACCTCGCGGAAGTGCAGCTTGGCCGTCTCGACGAGTCGGGCATCGTGTACATCGGCGCAGAAGTGGAAGCGGGCGACGTGCTGGTCGGCAAGGTCACGCCGAAGGGCGAAACTCAACTGACGCCGGAAGAAAAGCTGCTGCGCGCGATTTTTGGCGAGAAGGCATCGGACGTGAAGGATACGTCGCTGCGCGTGCCGTCGGGCATGAGCGGCACGGTCATCGACGTGCAGGTGTTCACGCGCGAAGGCATCACGCGTGACAAGCGCGCGCAACAGATCATCGACGACGAACTGAAGCGCTATCGCCTCGACCTGAACGACCAGCTTCGTATCGTGGAAGGCGATGCGTTCCAGCGTCTCGCACGCATGCTGAACGGCAAGGTCGCGAACGGCGGTCCGAAGAAGCTCGCGAAGGGCACGAAGATCGACCTCCCGTACCTCGAAGATCTCGACCACTACCACTGGTTCGACATCCGCCTCGCGGACGAAGAAGCAGCGGCGCAGCTGGAAGCGATCAAGGACTCGATCGAGCAGAAGCGTCACCAGTTCGACCTCGCATTCGAAGAGAAGCGCAAGAAGCTCACGCAAGGCGACGAACTGCCGCCGGGCGTGCTGAAGATGGTCAAGGTGTATCTCGCCGTGAAGCGTCGTCTGCAGCCTGGCGACAAGATGGCGGGCCGTCACGGTAACAAGGGTGTCGTGTCGAAGATCGTGCCGATCGAAGACATGCCGTACATGGCCGATGGCCGTCCGGCCGACGTCGTGCTGAATCCGCTCGGCGTGCCGTCGCGGATGAACGTGGGTCAGATTCTCGAAGTGCATCTGGGCTGGGCCGCGAAGGGTCTCGGCTGGCGTATCGGCGAAATGCTGGCGCGTCAGACGAAGATCGAGGAACTGCGCCAGTTCCTGACGAAGATCTACAACGAGTCGGGCCGCAAGGAAGAGCTGGAAAGCTTCTCCGATGACGAAATCTTCGAACTCGCGAAGAACCTGCGCGAAGGCGTGCCGTTCGCAACGCCGGTGTTCGATGGCGCGACCGAAGAGGAAATGGGGCGTGCGCTCGATCTGGCGTATCCGGACGACATCGCCACGAACCTCGGCATGAACTCGTCGAAGAATCAGGTTCAGCTGCACGATGGTCGCACCGGCGAGCCGTTCGAGCGGAAGGTCACGGTCGGATACATGCACTACCTGAAGCTGCACCACTTGGTCGACGACAAGATGCACGCCCGTTCGACCGGTCCGTACTCGCTCGTCACGCAGCAGCCGCTGGGTGGTAAGGCACAGTTCGGTGGTCAGCGCTTCGGTGAGATGGAAGTGTGGGCGCTCGAGGCGTATGGCGCATCGTATGTGCTGCAGGAAATGCTGACGGTCAAGTCGGACGACGTGACGGGCCGGACCAAGGTTTATGAGAACCTGGTCAAGGGCGATCACGTGATCGACGCGGGCATGCCGGAATCCTTCAACGTGTTGGTGAAGGAAATCCGCTCGCTCGGTATTGATATCGATCTGGACCGCAACTAATCGGACTACGGAGAGAAAGCAATGAAAGCTCTGCTCGATCTATTCAAGCAAGTCCAACAAGAAGAAGTTTTTGATGCGATCAAGATCGGCCTCGCGTCGCCCGACAAGATTCGTTCTTGGTCGTTCGGTGAAGTGAAGAAGCCTGAGACCATCAACTACCGCACGTTCAAGCCGGAGCGGGATGGTCTGTTCTGCGCGAAGATTTTTGGTCCGATCAAGGACTACGAATGCCTTTGCGGCAAGTACAAGCGCCTGAAGCACCGTGGCGTGATCTGCGAGAAGTGCGGCGTCGAAGTGACGCTGGCGAAGGTGCGTCGCGAACGGATGGGCCACATCGAACTGGCCTCGCCGGTCGCGCACATCTGGTTCCTGAAGTCGCTGCCGTCGCGTCTGGGCATGGTGCTCGACATGACGCTGCGCGACATCGAGCGCGTGCTGTACTTCGAAGCGTACGTGGTCATCGATCCGGGCATGACGCCGCTGAAAGCGCGGCAGATCATGACCGAAGAGGATTACTACAACAAGGTCGAAGAGTACGGTGACGAATTCCGTGCCGAGATGGGCGCGGAAGGCGTGCGCGAGTTGCTGCGCGCGATCAACATCGACGAACAGGTCGAGATGCTGCGCACCGAACTCAAGAACACGGGTTCGGAAGCGAAGATCAAGAAGTACGCGAAGCGCCTGAAAGTGCTCGAAGCATTCCAACGTTCGGGCATCAAGCCTGACTGGATGGTGCTCGAAGTGCTGCCGGTGCTGCCGCCGGAACTGCGTCCGCTGGTGCCGCTGGATGGCGGCCGTTTCGCGACGTCGGATCTGAACGACCTGTATCGCCGCGTGATCAACCGTAACAACCGGTTGAAGCGTCTGCTCGAACTGAAGGCGCCTGAAATCATCGTCCGCAACGAAAAGCGGATGCTGCAGGAAGCCGTCGATTCGCTGCTCGACAATGGCCGTCGCGGCAAGGCGATGACCGGCGCGAACAAGCGTCCGCTGAAGTCGCTCGCCGACATGATCAAGGGTAAGGGCGGCCGTTTCCGTCAGAACCTGCTCGGTAAGCGTGTCGACTACTCGGGCCGTTCGGTGATCGTGGTGGGTCCGACGCTCAAGCTGCATCAGTGCGGTCTGCCGAAGCTGATGGCGCTCGAACTGTTCAAGCCTTTCATCTTCAACAAGCTGGAAGTGATGGGCGTCGCGACGACCATCAAGGCCGCGAAGAAGGAAGTCGAGAACCAGACGGCGGTGGTGTGGGACATCCTCGAAGAGGTGATCCGCGAGCATCCGGTGATGCTGAACCGTGCGCCTACGCTTCACCGACTCGGCATTCAGGCTTTCGAGCCGGTGCTGATCGAAGGCAAGGCGATTCAGCTCCACCCGCTCGTCTGCGCGGCATTCAACGCCGACTTCGACGGTGACCAGATGGCCGTTCACGTGCCGCTGTCGCTCGAAGCTCAGATGGAAGCGCGCACGCTGATGCTGGCGTCGAACAACGTCCTGTTCCCGGCGAACGGCGATCCGTCGATCGTGCCGTCGCAGGATATCGTGCTGGGCCTTTACTACGCGTCGCGTGAAGCGATCAACGGCAAGGGCGAAGGCATGACGTTCACGGGCGTGTCGGAGGTGATCCGCGCGTACGAGAACAAGGAAGTCGAGCTGGCTTCGCGCGTCAACGTGCGTATCACCGAAATGGTGGCGAACGAGGACACGAGCGAAGGCGCGCCGGCGTTCGTGCCGAAGATCTCGCTGTATGCGACGACCGTTGGCCGTTCGATCCTGTCGGAGATTCTGCCGCCGGGACTGCCGTTCACGGTGCTGAACAAGCCGCTGAAGAAGAAGGAAATCTCGCGCCTGATCAACACGGCGTTCCGCAAGTGCGGTTTGCGCGAGACGGTGATTTTCGCCGACCAGCTGATGCAGATGGGCTTCCGCCTCGCAACGCGCGCCGGCATCTCGATTTGCGTGGACGACATGCTCGTGCCGCCGCAGAAAGAGACGATCGTCGGCGACGCCGCGAAGAAGGTGAAGGAGTACGACCGTCAGTACATGTCGGGTCTCGTCACCGCGCAGGAACGCTACAACAACGTGGTCGACATCTGGTCGGCGACGTCGGAAAGCGTCGGCAAGGCGATGATGGAGCAGCTCGCGACGGAACCCGTCACCGACCGTGACGGCAACGAAACGAAGCAGGAGTCGTTCAACTCCATCTACATGATGGCCGACTCGGGCGCTCGTGGTTCTGCGGTGCAGATTCGTCAGCTGGCCGGTATGCGCGGCCTGATGGCGAAGCCGGACGGCTCGATTATCGAGACGCCGATTACCGCGAACTTCCGCGAAGGCCTGAACGTGTTGCAGTACTTCATCTCGACCCACGGCGCTCGTAAAGGTCTGGCGGATACGGCACTGAAGACCGCGAACTCGGGTTACCTGACGCGTCGTCTCGTCGACGTGACGCAGGATCTGGTTGTCGTCGAGGACGATTGCGGCACGTCGAACGGCGTGGCGATGAAGGCGTTGGTGGAAGGCGGTGAAGTCGTCGAAGCGCTGCGTGACCGTATTCTCGGTCGCGTCGCGGTGGCGGACGTCGTCAATCCGGAAACGCAGGAAACGCTGTACGCGTCGGGCGATCTGCTCGACGAAGACGCGGTCGAGGAAATCGAACGCCTCGGCATCGACGAAGTGCGCGTGCGCACGCCGTTGACCTGCGAAACGCGCTATGGCCTGTGCGCCGCGTGCTACGGCCGTGACCTCGGCCGCGGTTCGCGCGTGAACGTCGGTGAGGCAGTCGGCGTGATCGCTGCTCAGTCGATCGGCGAGCCGGGCACGCAGTTGACGATGCGTACGTTCCACATCGGTGGTGCGGCATCGCGTGCGGCGGTTGCTTCGACGGTCGAAGCGAAGAGCAACGGCACGGTGCGCTTCACGGCAACGATGCGTTACGTCACCAACGCGAAGGGCGAGCAGGTCGTCATCTCGCGTTCGGGCGAGGCGATCATCGCGGACGACTTCGGTCGCGAGCGTGAGCGTCACAAGGTGCCGTACGGCGCGACGCTGCTGCAACTCGACGGCGCGCAGATCAAGGCCGGTGCGCAACTGGCGCAATGGGATCCGCTGACGCGTCCGATCATCACCGAGTGGGGCGGTACGGTGAAGTTCGAAAACGTCGAGGAAGGCGTGACGGTTGCGAAGCAGATCGACGACGTGACCGGTCTTTCGACCCTGGTCGTGATCGACGTGAAGCGTCGCGGCTCGCAAGCTTCGAAGAGCGTGCGTCCGCAGGTGAAACTGCTCGACGCGAACGGCGAGGAAGTGAAGATCCCGAACACCGAGCATTCGGTGCAGATCGGCTTCCAGGTCGGCGCACTGATCACCGTGAAGGATGGTCAGCAAGTGCAGGTTGGTGAAGTGCTGGCACGTATCCCGGTTGAAGCGCAGAAGACGCGTGACATTACCGGTGGTCTGCCGCGCGTGGCCGAACTGTTCGAAGCGCGCTCGCCGAAGGACGCCGGTATTCTGGCGGAAGTCACGGGCACGACGTCGTTCGGTAAGGACACGAAGGGCAAGCAGCGTCTCGTCATCACGGATCTCGAAGGCAATCAGCACGAGTTCCTGATCGCGAAGGAAAAGCAGGTGCTGGTGCACGATGGTCAGGTCGTCAACAAGGGCGAAATGATCGTCGACGGCCCTGCCGATCCGCACGACATCCTGCGTCTGCAGGGTATCGAGGCGCTGTCGCGCTACATCGTGGACGAAGTGCAGGACGTGTACCGTCTGCAGGGCGTGAAGATCAACGACAAGCACATTGAAGTGATCGTGCGTCAGATGCTGCGTCGTGTGCAGATCGTCGACAACGGCGATACGCGCTTCATCCCGGGCGAGCAGGTCGAGCGTTCGGACATGCTGGACGAAAACGACAAGATGATCGCGGAAGACAAGCGTCCGGCGTCGTACGACAACGTGCTGCTCGGTATCACGAAGGCATCGCTGTCGACCGATTCGTTCATCTCGGCGGCGTCGTTCCAGGAAACGACCCGCGTGCTGACCGAAGCGGCGATCATGGGCAAGCGCGACGATCTGCGTGGCCTGAAGGAAAACGTGATCGTCGGCCGTCTGATTCCGGCCGGTACGGGTCTCGCGTTCCACAAGGCACGCAAGGCGAAGGAATCGTCGGATCGCGAGCGTTTCGACCAGATCGCGGCCGAAGAGGCATTCGACTTTGGTACGCCGGAAACCCCGGCGGCGGAGCAGCAGCAGCCGCATACCAACGAGTAAGCGTCATTCGCTCGTCGTAGCCACGAACCGCTCAGCTTCGGCTGAGCGGTTTTTTTTCGTCTGTCGATTCCGCCTCGTTGCCTCCGTCATTTGGCTAACGCGCATTCTTGCGCGTCGGCGCGCGTGGATGCGTTGGTAGAATTCGTTATCTCTCATCGCAGTACGCACCCGTCTTCCATGTCCCGCCCACTCGAAATACTCAACGAAATCTTCGGCTATCCCGCATTTCGCGGACAACAGGCGGAGATCGTCGAGCATGTCGCGAACGGCGGCGATTCGCTCGTTCTCATGCCAACGGGCGGCGGCAAGTCGCTGTGCTATCAGATACCGTCCCTCGTGCGCAGCGAGGCCGGGCTCGGCGCGGGCATCGTGGTGTCCCCACTGATCGCGCTGATGCAGGATCAGGTCGCGGCCCTCAAGGAAGTCGGCGTGCGCGCCGCATATCTGAATTCGACCTTGTCGGGCGCCGAGGCCGCGGCCACCGAGCGCGCGCTGCGCGATGGCGACATCGATCTCCTTTACGTCGCGCCCGAACGACTGATGACGCCGCGCTTTCTCGAACTGCTCGAACGCGCGCGCGTCGGACTTTTCGCCATCGATGAAGCGCACTGTGTGTCGCAATGGGGGCACGATTTCCGCCCCGAGTACATTCAGCTTTCGGTGCTGCACGAGCGGTTTCCGGATGTCCCGCGCATCGCGCTCACCGCTACTGCCGACGCGATCACGCGCGATGAAATCGTCCATCGGCTCGCGCTGGACGATGCGCGCATCTTCGTTTCCAGTTTCGACCGGCCGAACATTCGGTATCGCATCGTCGAGAAGGACAACGCGCGCTCGCAGCTGCTCGATTTCATCCGGGCCGAGCACACGAACAAGGACGGCACGACCGATGCGGGCGTGGTGTACTGTCTGTCGCGGCGCAAGGTCGAAGAAACCGCGGAGTGGATGAAGGGCCAGGGCATTCGCGCGCTGCCGTACCACGCCGGCATGGAGTTCGAGACGCGCCAAAAGCATCAGGAGATGTTTCAGCGCGAGGAGGGCGTCGTCATGTGCGCGACGATCGCGTTCGGCATGGGCATCGACAAGCCGGACGTGCGCTTTGTCGCGCATCTGGATTTGCCGAAGAGCGTCGAGGGCTATTACCAGGAAACGGGGCGCGCCGGCCGCGACGGTCTACCGGCGAACGCGTGGATGGCGTACGGACTGGGCGACGTCGTGCAGCAGCGCAAGATGATCGACGAATCCGAAGCCGACGACGCACACAAGCGCGTGCAGACCGGCAAACTCGATGCGCTGCTGGGTCTGTGCGAGGTGGCGTCGTGTCGTCGCGTGCGTCTGCTTGCGTACTTTGGTGAGAGCAGCAAGCCGTGCGGCAACTGCGATACGTGTCTCGAGCCGCCCGCGTCCTTCGATGCCACACGCGAGGCGCAAATGGCGCTGTCGTGCGTGTATCGCGCGCAGAAGGCGAGCGGATTTCGTTTTGGCGCGGGCCATCTCATCGATATCCTGCGCGGCACCCGCAGCGAGAAAGTCCTGCAGCGCGGACACGAGAAGATTTCAACCTTCGGTGTCGGCGCCGCGCTTTCCGAACCCGAGTGGCGCGCGGTGTTCCGGCAACTCGTGGCGTTCGGCTATCTCGCCGTCGATCACGACGGTTTTGGCGCGCTCGTGCTGACCGACGCCAGCAAGCCTGTCCTGAAGGGCGAAGAGCACGTCACGTTGCGCAAATACGTAAAGCCGACTCGAGCACGTCAGTCTTCCAGTCGAACCGGCGAGCGCGCGGATCCGACCGCCGGCATGTCAGCGCGCGAAAAGGCCCGTTGGGAGCGACTGCGCAGTTGGCGCGCGGAGACCGCGAAGAGCGACGGTGTGCCGGCCTACGTCATTTTCCATGACGCCACGCTCGCCGAGATCGTCCGCAGCGATCCCGATACGATCGACGATCTGCGCCACATTCCTGGCATCGGCGTGCGCAAACTGGAACGCTTCGGTGACGAATTGCTCGCCGTCGTCGGTTCCGATTGATGCCACGCATGCGAAAAGCCCTCGAAATTGTCGCAACGTATTGACCCGATTGCGATTTTCGGAATATCATGCTTGGTTCTCGTTCTTGGTCCGCCTTCGGAACCGGCCTAGCGCCGGGTGCAAAAAGCGGAATTCATCGGCGAGATCGTCAAACGCGCAATTGTCTTCGCTTTGCCCGAAAGAATTGCGCGGATTCTGTTCATTTTTAGGATTAAACAATGCCAACCATCAATCAACTGGTTCGCAAAGGCCGCGCGTCGGAAACGACGAAGAGCAAGTCGCCGGCCCTGCAGGACTGCCCTCAGCGTCGTGGCGTGTGCACTCGCGTGTACACCACGACGCCGAAGAAGCCGAACTCGGCACTTCGTAAAGTTGCAAAGGTTCGTCTGACGAACGGCTTCGAAGTCATTTCGTACATCGGCGGTGAAGGCCACAACCTGCAAGAGCACTCGGTTGTGCTGATCCGCGGCGGCCGTGTGAAGGACTTGCCGGGTGTGCGTTACCACATGGTTCGCGGCTCGCTGGACACCCAGGGCGTCAAGGACCGTAAGCAAGCTCGCTCGAAGTACGGTGCAAAGCGCGCGAAGGCCGGTAAGTAAGTCTCGGTCAAAAGTAAGAGTCAGGTCGCCGCAAGGCGGTTTAGGCGATGGTGCCGGAAGTGCCGGTGCTGTCGAGTAAGTGGTCACCCGGCCAAGCTGGTTTAGTCGAATAGATGGATCGGGTTTGTTGGTGGCCGCGGAGTTGAAGGCCAACTCCAACTGAAAAAGTAAAGGAAGAATCATGCCGCGTCGTCGCGAAGTCCCCAAGCGGGAAGTGTTGCCGGATCCGAAGTTCGGTAACGTAGATGTAGCCAAGTTCATGAACGTGCTGATGCTCTCCGGCAAGAAGTCGGTTGCCGAGCGTATCGTGTACGGCGCTTTTGAACAGATCCAGACCAAGGGTGGCAAGGACCCGCTGGAAGTGTTCACGGTTGCGCTCAACAACGTGAAGCCGGTGGTCGAAGTGAAGAGCCGTCGCGTTGGTGGTGCCAACTATCAGGTTCCGGTCGAAGTGCGTCCCTCGCGTCGTATGGCATTGGCGATGCGTTGGTTGCGTGAAGCCGCGAAGAAGCGCAGCGAAAAGTCGATGGCCCTGCGTCTGGCAGGTGAACTCTCCGAAGCGGCTGAAGGCCGCGGCGGCGCGATGAAGAAGCGCGACGAAGTTCACCGCATGGCAGAGGCCAACAAGGCATTCTCGCACTTCCGTTTCTAAGCTCCCGCTCGTAGAGCAAACGGAAAAATCAGGGCGGGTGCGCTACTCCAGGCGCCTCGCCCGTTTGTGTTAGGGCGCGCTCGCACTCGCTGGCGCGTCGACCGAAAAAGGATCCAAAGTGGCTCGCAAGACACCTATCGAGCGCTACCGCAATATCGGTATCAGCGCTCACATCGACGCCGGCAAAACGACGACGACCGAGCGCATTCTGTTTTACACGGGCGTGAACCACAAGATCGGTGAAGTTCACGACGGCGCGGCAACGATGGACTGGATGGAGCAGGAGCAGGAGCGCGGCATCACCATCACGTCGGCTGCTACCACGGCCTTCTGGAAGGGCATGGGCGGCAACTATCCCGAGCACCGCATCAACATCATCGACACCCCGGGACACGTCGACTTCACGATCGAAGTGGAACGCTCGATGCGCGTTCTCGACGGCGCGTGCATGGTCTACTGTGCAGTGGGCGGCGTGCAGCCGCAGTCGGAAACCGTGTGGCGTCAGGCTAACAAGTACAAGGTTCCCCGTCTCGCGTTCGTCAACAAGATGGACCGTACCGGCGCGAACTTCTTCAAGGTCTACGACCAGTTGAAGACGCGTCTGAAGGCGAACCCGGTTCCCGTCGTGGTGCCGATCGGCGCTGAAGACACGTTCACGGGCGTGGTCGACCTGATCAAGATGAAGGCGATCATTTGGGACGAAGCGTCGCAAGGCACCAAGTTCGACTACGTCGATATCCCGGCTGAACTCGTCGACACGTGCAACGAGTGGCGCGAGAAGATGATCGAGTCGGCTGCCGAAGCGACCGAAGAGCTGATGGAAAAGTACCTCGGCGGCGAAGAGCTGACCGAAGCGGAAATCGTCAAGGCGATCCGCGACCGGACCATCGCGTGCGAAATTCAGCCGATGCTGTGCGGCACTGCGTTCAAGAACAAGGGCGTGCAGCGCATGCTCGACGCCGTGATCGACTTCCTGCCGTCGCCGATCGACATTCCGCCGGTTACGGGCGAACTCGAAAGCGGTGAGAAGGGCGAGCGTCGTGCAGCCGACGACGAGAAGTTCTCGTCGCTGGCGTTCAAGATCATGACGGACCCGTTCGTCGGTCAGCTGATCTTCTTCCGCGTGTACTCGGGCGTTGTGAATTCGGGTGACACCGTGCTGAACGCGACCAAGGACAAGAAGGAACGCCTCGGCCGTATTCTGCAGATGCACGCCAACCAGCGCGAAGAAATCAAGGAAGTGCGCGCGGGCGATATCGCGGCGGCAGTCGGTCTGAAAGAAGCGACCACCGGCGACACGCTGTGCGATCCGCAACACCCGATCGTGCTCGAACGCATGATTTTCCCGGAGCCGGTGATTTCGCAGGCAGTCGAGCCGAAGACGAAGCCTGACCAGGAAAAGATGGGGCTGGCGCTGAACCGTCTGGCGCAGGAAGATCCGTCGTTCCGCGTGCAAACGGACGAAGAATCGGGCCAAACCATCATTTCGGGCATGGGCGAGCTCCACCTGGAAATTCTGGTTGACCGTATGCGTCGCGAATTCGGCGTGGAAGCGACTGTCGGCAAGCCGCAGGTTGCTTACCGCGAGACGATCCGCAGCAAGGCGGAAGACGTCGACGGCAAGTTCGTCAAGCAGTCGGGTGGTCGCGGCCAGTACGGTCACGCGGTCATCACGCTCGAGCCGAACGAGCAGGGCAAGGGCTACGAGTTCCTGGACGAGATCAAGGGCGGCGTGATTCCGCGCGAATACATCCCGGCAGTGGACAAGGGTATCCAGGAAACGCTGAAGTCGGGCGTGCTGGCTGGTTTCCCGGTGGTCGACGTGAAGGTTCACCTGACGTTCGGTTCGTACCACGACGTCGACTCGAACGAAAACGCGTTCCGCATGGCCGGTTCGATGGCCTTCAAGGAAGCAATGCGCAAGGCAAGCCCGGTCATCCTCGAACCGATGATGGCTGTGGAAGTCGAAACGCCGGAAGACTACATGGGCAACGTGATGGGCGACCTGTCGGGCCGTCGCGGTATTGTCCAGGGCATGGAAGACATGATTGGCGGCGGCAAGATCGTTCGCGCCGAAGTGCCGCTGTCGGAAATGTTCGGCTACTCGACGTCGCTGCGTTCGCTGACGCAAGGCCGCGCCACGTACACGATGGAGTTCAAGCACTACTCCGAAGCTCCGCGTAACGTCGCCGAAGCGATCATCAACGCCAAGGGTAAGTAATACCCGCAAGTAATTCGGCGCAAGCCACAAGCTTTAACCGATAACCAAACTTTGAAAGAAGGTAATCATGGCAAAAGGTAAATTCGAGCGGACCAAGCCGCACGTGAACGTGGGCACGATCGGTCACGTTGACCACGGCAAGACCACGCTGACGGCAGCGATCACGACGGTTCTCACGCAGAAGTTCGGCGGCGAAGCGAAGGCGTACGACCAGATCGACGCAGCGCCGGAAGAAAAGGCGCGTGGTATCACGATCAACACCGCGCACGTCGAGTACGAAACGGCTAACCGCCACTACGCACACGTCGACTGCCCGGGCCACGCTGACTATGTGAAGAACATGATCACGGGCGCAGCGCAGATGGACGGCGCAATCCTGGTGTGCTCGGCCGCTGACGGCCCGATGCCGCAAACGCGTGAGCACATCCTGCTGGCCCGTCAGGTTGGCGTGCCGTACATCATCGTGTTTCTGAACAAGTGCGACATGGTGGACGACGCCGAGCTGCTCGAGCTCGTCGAAATGGAAGTGCGCGAGCTTCTGTCGAAGTACGACTTCCCGGGCGACGACACGCCGATCATCAAGGGTTCGGCCAAGCTGGCGCTGGAAGGCGACAAGGGCGAGTTGGGCGAAGTGGCGATCATGAACCTGGCCGACGCGCTGGATTCGTACATCCCGACGCCGGAGCGCGCAGTTGACGGTTCGTTCCTGATGCCGGTGGAAGACGTGTTCTCGATCTCGGGTCGTGGCACGGTGGTGACGGGTCGTATCGAGCGCGGCGTGGTGAAGGTCGGCGAGGAAATCGAAATCGTCGGTATCAAGCCGACGGTGAAGACGACCTGCACGGGCGTGGAAATGTTCCGCAAGCTGCTCGACCAAGGTCAGGCAGGCGACAACGTCGGTATCCTGCTGCGCGGCACGAAGCGTGAAGACGTGGAGCGCGGCCAAGTGCTGTCGAAGCCGGGTTCGATCACGCCGCACACGCACTTCACGGCTGAAGTGTACGTGCTGAGCAAGGACGAAGGCGGCCGTCACACGCCGTTCTTCAACAACTACCGTCCGCAGTTCTACTTCCGTACGACGGACGTGACGGGCTCGATCGAGCTGCCGAAGGACAAGGAAATGGTGATGCCGGGCGACAACGTGTCGATCACGGTGAAGCTGATCGCTCCGATCGCCATGGAAGAAGGTCTGCGCTTCGCCATTCGCGAAGGCGGCCGTACCGTCGGCGCCGGTGTCGTGGCGAAGATTATCGAGTAAGATGTCGGGCTTGCTCGATTGAAGTTGCAGTAATGCTGTAAAAACCGGGACCGGGCACTCGCTCTCAGCGAGCGCCCGGTCCCACGCTCTTTTGCCAGATGTGCGGTGCAATACCGCCTCGCTCTTTTCAAGGAATCGTCATGCAGAACCAGAAAATCCGCATTCGTCTGAAGGCTTTCGACTATCGCCTGATCGATCAATCGGCAGCCGAAATCGTCGATACCGCGAAGCGGACTGGCGCGATCGTCCGTGGTCCGGTGCCGCTGCCGACGCGTATTCAGCGTTTTGACATCCTGCGTTCGCCGCACGTCAACAAGACGTCGCGCGATCAGCTCGAAATCCGTACCCACCAGCGCCTGATGGATATCGTCGATCCGACGGACAAGACCGTTGACGCGCTGATGAAGCTCGATCTGCCCGCTGGCGTCGACGTCGAGATCAAGCTGCAGTAAGTGCGGAAAGCAGTCTGGCGTGCCTGCAGGTGCGCTAGAAGATGCTAAGTCTTTGATTGCTTGCGGGATTCGAAAAGCCTTGTTATACTCCAAGGCTTTTCGCGCCTATTCGCACGAAAGAGACGCAAGAAAGCCGACCCAGTTTCTCGTAACGAAGCCGGCATTTGTAAATCAGCCCCGACCAATCGCAGTTGGGAATGGAGAAAACGATGAGCCTTGGACTCGTAGGTCGCAAGGTTGGCATGACCCGTATCTTCACGCCTGAAGGGGATTCGATCCCCGTCACCGTGCTGGACGTGTCGGACAACCGCGTGACGCAGATCAAGACCGTTGAAACGGATGGTTATACCGCCGTTCAGGTTGCATTCGGTGCTCGCCGCGCATCTCGCGTGACGAAGCCGCTGGCGGGTCACCTCGCCAAAGCCGGTGTTCAAGCCGGTGAAATCCTCAAGGAATTCCATATCGATACGGCCAAGGCAGGTGAACTGTCGAACGGCGCCGTGATCGGTACGGACATTTTCGAAGTCGGCCAGAAGGTTGATGTGCAAGGCACGTCGATCGGTAAGGGTTATGCCGGCACGATCAAGCGCTACAACTTCGCCTCGGGTCGCGCGACGCACGGTAACTCGCGTTCGCACAACGTTCCGGGTTCGATCGGTATGGCGCAGGATCCGGGTCGCGTGTTCCCTGGTAAGCGCATGACGGGTCACCTCGGTGACGAGACCGTCACGGTTCAAAATCTCGAAATCGCCCGCATCGACGCTGAGCGCAATCTGCTGCTCGTCCGCGGTGCAGTTCCGGGTGCGAAGGGCGGCAAGGTCTTCGTGACCCCGGCCGTCAAGGCGCGTGCTGTGAAAGGAGCGAAATAATGGAACTTAAGCTCCTGAATGCCAATGGTCAGGAAGGCGCTGGCGTGAACGCATCGGACGTCGTGTTCGGTCGCGATTACAACGAAGCCCTGATTCACCAGATCGTCGTCGCTTATCAAGCGAACGCACGTAGCGGCAACCGCGCGCAGAAGGACCGCGAGCAGGTCAAGCACACCACCAAGAAGCCGTGGCGTCAGAAGGGTACGGGCCGTGCTCGTGCCGGTATGTCGTCGAGCCCGTTGTGGCGTGGCGGTGGTCGTATCTTCCCGAACTCGCCGGAAGAAAACTTCTCGCACAAGGTCAACAAGAAGATGCATCGCGCAGGCCTCTGCTCGATCTTCTCGCAGCTGGCTCGCGAAGGCCGTATCGCGGTGGTCGAAGACCTCGCGCTCGAAGCCCCGAAGACCAAGCTGTTGGCCGATAAATTCAAGGCGATGGGTCTCGAATCCGTGTTGGTCATTACCGATACGGTCGACGAGAACCTGTACCTCGCGTCGCGCAACCTGGCCCACGTGGCAGTTGTCGAGCCGCGTTACGCCGACCCGCTCTCGCTGATCTATTTCAAGAAGATTCTGATCACGAAGGCTGCGGTCGCTCAGATCGAGGAGTTGCTGTCATGAGCGAAATTCGCAAAAACGATCATCGTTTGATGCAAGTTCTGCTCGCTCCGGTGATCTCCGAAAAGGCGACGCTGGTTGCCGACAAGAACGAGCAAGTCGTGTTCGAAGTCGCGCCGGACGCCACGAAGCAGGAAGTGAAGGCTGCTGTCGAGCTGCTGTTCAAGGTCGAAGTCAATTCCGTCAACGTGCTCGTCACGAAGGGCAAAGCCAAGCGCTTTGGCCGCTTCAACGGTAAGCGCAAGGACGTGAAGAAGGCGTACGTCTGCCTGAAGCCCGGCCAGGAAATCAACTTTGAAGCGGAGGCCAAGTAATCATGGCAATCGTGAAAGTTAAGCCGACCTCGCCGGGTCGCCGCGCGATGGTCAAGATCGTCAACAAGGATCTGCATAAGGGCGCGCCGCACGCAGCGCTGCTCGACTCGCAATCCAAGTCGGCGGGCCGTAACAACAACGGCCGTATCACCACGCGTCACCAGGGCGGTGGTCACAAGCAGCACTATCGTATCGTCGACTTCCGTCGCAACAAGGACGGCATTCCGGCAAAGGTCGAGCGTCTCGAGTACGACCCGAACCGTAGCGCGAACATCGCGCTGGTTCTGTACGCAGACGGCGAGCGTCGCTACATCATCGCGCCGAAGGGCGTGACGGTTGGTACGCCGCTGATGTCGGGTTCGGAAGCGCCGATCAAGGCAGGCAACACGCTGCCGATCCGCAACATTCCGGTCGGTACGACGATCCACTGCATTGAAATGCTGCCGGGCAAGGGCGCGCAAATCGCGCGTTCGGCTGGCACGTCGGCCATGCTGCTGGCTCGCGAAGGCGTCTACGCTCAAGTGCGTCTGCGTTCGGGCGAAATCCGCCGCGTGCACGTCGAGTGCCGCGCGACCATCGGTGAAGTGGGCAACGAAGAGCACAGCCTGCGTCAAATCGGTAAGGCCGGCGCAAACCGCTGGCGCGGTATCCGTCCGACGGTGCGTGGTGTTGCAATGAACCCGGTCGATCACCCGCACGGCGGTGGTGAAGGCAAGACGGCTGCAGGTCGCGACCCGGTGAGCCCGTGGGGCACGCCGACGAAGGGTTATCGCACCCGCAGCAACAAGCGCACGACGACGATGATCGTCCAGCGCCGTCACAAGCGTTAAGGAGTAGGCAATGACACGTTCTGCTAAAAAAGGTCCGTTCTGCGACGCTCATTTGCTGAAGAAAGTTGAGTCGGCAGCAGCTACGCGCGACAAGAAGCCGATCAAGACCTGGTCGCGTCGCTCGACGATTCTGCCGGATTTCATCGGCCTGACGATCGCTGTTCACAACGGCCGTCAGCACGTTCCGGTGTATGTCACGGAAAACATGGTCGGCCACAAGCTTGGCGAGTTCGCACTGACCCGTACGTTCAAGGGTCACGCGGCCGACAAGAAGGCCAAGAAATAAGGGGCTATCAAGATGGAAGTGAAAGCAATTCATCGCGGTGCCCGCATCTCGGCGCAGAAAACGCGCCTTGTGGCTGACCAGATTCGTGGTTTGCCGGTCGACAAGGCGCTGAACGTCCTGACGTTCTCGCCGAAGAAGGCGGCGGGTATCGTCAAGAAGGTCGTGCTGTCTGCGATCGCGAATGCGGAACACAACGAAGGCGCCGATATCGACGAGCTCAAGATCACGAGCATTTACGTCGACAAGGCTGCTTCGCTGAAGCGTTTCACCGCACGCGCTAAGGGTCGCGGTAACCGCATCGAGAAGCAATCCTGTCACATCACTGTGACGGTCGGGAATTAAGGAGCCATACGATGGGACAGAAAATTCATCCGACTGGCTTCCGTTTGGCCGTCAGCCGCAATTGGGCTTCGCGCTGGTATGCGAACAACAACAATTTCGCGGCGATGTTGCAGGAAGACATCGGTGTTCGTGAATACCTGAAGAAGAAGCTGAAGAACGCTTCGGTCGGTCGCGTCGTCATCGAGCGTCCGGCGAAGAACGCGCGCATCACGATTTACAGTTCGCGTCCGGGCGTGGTCATCGGCAAGAAGGGCGAAGACATCGAATCGCTGAAGGCTGAACTGCAGAAGCGCATGGGCGTTCCGGTTCACGTCAACATCGAAGAGATCCGCAAGCCGGAGACGGATGCTCAGCTGATCGCTGACTCCATTACGCAGCAGCTCGAGCGCCGGATCATGTTCCGCCGCGCGATGAAGCGCGCGATGCAGAACGCGATGCGTCTTGGCGCCCAGGGCATCAAGATCATGAGCGCGGGCCGTCTGAACGGTATCGAAATCGCTCGTACCGAGTGGTATCGCGAAGGTCGCGTGCCCCTCCATACGCTGCGTGCGGATATCGATTACGCGACGTCGGAAGCGAAGACCACGTACGGCATCATCGGCGTGAAGGTGTGGGTCTACAAGGGTGACACCCTGGGCCGCAACGAAGCGCCGGTGGTTGAAGAAGTGGCGGAAGAAAAGCGTCCGCGCCGCAACGCACGTCCGGGTGGCGATCGCCGTCCGCGTCGTGATGGTGAAGGCGCTCCGGCTGGTGCTCGTCGTGGTGCACCCCGTCGCGCTGGCGGTGACGCGAAGACTGGAGAATAACGATGCTGCAACCGAAACGCAGAAAGTATCGCAAAGAGCAGAAAGGTCGTAACACCGGCAAGGCGACGCGCGGCAACGCGGTGTCGTTCGGTGAATACGGTCTGAAGGCTATCGGTCGCGGCCGTTTGACCGCGCGTCAAATCGAAGCGGCGCGTCGTGCAATGACGCGTCACATCAAGCGTGGTGGCCGGATCTGGATCCGTATTTTCCCGGACAAGCCGATTTCGCAGAAGCCGGCCGAAGTGCGTATGGGTAACGGTAAGGGTAACCCGGAGTACTACGTCGCTGAAATTCAACCGGGCAAGATGCTGTACGAAATGGACGGCGTCTCCGAAGAACTGGCGCGCGAAGCGTTCCGTCTGGCTGCAGCCAAACTGCCGCTCAAGACGAACTTCGTCGTACGTCAGCTCGGCGCCTAAGGAGTAAATGATGAAGGCATCTGAACTTCACCAGAAAGACCAGGCCGCGCTCAACAAAGAGCTGTCGGACCTGCTGAAGGCGCAATTCGGCTTGCGTATGCAACTCGCGACCCAACAGCTCACGAACACGAGCCAACTGAAGAAGGTCCGTCGCGACATCGCACGTGTGCGCACCGTCCTGACTGAGAAGGCGAACCAGAAATGAACGATAGCGTAAAAACCTCGCTCAAGCGGACGCTGGTCGGCAAGGTCGTCAGCAACAAGATGGACAAGACGGTCACCGTTCTGGTCGAGCACCGCGTGAAGCATCCGATCTACGGCAAGTACGTCGTGCGTTCGAAGAAGTACCACGCGCATGACGACGCGAACACGTACAACGAAGGCGATCTCGTCGAAATCCAGGAAACTCGTCCGATTTCGAAGACGAAGGCTTGGGTTGTGTCGAAGCTCGTTGAAGCGGCTCGCGTGATCTGAAGCAGAAGTTGTAGTACCGCGATGCAGTAGCAAATCGTGTCGCAGTAAGTTTCGCTTGCAAGACCGAGATTATTTGTTATAATCTCGGTCTTCCCTCTTTGTGGGAGCCCCGTCGCGGGCGAAACTGGTGGGGGAAGCCGGTTCGGGCGCCAGCCTGAGTCGACAGATTCACCGGATTGCGATGGCGGGTTTCGTCTGCCCTCGCTGCCTGTTCTAACCCAAGCAGCCAGCTGGCTGACGGGACCAAGACTGACCGGCTGTGCCATGGTGGTGCGACCGGATTAAGTTGGGAAAGATAAACCATGATCCAGACCGAAACTCGGCTTGAAGTGGCCGACAACACGGGTGCGCGTGAAGTCATGTGCATCAAGGTGCTCGGCGGTTCGAAGCGTCGTTACGCTAGCATTGGCGACATCATCAAGGTGACCGTCAAGGAAGCGACGCCGCGCGGACGCGTGAAAAAGGGCGAAATCTACAACGCCGTGGTCGTTCGTACGGCCAAGGGCGTGCGTCGCCAGGATGGCTCGCTCATCAAGTTCGACGGCAATGCCGCCGTTTTGTTGAATACCAAGCTGGAGCCGATCGGCACGCGTATTTTTGGGCCGGTTACGCGTGAACTGCGTAGCGAACGATTCATGAAGATCGTTTCGCTCGCGCCGGAAGTGCTGTAAGGAGTCGCGATGAACAAGATTCGCAAGGGTGACGAAGTCATCGTCATCACCGGCAAGGACAAGGGCAAGCGCGGTACCGTGCTGGTCGTTGCGGAAGATCGTGTGACGGTCGAGGGCATCAACCTCGTCAAGAAGCACGTGAAGCCGAACCCGATGAAGGGTACGACGGGCGGTGTGGAAGCCAAAACGATGCCGCTGCATATTTCGAACGTCGCATTGGTCGACGCGAATGGCAAGGCATCGCGTGTGGGCATCAAGGTCGAAGACGGAAAGAAGGTTCGCTTCTTGAAGTCGACCGGCGCCACGCTTAACGCCTGACGCGGAGTTAAAAAATGGCTCGTCTGCAAGAGATTTATAAAGAAAAGGTTGTGCCGCAACTCGTTGAAAAGTTCGGCTACAAGTCTGTCATGGAAGTGCCGCGCATCACCAAGATCACCCTGAACATGGGCCTTGGCGAAGCCGTCGCTGACAAGAAGATCATCGAAAACGCCGTGGGCGACCTGACGAAGATCGCTGGCCAGAAGCCGGTTATCACGAAGGCGCGCAAGGCAATCGCAGGCTTCAAGATTCGTCAAGGCTACCCGATCGGCGCGATGGTCACGCTGCGCGGCCAAGCGATGTACGAATTCCTCGACCGTTTCGTGACGGTTGCGCTCCCCCGTGTGCGTGACTTCCGTGGCGTCTCGGGCCGTGCATTCGACGGTCGTGGCAACTACAACATCGGTGTGAAAGAGCAGATCATTTTCCCCGAAATCGACTACGACAAGATCGACGCGCTGCGTGGGCTGAACATCAGCATCACGACTACCGCGAAGACTGACGACGAAGCAAAGGCGCTGCTCGCCGGCTTCAAGTTCCCGTTCAGAAACTGAGGTTACCGTGGCTAAACTGGCACTGATCGAACGTGAAAAGAAGCGCGCGCGCCTGGCAGCCAAGTACGCTCCGAAGCGTGCTGAGCTGAAGGCTGTGATCGATGACGCAAGCAAGTCGGACGAAGAGCGTTACTTCGCGCGTCTGGCGCTGCAACAACTGCCGCGTAACTCGAACCCCACTCGCAAGCGTAACCGCTGCGCGATCACGGGTCGTCCGCGTGGCACGTTCCGCAAGTTTGGACTCGCGCGCGGCAAGATTCGTGAAATCGCTTTCCGCGGCGAAATCCCTGGCCTGACCAAGGCGAGCTGGTAATAGGAGAAACATAAATGAGCATGAGTGATCCTATCGCCGATATGCTGACTCGCATCCGCAACGCGCAGATGGTCGAGAAGGTTTCGGTGACTATGCCCTCGTCGAAAGTCAAGGTTGCGATTGCGCAGGTTTTGAAGGACGAAGGTTATATCGACGACTTCGCAGTAAAGGCTGAAGGCGCGAAGATCGAATTGAATATCGCGTTGAAGTACTACGCTGGCCGTCCGGTGATCGAGCGCCTCGAGCGCGTTTCGAAGCCTGGCTTGCGCGTGTACCGCGGTCGCAACGACATTCCGCAGGTCATGAACGGCCTCGGTGTTGCCATCGTGTCGACGCCGAAGGGTGTGATGACCGACCGCAAGGCGCGCCAGAACGGCGTCGGCGGCGAAGTCATCTGCTACGTCGCTTAACGCCTAAGGAGAAGAAACATGTCTCGAGTAGGTAAAAGCCCGATCGCGCTGCCGCAAGGCGCGGAAGTGGCCATCAAGAGCGACGTCATCACCGTTAAGGGCCCGCTCGGCACGATTTCGCAACCGGCTAACAAGCTGGTGACCGTGACGAACGATAACGGCACGTTGAAGCTCGCTCCGGCCGACGAAAGCCGCGAAGCAAACGCGATGTCCGGCACAATGCGCGCCCTGGTGGCGAACATGGTGCAGGGCGTCACCAAGGGTTTCGAGCGCAAGCTGACGCTGGTTGGCGTCGGGTATCGTGCGCAAGCGCAAGGCGACAAGCTGAACCTGTCGCTGGGTTTCTCGCACCCCGTGGTGCACCAGATGCCGGAAGGCGTCAAGGCTGAAACTCCGTCGCAAACCGAAATCGTGATCAAGGGGATCGACAAGCAGAAAGTCGGACAGACCGCAGCAGAAGTGCGCGGCTATCGTCCGCCTGAGCCGTACAAGGGCAAAGGCGTGCGCTATTCCGACGAGGTCGTGATCCTCAAAGAAACGAAGAAGAAGTAAAGGTGCGCAATCATGGATAAGACTCAATCTCGCCTGCGCCGCGCTCGTCAGACGCGTATCAAGATCGCTGAGCTGCAGGTTCCGCGTCTGGCCGTGCATCGCACGAATACGCATATCTACGCGCAAGTGTTCTCGGCGTGCGGTACGAAAGTCGTGGCAAGCGCCTCGACGCTCGAAGCTGAAGTGCGCGCTGAACTCGCCGACAAGTCGGGCAAGGGCGGCAACGTCAACGCTGCGACCCTGATCGGCAAGCGTATCGCCGAAAAGGCCAAGGCTGCCGGCATCGAATCCGTCGCCTTTGACCGCTCGGGTTTCCGCTACCACGGCCGCGTGAAGGCGCTGGCTGATGCGGCGCGTGAAGCCGGGCTCAAGTTCTAAGGGAAGAATTCGTCATGGCAAAGATGCAAGCGAAAGTTCAGGCTGACGAACGCGACGACGGCCTGCGCGAAAAGATGATTTCGGTCAACCGCGTGACCAAGGTCGTGAAGGGTGGCCGTATTCTCGGCTTCGCCGCACTGACCGTGGTTGGCGACGGTGATGGCCGGATCGGCATGGGCAAGGGCAAGGCCAAAGAAGTTCCGGTTGCCGTTCAAAAGGCAATGGAACAGGCCCGCCGCAACATGTTCAAGGTGCCCCTGAAGAACGGCACGCTGCAACACGAAGTGCACGGTAAGCATGGCGCCTCGGCGGTTCTCCTCGCTCCGGCGAAGGACGGTACCGGCGTGATCGCTGGCGGCCCGATGCGCGCAGTGTTCGACGTGATGGGCGTGCAAAACGTTGTGGCCAAGAGCCACGGTTCGACGAACCCGTACAACCTCGTTCGCGCAACGCTGGACGGTCTGCGCAAGCAGTCGACCCCGGCCGACATCGCGGCGAAGCGTGGGAAGTCCGTCGAAGACATTCTGGGCTAAGGTGGGCACCATGTCTGATAAAACTGTCAAGGTTCAGCTCGTCAAGAGCCTGATCGGGACTCGCGAAACGCACCGCGCGACGGTGCGTGGCCTCGGCCTGCGCCGCCTCAACTCGGTCTCCGAGTTGCAGGACACGCCGGCAGTGCGCGGGATGATCAACAAGGTCTCGTACCTCGTTAAGGTCATCGGCTAAGCGGCTGACCCTAGGATCCAAGGAGTTGAACATGGAATTGAATAACCTGAAGCCGGCAGAAGGCGCGAAGCACGCTAAGCGTCGCGTCGGTCGCGGTATCGGTTCGGGCCTCGGCAAGACCGCTGGCCGCGGCCACAAGGGTCAGAAATCGCGTTCGGGCGGCTTTCACAAGGTCGGTTTCGAAGGCGGTCAGATGCCTCTGCAGCGTCGTCTGCCGAAGCGTGGCTTCACGTCGCTGACGAAGGAATTCGTCGGTGAAGTGCGCCTGTCTGATCTCGAAAAGCTGCCGGTCGACGAAATCGATCTGTTGGCGTTGAAGCAAGCGGGTCTGGTCGGCGAGCTCATCAAGAGCGCAAAGATCATCAAGACCGGCGAGATCACGCGCAAGGTCACGGTGAAGGGCCTGACGGCAACGAAAGGCGCCCGTGAGGCAATCGAAGCCGCTGGCGGCTCGTTCGCCGAGTAACGCGCTTTCGCCGTTACTAGCACTAGCATCGGAGAAGGTACTTGGCTAACAGCCCGAGTCTCGCAAAAACCGGTCGAAGCGCGGCGAAATTCGGCGATCTGCGTCGGCGTGCAGTATTCCTGCTGCTGGCGCTGATCGTCTACCGCATTGGTGCGCATATTCCGGTACCCGGCATCGATCCGGATCAACTGGCCAAGCTGTTCCAAAGCCAGTCAGGCGGCATCCTGGGCATGTTCAACATGTTCTCGGGTGGCGCGCTGTCGCGATTCACGATCTTTGCGCTGGGCATCATGCCCTACATTTCGGCGTCGATCATCATGCAGTTGCTGTCGATCGTGTCGCCGCAGATGGAGGCGTTGAAGAAGGAAGGGCAAGCGGGACAACGGAAGATCACGCAGTACACGCGTATCTTCACGGTGGTTCTGGCGACCTTCCAGGCGTTCGGCATCGCGGTCGCGCTGGAAAACCAGCCGGCTCTGGTCCTGGATCCCGGCATGGTGTTCCGGCTGACGACGGTCGTCACGCTGGTGACGGGCACGATGTTCCTGATGTGGCTCGGTGAGCAGATCACGGAGCGCGGTCTCGGCAACGGCATCTCGATCATCATCTTCGGTGGTATCGCGGCGGGTTTCCCGAACGCAATCGGTGGTCTGTTCGAGCTGGTTCGCACCGGTTCGATGAGCATCATCTCGGCGATCATCATCGTCGTGTTGATCGCGGCGGTCACGTATCTGGTCGTGTTCATCGAACGCGGTCAACGCAAGATCCTCGTGAACTACGCGAAGCGCCAGGTCGGTAACAAGATTTACGGCGGACAGTCGTCTCATCTGCCGCTGAAGTTGAACATGTCGGGTGTGATTCCGCCGATCTTCGCGTCGTCGATCATTCTCTTCCCGGCAACCATCCTGAACTGGTTCAGCTCGGGTACGCGGACCAACTGGTTCGCAAACACGCTACACAACGTGGCCGAGGCGCTTAAGCCCGGTCAACCCGTGTACGTGCTGCTGTATGCGTTGGCGATCGTGTTCTTCTGCTTCTTTTACACCGCACTGGTGTTCAACAGCCGGGAAACTGCCGACAACTTGAAGAAGAGCGGTGCTTTCGTTCCGGGTATCCGTCCGGGCGATCAGACTGCACGATATATCGACCGCATCCTCACGCGTCTTACGCTGGCTGGTGCGATCTACATCGTATTCGTGTGCCTGCTGCCTGAGTTTCTGGTGTTGCGCTGGAACGTGCCGTTTTATTTTGGTGGAACGTCGCTGCTGATCATTGTCGTCGTCACGATGGACTTCATGGCTCAGGTGCAGTCGTACGTTATGTCGCAACAATATGAATCGCTGCTCAAGAAGGCAAACTTCAAGGGTGGCAACGTCCCGACGCGTTAATAAGGACTATGGCCAAAGACGATGTTATCCAGATGCAGGGTGAGGTCATCGAAAACCTTCCCAACGCTACTTTCCGGGTGAAATTGGAAAATGGCCATGTCGTCCTGGGGCATATTTCCGGAAAGATGCGGATGCACTACATCCGCATTCTGCCGGGCGACAAGGTTACGGTTGAATTGACGCCTTACGATCTGTCTCGTGCGCGGATCGTGTTCCGGGCGAAGTGATTTGAAAAAAGGGTAATATCATGAAAGTGATGGCATCGGTTAAGCGCATTTGCCGCAATTGCAAGATCATCAAGCGCAAGGGCGTTGTGCGCGTGATTTGCAGCTCTGATCCGCGCCACAAACAGCGTCAAGGCTGAACGCCGCGCTTTTGCTTGCGCTTTTTGTTTGAGGAAAAACAATGGCTCGTATCGCAGGGGTTAACATCCCGAATCACCAGCATACCGAGATCGGCCTGACGGCAATCTTCGGCATCGGTCGCACGCGTTCCCGCGGCATTTGCACGGCAGCTGGTGTGGAATTTTCGAAGAAGGTCAAGGACCTCACTGACGCAGACCTCGAAAAGCTGCGTGACGAAGTGGGTAAGTTCATCGTCGAAGGCGACCTGCGCCGTGAAGTGACGATGAATATCAAGCGCCTGATGGACTTGGGTTGCTACCGCGGCATGCGCCATCGCAAGGGCTTGCCCCTGCGTGGCCAGCGTACGCGCACGAATGCCCGTACGCGCAAGGGTCCGCGTCGTGCAGCGCAATCGCTGAAGAAGTAAGCGGAACTGACAGTTACAGGAAAACGTAATGGCTAAGGCTTCGAACAACTCCGCGGCGCAACGCGTTCGCAAGAAGGTCAAGAAGAACGTCGCCGAGGGCGTGGTTCACGTTCACGCGTCGTTCAACAACACCATTATCACGATCACTGACCGTCAAGGTAACGCGCTGGCATGGGCGACCTCGGGTGGTCAGGGCTTCAAGGGCTCGCGTAAATCGACGCCGTTTGCAGCTCAGGTCGCAGCCGAATCGGCTGGCCGCGTGGCATTGGAATACGGCGTGAAGAACCTCGAAGTGCGGATCAAGGGCCCCGGTCCTGGCCGTGAATCGGCGGTGCGCGCGCTGCATGGTCTTGGCATCAAGATCACCGCGATCTCCGACGTGACGCCGGTCCCGCACAACGGCTGCCGTCCGCCGAAGCGCCGTCGTATCTAAAGTCGACGACGCGACCGCATGTTTCCTGTCGATGCGCAAGTATCGGCGGGTTTCGTGCGTTATGAAGTTTTGACTAAGCCCACCGTTCGACCCCAAGGGTTCGGACTAGCGCAGACGAAAGTGTGCGTGATCAATATTTAAGGATGCAAAGTGGCACGCTATACCGGTCCCAAAGCAAAGCTGTCCCGCCGTGAAGGCACTGATCTGTTCCTGAAGAGCGCACGCCGCTCCCTCGCCGACAAGTGCAAGCTCGACAGCAAGCCCGGCCAACACGGCCGCACCTCGGGCGCGCGTACGTCCGACTACGGCACCCAGTTGCGCGAGAAGCAGAAAGTGAAGCGTATCTACGGTGTGCTGGAGCGTCAGTTCCGCCGCTATTTCGCTGAAGCCGACCGCCGCAAGGGCCCGACGGGCGAAAACCTGCTGCAGTTGCTCGAGTCGCGTCTCGACAACGTCGTCTATCGCATGGGCTTCGGCTCGACGCGCGCCGAGGCGCGTCAGCTCGTGAGCCACAAGTCGATCGTTGTGAACGGCCAGGTCGTGAACATCCCGTCGATGCAGGTGAAATCGGGCGACGTCGTGTCCGTGCGTGAGCAGTCGCGCAAGCAGGCTCGTATCGTCGAAGCCCTGTCGCTGGCCGAGCAAGGCGGAATGCCGAGCTGGGTGTCGGTCGACGCGAAGAAATTCGAAGGCACGTTCAAGTCGATGCCCGAGCGTAGCGATATCGCTGGCGACATCAACGAAAGCCTGATCGTCGAATTGTATTCGCGTTAATCGCGGCGGTAATGGATTGACAGCCGGGGAGCCTGATTGCTCGTGGCAAGGGGTGGCCTCGGCTGTTTATTTTCAGGTTGTTACCGGTCAGCCTTATCGGTGTAACGAGCCGAGGGTATTGAAAAGGAAAACCTATGCAAACCAGTTTGTTGAAGCCCAAGATCATTGCGGTTGAATCGCTTGGTGAAAACCATGCGAAGGTGGTTATGGAGCCGTTCGAACGCGGCTATGGCCACACCTTGGGTAACGCGCTTCGGCGCGTGCTGCTGTCGTCGATGATCGGCTATGCGCCGACCGAAGTGACGATCGCAGGCGTCGTGCATGAATATTCGACGCTCGATGGTGTGCAAGAGGATGTGGTCAACCTGCTGTTGAACCTGAAGGGCGTCGTTTTCAAGCTGCACAACCGCGATGAAGTCACGGTGACGCTGCGCAAGGAAGGCGAAGGACTCGTCACGGCCGGAGATATCGAACTCGCGCACGACTGCGAGGTCATCAACCCGGAACACGTGGTCGCGCACCTGTCGAAGGGCGGCAAGCTCGACGTTCAGATCAAGATCGAGAAGGGTCGCGGCTATGTGCCGGGCAACGTGCGTCGTTACGGTGAAGATTCGGCGAAAATCATCGGCCGCATCGTGCTGGATGCGTCGTTCTCGCCGGTTCGCCGCGTGAGCTACGCCGTCGAAAGCGCGCGTGTTGAACAGCGTACCGACCTCGACAAGCTCGTGATGAACATCGAGACCAACGGCGTGATTTCGCCGGAAGAAGCGATCCGTCAGTCGGCGCGTATTCTGGTCGATCAGTTGTCGGTGTTTGCAGCGCTCGAAGGCACGGAAGCGGCAGCAGAAGCGCCGTCGCGCGCGCCGCAGATCGATCCGATCCTGCTGCGTCCGGTGGATGACCTCGAACTCACGGTGCGTTCAGCGAACTGCCTTAAGGCCGAGAACATCTACTACATCGGCGATCTGATCCAGCGCACGGAAAACGAGCTGCTGAAGACGCCGAACCTGGGTCGCAAGTCGCTGAACGAAATCAAGGAAGTGCTGGCTTCGCGTGGTCTGACGCTTGGTATGAAGCTCGAAAACTGGCCGCCGGCTGGTCTCGACAAGTAATAGGCGAAGTCGCTGCGTAACTTTGCAAAGACGCGGATTCTGCTTTAAAATCCGCGTCTTGCTTTATTTTCGACCGGCCCGTGCGCTGATGTAGAGCGCAATAGAAGAGCTGGATCAAAACTCGTTAAAGGAACTGGAAATGCGTCATAAGCATGGTCTGCGGAAATTGAACCGCACGAGCAGCCATCGTCTGGCAATGCTCCGCAATATGTCGAATTCGCTCATCGAGCACGAAGTCATCAAGACGACGCTGCCGAAGGCCAAGGAATTGCGCAAGGTCGTCGAGCCCCTCATCACGCTCGGCAAGAAGCCGTCGCTCGCGAACCGCCGTCTGGCGTTCAACCGCCTGCGCGATCGTGATTCTGTCGCGAAACTGTTCGATGTCCTCGGCCCGCGCTACGCGAGCCGTCCGGGTGGCTACCTCAGCATCCTGAAGTTCGGTTTCCGCGTCGGCGACAACGCTCCGATGGCGCTGGTCCAATTGATGGATCGCCCGGAAGTTGAAGAGGCGGAAGAAGTGCAAGAAGCGGAATAAATTCCGTTTCCAGTTGTTCACAGAAAGGCCAGGCTCAAAGCTTGGCCTTTTTGCTTTCTGCCTGCGACGTTTCAGCGCGCTGAAGCGTAAAAGTGTGTGTCGGTCGCCGATGCTACGATATGCAACTAGCCTGCCGTTTTTCCGGAGTATCCGCGTGAATGTCCCCGTCGTTTTGATGCTTTCCACGCTGCCTGACGCCGCCGCGGCCGATGCGCTCGCGCAAGCGGCGCTGGACGCGCGACTCGCCGCCTGCGTGACGAGCCTCGGCGCGGTGACCTCGCAGTACCACTGGAAGGGCGTGCTGGAGTCGTCGCAGGAAGTGCAATTGTTGTTCAAGACGAGCATCGCGCGCAGCGAAGAATTGCAGCGCTTCGTCGAGGCTCGACATCCGTACGAGACACCCGAAATCCTCGTCTGGCAGGTGAATGCATCGCCGGGCTATGGTCAATGGGTCAACGCAGAAACGCAGCGTCCTCTTCATGTGTGAGTTTTCCCGTCTTTTCTCGCGGCGATTCTTCGGCGCGTTCCTGTTTCTCGCAGCGTTGGCACTGCTGTCGGGCGCCGCGCGCGCAGCTGACGATTTCCTCGATCCCGATGTCGCGTTCAAATTCAGTGCGTCGGAAAAGCCCGGCGAAGTGGACGTGCGCTACAAGATCGCCGACGGCTACTACATGTACCGTGAGCGCTTCGCGTTCGCGGTGAAGAGCGGCGATGCGACCATCGGCGCCGCGCAACTGCCGGCGGGCAAAGTCCACTTCGATCAGACGTTCAACAAGGACGTCGAGACCTATCGCGGCGAGCTGCACATCCGCATTCCCGTCACGCAGGCGAAGGGGCCATTCGAGCTCGCGGTAACGTCGCAGGGATGCGCGGATCAGGGCATCTGCTATCCGCCGATGGAGAAGACCTATCGCGTGAAGGGCGACGCGCTGCAAGCGGCGGGCGCCGCGTCGACTACCGTCAGGCCGGACGCAGAGAGTTCATGGCTCGAGCGCGCAACCAGCGCCGACTACGCGCAGTCCATGCTCGAAGGCGGTGGATTTTTTGCGGTCGTCGGCATGTATTTTCTTGCCGGCATGGTGCTGAGCCTCTTGCCGTGCTCCTATCCGGTGATCCCGATACTGTCCGCGATCATCGTCGGAGAAGGTGCGCGCGTGACGCGTTCGCGCGGATTTGCGCTGTCGGTTTCGTATGTGATCGGCATGGCGCTCGTTTATACGGTGCTCGGTATCGTTGCTGCGCTGATCGGACAGAGCCTCGGCGCGTGGCTGCAGAACCCGTGGGTGCTCGGAGCGTTTGGTCTGCTGCTCGCGGCGTTCGCCGTCGCGCTGATTTCGGGCGTCGACATCAAGCTGCCTGAACGCTGGCAAAGCGGGGTGAATGAGGCTTCGCAGAAGCGCAGCGGGGGCAAGTTCGCTGCGGTCGCGGTGATGGGCGCGTTATCCGCGCTCGTCGTCGGTGCGTGCATGACGGCGCCGCTGTTCGCGGTGCTCGCGTTCATCGCGCATACCGGCAACGCCGTGCTCGGCGGCGCGGCGCTCTTCGCGATGGGTATCGGACTGGGCGTGCCGCTTTTGATCATCGGCCTGGGCGCGGGATCGATCCTGCCTCGCGCCGGCGCGTGGATGGACGGCGTGAAGGTGTTTTTCGGCGTGGTCCTGCTCGCGGCCGCGCTGTGGATCGTGTGGCCTGTTATCGGCGGCGTCGCGCAGATGCTGCTCGCTGCGCTGTGGCTGTTGATCGCGGCAGCATCGCTCGGATTGTTCTCATCGGGAGCATCGGCGGCTGTCGGGGTCTGGAAGCGACTCGGACGCGGTCTCGCCGCGGCGTTCGCGATCTGGGCGGCGACATTGCTCGTCGGCCTGGCTGCGGGTTCCACGGATCCGCTGCGCCCGCTCGCGGTGCTCGCTTCCCGAGGCGCGTCGTCGGCGGCTGCGAACGCACAAGCGGAAGGACCGACGTTCGCGCCGGTGCGTTCGTCGGCGGAACTGGACTCGGCGGTGAAAGCCGCCGCGCGTCCTGCGATGCTCGACTTCTACGCCGATTGGTGCGTGTCCTGCAAGGAAATGGAGAAGCTGACTTTCTCCGATGCCCGCGTACAGGCGCGGCTCGTGCAACTGAATCTTCTGCGCGCAGACGTGACCGCCAACAACGCCGACGATCAGGCGCTGCTCAAGCGCTTCAGGCTTTTCGGGCCGCCGGGCATCATCTTCTTCGATGCGCAAGGCAACGAAGTCGCGCGTGTCGTCGGGTACGAATCAGCCGATACTTTCCTGAAGAGTCTCGACCGGGTCGGGCCGTCGAACGGATAAAAAAGAAAGGGCGATGCATCGAGCATCGCCCTCTTCATATCGCGAGCAAAAAGCTTTACTTCGAAGCTCGCAGAATTCGTGCAGCATCCAGCGCAAAGTACGTCAGCACGCCGTCCGCGCCCGCACGCTTGAACGCGAGCAGCGCTTCCATCATCACCTTGTCGTGATCGATCCAGCCGTTTTGCGAGGCGGCCTTGATCATCGCGTACTCGCCGCTGACTTGATACGCGTACGTCGGGAAGCGGAATTCGTCCTTCACGCGGCGCACGATGTCGAGATACGGCATGCCGGGCTTGACCATCACCATGTCCGCGCCTTCCTCGATGTCCATGCGCACTTCGCGCATCGCTTCATCGGAGTTGGCCGGGTCCATCTGATAAGTCATCTTGTTGCTCTTGCCGAGATTCGCGGCCGAACCGACTGCATCGCGGAACGGACCGTAGAACGCCGACGCGTACTTCGCCGCATACGCCATGATGCGCGTGTGAATGTGGCTCTCGCTTTCGAGCATCTCGCGGATCGCGCCGATGCGGCCGTCCATCATGTCCGACGGCGCGACGATATCCACGCCCGCTTCTGCCTGCACGCGCGCCTGCTCGACGAGGATCTCGCTCGTTTCATCGTTCTTCACATAGCCTTCCTCGTCGAGCACGCCATCCTGGCCGTGGCTCGTGTACGGATCGAGCGCGACGTCGGTCAGCACGCCGAGCATCGGGAAGTTCTTTTTCAGCTCGCGCACGGCGCGCGGAATGAGACCTTCGGAGTTCGTGGCTTCGCGGCCATCCGGAGTCTTGAGCGACGGCTCGATCGCCGGAAACAGCGACAGCACCGGAACGCCCAATTCCACGCACTGTTCGGCGACTTTCATCAGCAGATCGACGGACGTGCGCTCGACGCCGGGCATCGACGGCACCGCTTGCCGCACATTCGCGCCTTCGACGATGAACACCGGATAAATGAGGTCGTTGGTCGTGAGGAGGTTTTCGCGCATCAGACGGCGCGAGAAGTCATCGCGGCGCATCCGGCGCGGGCGATGGTGGGGATAGAAGCTCATGTCTTGACTCGAATTTGGAGTGGTCTTCGGGGCGGTCGAAAACGGCTTCATAAATGCGCAAATCCTTGCCGAACAAGCACTTGGACGCGTCTGAAACCGTTTTGAGACAATGGTATATCATACCGATCGAGCGAGGCGCTTGCCGCCGGACTCCCCGCTTCTCCTCCCTGAGCGGGTGCCTGTCGATGTTCGATTAGGCTGTTAACCCGCCGTCATGCGGCGGGTTTTTTTCATGCCGGCGCGTGCGCGCGATGGCTCACTCGGCTGCGTCTTCTGACGCGTTCTCGCCGGCTTCACCGGGCATCAGCCAGCTTTCGATCTGCTCGTGCGCTTCTTCCAGCCCCGTGCGCTTGAGTGCGGAGAAGAGCTGCACGGTGAGTTCGCCGCGATAGCCCGCATCCTTGTATTCAGCCAGCGATTTCTTCGTCGCGCGCAGGGCGTTGGTCATTTCCTGTCGCGTCAATTTGTCGCATTTGGTGAGCAGCGCGTGAATCGGCTTTCCGGTCGGCGCGAACCAGTCGATCATGATGCGATCGAGGTCCGTCAGCGGGCGGCGCGAATCCATCATCAGGATCATGCCGCGCAGTTGCACGCGACTTTGGAGATAGGTCGACAGCAGACGCTGCCAGTGTTCCTTTGCCGCTCCCGGCACTTCGGCGTAGCCATAACCCGGAAGATCGACGAGATAGCCGGTCGGCGCGGCTTCCGGCCCGACCGAGAAATAGTTGATATGCTGCGTGCGTCCCGGCGTTTTGCTGGCGAATGCGAGCCGCTTCTGGTTGCACAGAATATTGATTGCCGTCGATTTTCCCGCGTTCGAGCGTCCCCCGAACGCGATTTCGGGCTGCGGCGTGGGCGGCAGATCGCGGAGATGATTGACGGTCGTGAAGAAGCGGGATTGGTGAAGCAGAAATGACATGGCGGGCCCAATCGAAAGAGCTGCGAAAACTTCAAGCCTTGAGAACCCGGCAAATACTGGGCATGCCCCGACTGGCGTCTTTGCGTGTAGCGGGTTATTGTACAATACGACGGATTTTTAAAGACCAGCACGGGCACGCAAGACCCAAGCCGCAGGCGGCACCCACAGAGGAGCGAGACAGTTTTCGGGGCACTTTTGAGCCTCTTCGTTCAGTGAGTTCGGGTATCTTGCGGCGATAATCGGTCGCCGTCGTTTTTTGCAGAACCTCACATTCTCACAAGACGAAAAACAGGGTACGCGAATGAACCGACTGTACAGGTCTCTGGTGGTGATTCGGGCAGCGGCGGCTTTCGGTGCGGGTTTAAGTGGTCTAGCAGTATCGATGTCAGTGAACGCGGCGGAGCCCGCGCAAGCGGCGAAGCCGGATGCGGCGCGAGGCCAGGCCATCGCGACGCGGGTGTGTGCAGCGTGTCATGCAGCGGACGGCAACAGCGCCGGCGCCGCGTTTCCGAAGCTCGCTGGCCAGCACGCCGAATACATCGTCAAGCAATTGAAGGATTACAAGACGCAGCCGGGCGCGAAGGCGCCGGCGCGCAACAATCCGATCATGGCGGGCATTGCGGGCGCGCTGTCGGATCAGGACATGGTGAACGTCGCGGCGTACTTCGCGTCGCAGAAGGCCAAGCCCAACTTCGCGCGCGACAAGAACGACGTCACGCTGGGTCAGAAGATTTACCGCGGCGGCATCGCGGACAAGGGCGTGCCGGCGTGCGCCGCTTGCCACGGCGCGACGGGCATGGGCATTCCGGTGCAGTATCCGCGGCTGTCATGGCAGTGGGGCGATTACACGGTGGCGCAGTTGAACGCCTTCGCATCGGGACAACGCGCCAACAGCGAGCCGATGCACCAGATTTCCTCGCGCCTGAACGAAGCGGAGATGAAGGCGGTTGCCGACTACATCGCCGGGTTGCATTAAGCGTCAAGCAGTCAGCGTCCAGCGGTTTCCGGCAGCACACGCCGGAGTCGCCCATACTACGAAGCCGGTCCCGGGCAGATCCGAGAAGACCGGCGCGAGAACAAGAAAAGGGTGGGACGTCGGTCGATGAGACCGCCAGCGTCTCCACCCTTTTTTGCTGTCCAGTCGGAGTTTGAATGAGCGTCACCACATCGGGTTTGCAGTCGAAGTCGAGCCGTCGGGCCATCAGGCATTTCGTCGAACTCGTCAGTTCGATGCGCTTCGCCATCGCGTTGCTGGTCATTCTGGCGATCGCGAGCATCATCGGTACGGTGCTCACGCAAGAAGACCCGTACCCCAACTACGTGAATCAGTTCGGTCCGTTCTGGGCCGACATCTTCCGCGGCGTGAGCCTCTACAACGTGTACAGCGCGTGGTGGTTCATGCTCATCCTGATCTTCCTCGTGACCTCGGTCTCATTGTGCGTCGTGCGCAACAGCCCGAAGATGATCGCGGACCTCAAGAGCTGGAAGGATCGCGTGCATGAAGGCGGTCTGCGCGCGTTCCATCACAAGGGCGAGTTCGCGGTATCGACGAATCGCGCGCAGACAGCCGCGACGCTCGAGCGGCTCGCCGCGAAGATGGGCTACCGCTTCAAGACGCGCGAGACCGACAACGGCGCGACGCTCATCACCGCCAAGCGCGGCGCGATGACGAAGATCGGCTATATCTCGGCGCACGTCGCGATCGTCGTGATCTGCATCGGCGGGCTACTCGACAGCAATCTGCCCATCAAGCTGCAGATGTGGATGTTCAACAAGACGCCGATCAACAGCAACGCCGTCATCAACGACATTCCGCCCGAGCATCGCCTTTCGACGTCGAACCCGACGTTCCGCGGCTACGCGTGGGTGCCGGAAGGGCAAAACGTCGGCACGGCGATCCTGAATCAGCAGGACGGTTCGATCATCCAGGATCTGCCGTTTTCCATTCAGTTGAACAAGTTCATCGTCGATTACTACTCGACCGGCATGCCGAAGCTCTTCGCGAGCGACATCGTCGTGATCGATCACAAGACGGGCAAGCGCATTCCGGCGCGCGTCGAAGTGAACAAGCCGTTCACGTACGACGGCATCTCGATCTATCAGTCGAGTTTCCAGGATGGCGGCTCGAAGCTCGAAATGACTGCATGGCCGATGACCGGCGGCAGCGCGAAGACCTCCCCTTTCAACGGCACGATCGGCGGCACGTCGCCGATCGGCACGCAGTTCACCGGCGCGCAGGGTGAAACGGTCGAGTTCACGGATTTCCGCGCGATTAACGTCGAGAACATGACCGACGGCAGCGGTACGCCGGACGCGCGCGGCGTCGGCAAGACCGAAACGCTGCGCGACGCGTTCGACGAGCGTCTCGGCTCCGGCGCGAAAACCTCGAAGCCGACGGATCTGCGCAATATCGGCCCATCGGTGCAATACAAGGTGCGCGGCACGGACGGCCAGGCGCGCGAGTACAGCAACTACATGCTGCCGGTCGACGTGAGCGGCCAGCGCATGTTCCTCGCGGGCATGCGCGTGAGCCCGAACGATCCGTTCCGTTACCTGCGCATTCCCGCCGACGAACAGGGCACGATGAAACAGTGGATGGAATTGCGCGCCGCGCTCGCCACGCCCGCGACGCGTGCCGAAGCCGCGCACCGGTTTGCGCTGCGCTCGGTTCCGCAGGAAAACGGCGAGTTGCAGAAGCATCTGGAAGAGAGCGCGGTTCGCGTGCTGAATCTCTTCGCGGGCGTCGACGAAACGGGCAAGGCGACGACGAATCCGCAGATGATTGGCGGTTTCCAGAGCATCGCGACGTTCATCGACCGTTTGGTGCCGAAGGGCGAGCAGGAAAAAGCGGCGGGCCTCCTGATGCGCATGCTCGAAGGCGCGATGTGGGACGTATGGCAGATTTCCCGAGAGCAAAACGGCCAGCCCGACGCTAAAGTGGATGAAAAGAACTCCGCGTTCGTTCAATCATCCATCAACGCGCTTTCCGATAGCTTTCTGTACGGTTCGCCCGTCTTTCTGCAACTGGACAACTTCAAGCAGGTGCAAGCTTCGGTATTCCAGCTGACGCGCGCGCCGGGTAAAAATCTGGTGTATCTTGGCAGCCTTCTGCTGGTCGTCGGGATTTTCTCGATGTTCTACGTCCGCGAACGCCGGCTCTGGTTCTGGCTCAAAGATGCAGGGCAGGGCGGCGCGAGCGTGCTGATGGCGATGTCCACGGCGCGCCGGACGTTCGATTTCGAGAAGGAGTTTGTCCGCACGCGCGCGCAGATCGCGGCGGCGCTCGGCGCGAAGCCGACAGAACCGGCTGATCCGTCCCCGGCACCCAGTGCGCCCCAGCACTCGCAATCCGAGACCCCGAGCTCGGAAGTTTCGACACGGTAAGATCATGGACCTCACACAGACTTCCTCCCACGCCTCCGCCAAGACGGAACGTCCGGCACCCGGCCTTCCCGATGTCGCCGTGTTCGACGATCGTCCGTTCCTGCGCCGGCTGACGCCGATCGACTGGCTCTTCGCCCTCGCGATGGTCGCAGGCGCGGGTTTCGCGCTGAACCGCTATCACGCGTACATGGACGTGTACGACACGGCGGTGCTGGTCGGCGCAGTGCCTACCTTCGTCGTGCTCGGCTGGCGCTGGAAACCGGTGCGTCTGCTGATCGCGATGATCGCGGTGCTCGCGCTGTTTTCGATCCAGCTTTATCAGCACGACCTCGCCCGCGCCGACACCAATTTCTTCCTCAAGTACTTCCTGTCGAGTCAATCGGCGATCCTGTGGATGAGCGCGCTCTTCATCCTCGCGACGCTCTTTTACTGGATCGGACTCGTGACACGCTCGCAGACCGGCGGCGCGATCGGTTCGCGCATGACGTGGGTCGCGGTGCTGATGGGCTTTACCGGCCTGATGGTGCGCTGGTACGAGTCGTACATGATCGGCTCGGACGTCGGCCATATTCCGATCTCGAATCTGTATGAAGTGTTCGTGCTGTTCTGCCTGATCACGGCGCTGTTCTACCTCTACTACGAGCAGCATTACTCGACGCGGCAGATGGGCGGTTTCGTGCTGCTAGTGATCAGCGCGGCCGTCGGCTTCCTGATGTGGTACTCGGTCGCCCGCGACGCGCAGCAGATTCAACCGCTCGTGCCCGCGCTGCAAAGCTGGTGGATGAAGATCCACGTGCCGGCGAACTTCATCGGCTATGGCAGCTTCGCGCTCTCGGCAATGGTCTCGGTGGCTTATCTCGCGAAACAGCGCGGTTTCATGGCGGACCGCCTGCCGTCGCTCGAAGTCCTCGACGACGTGATGTACAAGTCGATCGCCGTCGGCTTCGCGTTCTTCACCATCGCGACGATTCTCGGCGCGCTGTGGGCCGCGGAAGCATGGGGCGGCTATTGGAGCTGGGACCCGAAGGAAACGTGGGCGCTGATCGTGTGGCTGAACTACGCGGCGTGGCTGCACATGCGCCTCATGAAGGGCCTGCGCGGCGCGGCGGCGGCGTGGTGGGCGCTGACCGGCCTGATCGTCACGACGTTCGCCTTCCTCGGCGTGAACATGTTCCTGTCGGGCTTGCATAGTTACGGCAAGCTCTGATCGGTTGTTTCGACTTTAAAAAACCGCCACGCATCACGCTGGCGGTTTTTTTTCGTTTCGCGGTGGAATACTCGCGTCGGGACTGCTGTTTTCCCCTTATGAGCATTCAGCGGCGACATCCCGAGCGTCGCAATGGAAGGAACGCAAATGTGGATCAAACGAAATCGCCATCTGTATGGCGATGACATCGCGAGTCAAGAGATCACGCCGCGCGACGTGTTCGAAAATCGCCGGCGCGCGCTGCGCTCCATCGGCGCGTTCGCCGCGACAGGTCTCGCCGGCGCAAGCAGCCTCGCCCACGCGACGCTCACGTCGCCAGATGCGAAAGGCCAGAAGCTCGCGTCGGCGAAGACCAATCCGAAGTTCGTCGCGCTGGACAAGCCGACGTCTTTCAAGGACATCACGACCTACAACAACTTCTACGAGTTCGGCACCGACAAGGGCGATCCCGTCGAGCACGCGGGCACGCTGCGTCCGCGTCCGTGGAAGGTGTCTGTCGAAGGCGCGATCAAGAACCCGAAGGTCTACGACATCGACGATATCCTGAAGCTCGCGCCGCTCGAAGAACGCGTGTACCGGCTGCGTTGCGTCGAAGGCTGGTCGATGGTGATTCCGTGGATCGGCGTGTCGTTGTCCGAACTCATCAAGCGCGCCGAGCCAACGGGCAGTGCGAAGTACGTGCAGTTCATCACGCTCGCCGATCCGTCGCAGATGCCGGGACTCTCGACGCCGATTCTCGAATGGCCGTATTCCGAAGGCCTGCGCATGGACGAGGCGATGAATCCGCTCACGCTCCTGACCGTCGGCTTGTACGGGCAGGTGCTGCCGAACCAGAACGGCGCGCCCGTGCGCGTGGTCGTGCCGTGGAAGTACGGCTTCAAGAGCGCGAAGTCGCTCGTGAAGATCCGCTTCGTCGAGAAAGAGCCGCCGACGAGCTGGAATCTCTACGCGCCGAGCGAATACGGCTTCTTTTCGAACGTGAATCCGAACGTCGATCATCCGCGCTGGAGTCAGGCGACGGAGCGGCGCATCGGCGAGGACGGCTTCTTTTCACCGAAGCGCAAGACGCTCATGTTCAACGGCTACGGCGATCAGGTCGCGTCGTTGTATCAGGGCATGGATCTCAAGAAGAACTTCTGAACGATGCCGACCGCTTCCGATATCAAAGGCACGCGGGCGAGCGCGGGCGTTCGCTGGGTCGTTCCGGCGAAGGTCCTCGTGTTCATCGCGATGCTGTTTCCGCTCGCGCGTCTCGTGCTGCTCGGCGTAACGGGCGGCCTGGGCGCGAATCCGATCGAATTCATCACGCGCTCGACTGGTCTCTGGACGCTCGTCTATCTGTGCATCACGCTCGCGATCACGCCGGTGCGCCGCATGACCGGCATCACGGCGCTCGCGCGCTTTCGCCGGATGATCGGCCTGTACGCGTTCTTCTTCGCCGTGCTGCATTTCACGACGTATATCTGGTTCGATAAATGGTTCGATGTCGCCGCGATGCTGAAGGACATCGGCAAGCGGCCGTTCATCACGGTGGGTTTCGCGGCGTTCGTGCTGCTGATTCCGCTCGCGGTCACGTCGCCGAAAGTCATGGTCAGAAAACTCGGCCGCCGCTGGCAGACCTTGCATCGGGCGATCTATCTGATCGCCGCGCTCGCGATCCTGCATTTCTGGTGGATGAAGGCGGGCAAGCACGATTTCGAACTGCCTAAGATCTACGGCTCGATCGTGATCGTCCTGCTCGGCTGGCGCGTGATTGCGTGGCTTCGAACGCGAGCGACACGGCGGCGCGCATAAAAAAAGCGATGCCGAGGCATCGCTTTTTTCGTTGAAGCGCACGAAGCTTCAGTCCGGAAGAATCGATTCCCCGGCGAACAACTGCTTCACTTCTTCACGCTCACGCACGAGACGCGCGCGTTCGCCATCGACCATGATTTCGGCTGCGCGCGGACGCGTGTTGTAGTTCGAGCTCATCACGAAGCCGTACGCGCCCGCGGAGCAGATCGCGAGCAGGTCGCCCGGTTCGATGGCCAGTTCACGGTCGCGCCCGAGCCAGTCGCCGCTTTCGCAGACCGGACCGACGACATCGTACTTGTGCGCCTGCGCGTCGCGCTTCACGACCGGCACGATGCGATGAAACGCCTCGTACATCGCGGGACGCGCGAGATCGTTCATGGCGGCGTCGACGATGGCGAAGTTCTTTTCCTCGCCCGGCTTCAAAAACTCCACGCGCGTCAACAGTACGCCGGCATTGCCGACGAGCGAACGTCCCGGCTCGAAATACACTTCGCGCTGACCGTGACCGCGCTTCTCGATGTGATCGAGCACCGTCTTCACGAACTCGCCGATATCGGGCGGCGTTTCGTCGTCGTACGTGATGCCGAGACCGCCGCCGACATTGACGTGATGAATGTGCATGCCGTCCGCTTCGATCTGCTCGACGAGTTCGAGCAGTTTGTCGACGGCATCGAGATACGGGCTGATCTCGGTGATCTGCGAACCGATGTGACAGTCGATGCCGACGACATCGAGGTTCGACATCGCATGCGCTTGCGCGTAGGTCGCGCGCGCATCGCTGAACGCGACGCCGAACTTGTTCGACTTGAGGCCCGTGGAGATGTACGGATGCGTCTTCGCATCGACGTCGGGATTCACGCGCAACGAAACCGGCGCTGTCTTGCCGAGCGATGCCGCGACTTCGTTCAACGCGTGCAGCTCGGGAATCGACTCGACGTTGAAGCCCTTCACGCCTGCTTCGAGCGCTTCGCGCATTTCCGCCGCCGACTTGCCGACGCCCGAAAACACCGTATTCTCCGCCTTGCCGCCCGCCGCGAGCACCCGCGCGAGTTCGCCCGACGACACGATGTCGAAGCCCGAACCCATGCGCGCGAACACGTTGAGCACGGCGAGATTGCTGTTCGCCTTCACCGCGACGTGTACCGTCGCGTGACGGCCCGCGCATGCATCGGCGTAGGCGCGATAGGCGCGTGTTATCGCATCGCGCGAATAGACGTAGAGGGGCGTGCCGAACTGCTCCGCGAGCGACGCGGCTGAAACGCCTTCGGCGTGCAGCACGCCGTCGACGTAGTGGAATGCGGAATCACTCATGCGTGGAATCGAAAATGCGCCGTGAAGGCTTGGGGATCAATAAGCGGACGACGCGGCTTTCGGCGCCGATGCGGCGTTGGGGCTGGTCTTCAGGTCCGTCTCGGGCGAGAGCGACAGGGGCTGACCGGACGTATCCGGAATGCTGCCCGCACGCGATGCGGTTTCGCTGCCCGGAGTGACATTCGAAGGCGGCGTATTCTGGAGATCGTTTGGACGTTGCGGTAGCGGGGGCACCTTCGGCAGATAGAGCGAACCGCGTTGCCCGCAACCGCCCAGCGTGATCGTTGCCGCGGCGCCGATGCTCAAAGCCGCTACAATCGCGCTCATCCTGAAAACGACTCGCATGACCGTCCCTAAACGTTGAATCGATGGAGTTTAGCATGACAGACCAGGAATACCTGACGCTGGCGGAGGCCGCGCTGACCGCCATCGAACGCTCGGTGGATCAAGCCGAAGCCGATATCGAATTCGAGCGCAGCGGCAATGTTTTGACGCTGGAGTTCGAGAATCGCACGAAGGTGATCGTGAACCTGCAGCCGCCGAAACACGAGATCTGGCTCGCGGCGAAGGCGGGCGGTTTTCACTACAAGTACGTCGACGGCGCCTGGCGCGACACGCGCGACAACAGCGAATTCTTTGCCACGCTGAGCAAGTATTCGAGCGAACAGGCCGGCGAGCCGATCAAATTCAAGGCGTAAAAAAAGCGAGCGGACCGCATGGTCCGCTCGCTTCGAATGTCGCAGGCAGGACTACTGCCCCTTGAACAGATTCATGATGTCCTGCTTCTCCTGTTCGCCGACTTCGGGCGCCGGCGCCGTCACACCGGACACCCCTTCCTGCGGCGGCGCCTGACTCACGCCGATGGTTGCGACGAAGCCGTGTCCCGGCGTCATGTCGTCGTAGTACAGTTCGTTGCCGAGCGGCGTGATATCGGGCGGCATCATCGGCTTGTACTCGGGCACGCCCTTCAGCGCGCGGCTCATGTAATCCATCCATACCGGCAACGCGAGGCCGCCGCCGGTTTCCTTGTCGCCGAGGGTGCGCGGATTGTCATAGCCGATCCACGCAATCGCGACGAGCGTGCGCTGATAACCGGCGAACCACGCGTCGCGCGAATCGTTCGTCGTGCCCGTCTTGCCGGCGAGATCGCCGCGTTTCAACTGATTCGTTTTCGAGCCCGTGCCGTGCTGCGCGACGCTCTGCAACAGGCTGTTCATCACGAACGCGTTGCGCGGCGTGATCGCGAGCGGCGCGCTTTGCTGTGCGACGAGCGGCTGCGGATGCGACACGACGCGGCCGTACGGATCGGTGATATCGGCGATCAGATACGGATTCACGCGATAACCGCCGTTCGCGAACACCGCATAGCCCGCCGCCATTTGCAGCGGCGTGACGAGGCCCGCGCCGAGCGCCATCGGCAGATAGGCGGGATGGCGGTCCGCATCGAAACCGAAGCGCGTGATGTACTGCTGCGCGTACTTCGTCCCGATATGACTCAGGATGCGAATCGACACCATGTTCTTCGAGCGCTGCAGCGCGGAGCGCATCGACATCGGGCCGTCGAAGCCGCCGCCGTAATTCTTCGGCTCCCACGCCTGGCCGCCGGTCTCAGCGGCGCTGAAGAAGAGCGGGCCATCGTTGATGATCGTGGCGGGCGAAAGACCTTTTTCGAGCGACGCCGAATAGATGAACGGCTTGAAGCTCGAACCCGGCTGACGCCATGCCTGCGTGACGTGATTGAACTTGTTCTTGTTGAAGTCGAAGCCGCCGACGAGCGCGCGGATCGCACCGTCCTGAGGCACCATCGAGACGAACGCGCCTTCGACTTGCGGCAATTGCGTGATGATCCAGTTGCCGTCGTCGTTCTTCATGAGACGCACGATCGCGCCCGGGCGGATGCGCGAATTCGGCTGCGCGCGCGAGCTCAGCGCGAACTGGACGAAGCGCAGATCGTTGCCGGTGATGGTCGCCGTGTTGCCGTCGATGAAGCTCGCCTTCACTTCCTTCGGACTCGCCGACGTCACCACCGCCGCGACGATCTCGCCGTTGTCGGGATGCTCGGCGAGCGCGTCGTCGATGGCCTGCTCGCGGTCATCGGCATCCTTCGGCAAATCGATATAGCCTTCCGGCCCGCGATAGCCATGCCGATGCTCGTAGTCCATCAAGCCGTTGCGCAACGCGCGATAGGCGGTGTCCTGATCGGCGGAATCGATTGTCGTCACGACGTTCAGACCGCGCGTGTACGCTTCCTCGCGGTATTGCGCGTACATCATCTGGCGCACCATTTCCGCGACGTACTCGGCGTGCACGCTGAATTCGCGGCCTTGTCCCTTCACGACGAGCGGCTGATTCACGGCCTGGTCGTAGTCCGCCTGGGTGATGAAATTCAGCTCGCGCATGCGTTGCAGGATGTACTCCTGCCGCACTTTCGCGCGCTTCGGATTGACGACCGGGTTATATGCAGACGGCGCTTTCGGAAGGCCCGCGAGCATCGCGGCCTCGGCGAGCGTGACGTCTTTCAGATCCTTGCCGAAGTAGACCCGCGCGGCGCTCGCGAAACCGTACGCGCGCTGCCCGAGATAGATCTGATTCATATAGACCTCGAGAATCTGATCCTTCGTCAGCGCGCGCTCGATCTTGTACGCGAGCAGCATTTCGTAAATCTTGCGCGTGTAGGTCTTCTCGCTCGACAGGAAAAAGTTGCGCGCGACCTGCATCGTGATCGTGCTCGCGCCCTGCGACGCGTGGCCGTTGGTCAGCGCAACCGAGCCCGCGCGCAGAATGCCGGTGAGATCAACGCCGCCGTGATCGTAGAAGCGCGAGTCCTCGATGGCGAGCACGGCTTTTTTCAGATGATCGGGCACGTCCTGAATGCGCACGACGCTCCGGCGCTCTTCGCCGAATTCGCCGATCAGAACGTGATCCGCCGTATAGATGCGCAGCGGCACCTTCGGCTTGTAGTCGGTGAGCGCTTCGAGCGAAGGCAGATTCGGCATCGCGACGACGAGCGCGTAGCCGAGCACGAGACCCGCGCAGACGACGAGCGCGAACACACTGACGAAAAATCCGAGCATGAGCCGCGCCCACCATGGGCGCTTGGCTTTTTTGGGCCTCTCGGGCGGCGTGGACGGCGGGTTAGACGAGGAAGAGGATTGCATTGGCACCACCAAAAACGGTCACGCGATTATAGCTGTCCGGTTTTGCGACTTTTCCGAAGCCTTTCGGCGCGCCGTTCGCGCGTTCTGGCCGCTGTCTTCAAGATACGCGCGATCGTGCAGGGAAGCATCCTTCTATCGTGAGCGTTGGCCGTTCGGCCGAGTGTTCGCCGCCGATCACGCTCGCGACAATCTTTCCACGTCAAGCGCCCGAACGGTTCGGTGCGCGAGTGAATGGAAGGAGTGGCTGATGAGTAAGGAAAACACGCTGCGCGGCACGATGCTGACGGTCACGCGACGCTACGCGGCGGGCATCGACGTGGGCGAGGACGCGGGGCGGCTCGCCATCGTGAGCAGACGATTGAGAGCGAATGCTGCGGTGTGCGTCGAACATCTGGATTCGGTGGCGTTGCCGTCGGGCGCGGTGATCGACGGCGATTTCGACGATCGCGAGGCGATCGTCGAAGCTTTGCGCGAGGCGTTCGGGCGCTTGCCGGAAAGCGGCGCGTGGCGGGCGCTGCGCTGCGCGATGGGCTTGCCCGCGTCGGCGACGCTCACGATGCAGATTCCGCTCGCGCGTCTGATCGACACCGATGAGCAGCTCGCGGGCGCCATCGGCGGCGATCCGCGCGGCATGCTCGAACCGGCGGTGCTCATGGAGGCGGAACGCGCGGCGGGGATCGAGCGGGGCGCACTGGCGGTGGACTGGTCCGTGCAGGCCCGGGAGGACGGTGAGGCGCAGGTCGCGATCGCAGCCACGGCGCGACGGCATGTCGAGGCGCGCGTCGAAACGGCGGCGGAGGCGGGCATCGCGTTATCCGCCATCGACGGCGAACCGGCCGCCGCGTTGCGCGCAATGCGCCATGCCGGCTCGGTCGAACTGGACGCGGACGCGCGCTATCTCGTCTGCTGGCTGGAAAGCACCGGGCTTCATGGCTGGCTCGTCGGCGGCCGCGGCGTCGAAAATGAAATCCGATATCCCGCGCCGGAACATCGGAGTATTTCCGACGCCCTGCACGAACTCGCTGGCCAGGATGCGCCGCTCGACTGCATCTACGTCGGCGGACAGATCGAGCTGCTGGCGCACGCGAGCCTTCCACTTCCGGTTCTGGGCAAGACCTTCAACTGCCCCGCGCTGCCTTTCGAGGCCGCGCCGTACTGCAACGGCGCTTCCGACATCCAGGCCGCGCACCGGCATTCGCCGCGCTTCGCGGCCGCGTTCGGGCTGGCCTTGCGCGAGGTGATGCAGTGAGCGCCGCCATGCTCGACGGTTTCAATCTCCTGCCGTATCGCGCGCGAAAACGCCGCGAAGTGCGGCGTCAGCGGCTGGCGCTGCTCGGCGCGGTGACGCTGGCAGGCTGCGCGGCTGTCGGCGCCGTGGCCGGCTGGGACACGTTCGAGCGCGCCCGTCTGGACGAGCGACGCATGGCGCTGGAGGCGTCGCTGCGCACATCGGGCACGCAGATCGAAGAACATGCGCGCCTCGTTCGCGCCGAATCGGATCGGCGGCGCGCGCGTGAGGCCGCGCAGCCTTTGGCCTTGCCGCGCGAGCGCTTTCTCGCACTGCTCGAAGCGCTCGCGGACGCGCCTCTGCAACGCGGCGTCGCGCTTCAACGCGTGTCGCAGAGAACGAACGAGGTCGAGCTTGCCGCACTCGCTCCCGATTCGCAGGCGGCCGCGCAATGGCTCAAGCGGCTGGAACGCGTGCGCGGCGTGCAGGCGGTGGAAGTGATCGAGATGAAGCGGCGCGCGGAACCTGCGCCGTCGGGCAAGCGTGGCGCGTCGCCGATTGTCGGAGAGCATTCCGCGCATTTCGAGTTCGTGGCGCTCGTGCGGTACGCGCCGGAGCATTCGCGCGATGAAGCCACGTCGCGTCAGGCGCGTCCGATATTGACAGCCACGCGCGCTGCCACGCAGGAGAAACGGCCATGAGCACGATTTCGATGAACTTCGCCGCGAATACGCGTTCGCGCCGCGCGCCGTCCATCCTGCAGCCGCTCGACGAATGGTCGCGACGCCGGACCGCGTGCGTTGCGATTGCGTTGGGTCTGCTCGCCTTCGTACTCGGTCTGCAAGCCTGGCGCACGTTCGACGCGAACCAGCTCGATGCGGGCCGCGTCGCGTGGGCGGCGACGCAAACGAAGGTGCATGACGCGGGGCGCATCGCGGCGGAACTGCCGGATCTGCGAGCGCGGGCGGCGTCGGGCCGCATGGAGCCGGAGCACTGGAGCGCCGCCGACGCGTTGCGCGCCATCGCCGATCTGGCGGCGCAGAGCGGTCTGCGCGTTGCGGATATCGAGCCGGTTGCGGTCAAGGTCGGTGAGCCGAAGGTGGCTCAGCCGATTCCGGAGCGCGCACTCAGACTGCGCGCCGACGGCGCCTTTCCCGAAATCCGGCGCTTCCTGGAAGCGCTCGCCGGCCTGCCACGGCTCGTCGTGCCGGAAAGCGTGCAGATCAAACGACAGCCGGGCACGCTCGCCATCGAAGCGACGCTGCGCATCTTCGAGACGTTGCCGGCGATATCGCCCGCCACGGCATCGCGCGCTGATGCGTTCGTCGTCGATCCGTTCGGCAACGCGGATGCCGCGACGCAGAACGGCGACATGCTGCTCGTGGGCACGTTCGTCGGACGCCGTCGCGCGATGGCGCTGTTGCAGAGTGGCCGCGATGTCGATGGCTTTGCGCCGGGCCAGAAGATCGGTGACGAATGGCTCGGGCGCGTCATGCCGCGTGCGATCGAGCTCGCTCGTACCGATGGCATTTCGCGCAAACTTACATTCGCGGAGGATCGCAAGTGAGCCAGTTCGCGAAGCTATTACGCAGATTCGCGGCAGCGGGCGCGGCGGTGCTGCTGGTCGCGCACGTGGCGCTCGCAGCCGAAAGCGCCGATGCGATCATCGCGCCCCTGCCGCCGCTGCCCGCATCGTTCGACGCACAGTCTGTCGATCCGCTCGTACCGGACGCGCCGGTCGTCCCTCCAAGCGCGGAAGTCGCCGCGCCCGAAAAGGCCACGGCCGAAACAGCGGACGCACTGGAAGGCCCGCCGGTGCCTTTGCCGGAACTCGAACGATTGAGCCGGGCAAAGCACGACGGAAACGACGACGGCAAGCCGATCACCCTTGATCTGAAAAACGCCGACCTCGGCGCCGCGCTGCACGCATTTGCGCGCTTCACGGGACTGAACATTGTCGCGAGCAAAAAGGTGCGCGGATAGGTGTCGATGAATCTCGTCGCCGTGCCGTGGCGCCGCGCGTTCGACACGCTCCTCGAAGTCAACGGTCTCGCGATGGAACAGCACGACAACGTGATCTGGGTCGCGCCGCTCGCCGAACTCGCCGCGCGCGAGAAGCTGCGCTTCGAGGCGCACGCGCGCGCCGCGGATCTCGAACCGCTCGCGAGCCGTACGTTCGTGCTGCGCTATTCGCGCGCGGAAGACCTCCGCAAGATGCTGACCGGCTCGGGCAGCCAGCGCGTGCTGTCGAAACGCGGCTCCGCCATCGCCGATGCGCGCACGAACCTGCTCTTCGTCACCGACCTCGACGCACGCGTCCGGCAGATCGCCGAGTTGATCGCGCTGATCGACAAGGCGACGCCGCAGGTGATGATCGAGGCGAAGATCGTGGAGGGAGAGGCGGGGCTGTCGCGCAATCTCGGCGTCAAGCTGGGCGTCGCGTCGCAGAACGATCCTTCGACCGGGTTGGCGGGCGGCAAGGACGGTGTGGTATACGATCTGTCGGCGGGGCCGATCAACGGTTTCGACGCGGCGACCGCCGGGCTCACATTGTTCGTCGCGCAGGCGACCCGGCTGCTCAATGTCGAACTGAGCGCGCTGGAGGCGGAAGGGCGCGGACAAATCGTCTCGAGTCCGCGCGTCGTGACGGCGGACCGGATGAAGTCCATCGTCGAGCAGGGCATGGACGTGCCGTATCAGGCGAAGGTCGGCAACGGCGTGTCGGGCGTGCAGTTTCGGCGCGCAACGCTCAAACTGGAGGTTGAGCCGCAGATCACGCCGCATGGCCACGTCATTCTCGATCTCGACATCACGAAAGACAGCCTCGGCGAGGAGACGGCGAACGGGCCGGCCATCCAGACCAAGCATGTGCAGACGCGCGTGGAAGTGGAAAACGGCGGCACCGTGGCAATCGGCGGCATTTATTCCGATGACGAGCGACAGGACACGACCGGTGTGCCGGGACTGTCCAAATTGCCGGTGATCGGCTGGCTGTTCCGTCACGACGCGCGGCGCAGCTCGAAGAGCGAACTCGTCATATTGATTACGCCGCGTGTGATCGCGCCGAGCGGCTGAACGCCGGCTCGCGGGCGGCGCGACTCGACAAAGCGGGCGGTTTGCCCTTAAGCTGCCGCACGAAGAAATTCGATACTGTAAAAGGATCCAGGTTGCAGGAAGGGCACGCGAACGCGAACATTTTTTTCGTCGGACTCATGGGGGCGGGTAAAACCACCGTGGGCCGTGCGGTTGCGCGCCGTCTGCAGCGCTCGTTCATCGATTCGGATCAGGAGATTGAGGCGCGCACGGGCGCCCGCATCCCGGTGATCTGGGAACTGGAAGGCGAGGCGGGTTTTCGTCAGCGCGAGGCGAACGTCATCGACGAGCTTTCGCAGCGAAACGGCATCGTGCTCGCGACGGGCGGCGGCGCGGTGTTGCGGCCCGAGAATCGCGAACATCTGAAGAATCGCGGCATCGTCATATATCTGCGCGCCAATCCGCACGATCTCTGGCAGCGCACGCGGCGCGACAAGAATCGTCCGCTGTTGCAGACCGACGATCCGCGCGGCAAGCTCGAAGCGCTCTTTCAGACGCGCGATCCGCTGTATCACGAATGCGCGCATTTCGTCGTGGAAACGGGGCGGCCGACCGTCAACGCGCTCGTCAATATGGTCCTGATGCAACTGGAGGTCGCCGGCGTCGTCAAGTCGGCTGAGTCATAATGTCCGCCATGATTACCCCAACGATCACCGTCAACGTCGAACTGGGCGAGCGCGCCTATCCCATTCATATCGGTGCGGGCCTGATCGGCCGCACGGAACTGTTCTCGCCGCATATCAAGGGCGCGTCCGTGGCGATCGTCACGAATTCCACCATCGATCCGCTCTACGGCGACCAGTTGCGCGCCGCGCTCGAACCGCTCGGCAAGAAAGTGACCACGGTGGTCCTGCCGGACGGCGAAGCGCACAAGAACTGGGAAACGCTCAATCAGATCTTCGATGCGCTGCTCACCGAACGCGCCGATCGCAAGACGACGTTGATCGCGCTCGGCGGCGGGGTCGTCGGCGACATGACCGGTTTCGCGGCGGCGAGCTACATGCGCGGCGTGCCGTTCATCCAGGTGCCGACCACGCTGCTGTCGCAAGTCGATTCGTCGGTCGGCGGCAAGACGGGCATCAATCATCCGCTCGGCAAGAACATGATCGGCGCGTTCTATCAGCCGCAAGCGGTCATCGCGGATATCGGCGCGCTGCACACGCTGCCGGAGCGCGAACTCGCGGCGGGCATCGCGGAAGTTATCAAAACCGCGGCCATCGCAGATGCCGAATTCTTCGAATGGATCGAAACCAACATCGACGCGCTGAATCGCCGTGACGACGAAGCGCTCGCGCACGCCGTGAAGCGTTCGTGCGAGATCAAGGCGTCGGTCGTCGCGTCGGACGAGCGCGAAGGCGGCCGGCGCGCCATTCTCAATTTCGGCCACACCTTCGGCCATGCGATCGAAGCCGGGCTCGGCTACGGCGAATGGCTGCACGGCGAGGCGGTCGGTTGCGGCATGGTGATGGCGGCGGATCTGTCCGTGCGCCTCGGCAAGCTCGACGAAGCCGCGCGCCGGCGTCTCGTGCGTGTGATCGAGGCGGCGAAACTGCCCGTCACGGCGCCACAACTCGGCGACGACCGCTACGTCGATCTGATGAAGATCGACAAGAAGGCCGAAGCCGGCGAGATCAAATTCATTCTGCTGACCCGCTTCGGCGCGACCGAGATCACGAGCGCGCCCGATCAGGCCGTGCGCGCAACGCTCGCAGCCAGCGTCTGATCCGCGCGAGCGGCGGCCAGAACCACGATTCGGAGCAGCCGGTGAGCGACAAAGAACAGCAACTTCCGCCGGGCATGCCGCCGACGCTCGCGTTCGAGGCGCATCTCGCGCCGTACGCCGCGCACGCGTCGCAATCGCGCGGGCGGCGTTTTGCCGAACCGCCGCCCGCGGCACGCTCGGAATTTCAGCGCGATCGAGATCGCATCGTGCATTCGACCGCGTTTCGCAGGCTCGAATACAAGACTCAGGTCTTCGTCAATCACGAAGGCGATCTCTTCCGCACGCGCCTCACGCACAGTCTCGAAGTCGCGCAGATCGCGCGTTCGGTCGCGCGCAATCTGAGGCTGAACGAGGATCTCGTCGAAGCCATTTCGCTCGCGCACGATCTCGGCCATACGCCGTTCGGTCACGCCGGGCAGGACGCGCTGCACGAATGCATGCGCGATCACGGCGGCTTCGAACACAATCTGCAAAGCCTCGCGGTGGTCGATCAGCTCGAAGAGCATTACGGCGCGTTCAACGGCCTGAATCTCTGCTTCGAGACGCGCGAAGGCATCCTCAAACATTGCTCGCGCGAAAACGCGCGCAAGCTCGGCGAGCTCGGCGAGCGCTTTCTCACGGGGAAGCAGCCGTCGCTCGAAGCGCAGATCGCCAATGTCGCCGATGAAATCGCGTACAACAATCACGACGTGGACGACGGCCTGCGCTCGGGCCTCATCACGCTCGATCAGCTTTCCGAGGTGAGCCTCTGGCACACGCATTTCGATGCCGCGCGCGCCGACTATCCGGACATCGAGGGGCGCAGGCTCATCCACGAGACGATCCGCCGCATCATCAACACGTTGATCGTCGATCTGATCGAGGCGACGGGCCGCAATCTCGAACGCGTCGCGCCGCAATCGCTCGACGCCGTGCGCAATGCGCCGACGCTCGTCGCGCACAGCGATGAAGTCGCGGCGCAGGCGGCGCAACTCAAGCGCTTTCTGTTCAAGAATTTGTACCGGCACTATCGCGTGATGCGCATGGCCAATAAGGCGAAGCGCGTGGTGACGGGCCTCTTCGAAGCCTTCACCGACGATCCGCGCCTCTTGCCGCCCGCTTATCAGGCGCGCGGACCGGTGACGGAGGAATCCGCGAACGACGCGCCTTCATCGAGCCACGACAGCTCGCAGGCGCGGCTCATCGCGCATTACATCGCGGGCATGACCGATCGCTATGCATTGAAAGAGTATCAACGCCTGTTTGTCATCGACAACAACTAATATCGCGCGTTTCAAGCGCGAATCCTCGAAAGGAGACTCATCGATGAGCTGCAAGCCCCTGTTCCGCACGATCTCGGCCGCCGCCGTTCTGGCCTTCGGCGCCAGCACCGCGGCGCACGCCGCGACGGAAATCCAGTTCTGGCACGCGATGGAAGCCGCGCTGGGTGAGCGCGTGAACGACATCGCCAACGACTTCAACAAGTCGCAGAGCGATTACAAGATCGTTCCCGTGTTCAAGGGCACGTATGACCAGGCGCTCGCGGCGGGCATCGCGGCGTATCGCAGCGGCAACGCGCCCGCGATCCTGCAGGTCTACGAAGTCGGCACCGCGACGATGATGCAGGCGAAGAAGGCCGTCATCCCGGTCTCCGATGTCTTCAAGCAGGCAGGCGTTCCGCTCGACGAAAAGGCGTTCGTGCCGACCATCGCCGGTTACTACAGCGACGCCAAGACCGGCCATCTGATCTCGATGCCGTTCAACAGCTCGACACCCGTTCTCTACTACAACAAGGACGCGTTCAAGAAGGCCGGTCTCGATCCGAACCAGCCGCCGAAGACCTGGGCCGATGTCGAAGCCGACGCGAAGAAGCTGAAGGCCGCCGGTTATTCGTGCGGTTACTCGTCGGGCTGGCAAAGCTGGATTCAGCTCGAGAATTACAGCGCGTGGCATGCCGCGCCGTTCGCGACGAAGAACAACGGCTTCGACGGTCTCGACGCCAAGCTCGAATTCAACAAGCCGTTGCAGGTCGCGCACATCCAGTTCCTGCAGAAGATGGCGAAGGAAGGCACGTTCACGTATGTCGGCCGCAAGGACGAGCCCGTGTCGAAGTTCTATAGCGGCGACTGCGGCATCATCACGAACTCGTCGGGCTCGCGCGCGACCATCGCAAAGTTCGCGAAGTTCGATTACGGCGTCGGCATGATGCCCTACGACGCGAGCGTGAAGGGCGCGCCCCAGAACGCGATCATCGGCGGCGCGAGTCTGTGGGTGTTGTCGGGCAAGGACCCGGCTGTCTACAAGGGCGTCGCGAAATTCCTCGCGTATCTTTCGACGCCGGAAGTCGCGGCGAAGTGGCATCAGGACACGGGCTATCTGCCGGTCACGCAGGCCGCGTATGAGCTCACGCAGAAGCAGGGCTTCTACGACAAGAATCCCGGCGCGGACATCGCGATCAAGCAGATGCTGAACAAGCCGCCGCTGCCCTACACCAAGGGCCTGCGTCTGGGCAACATGCCGCAGATCCGCACGATCGTCGATGAAGAGCTGGAGCAGGTCTGGGCCGAGAAGAAGACGCCGCAGCAAGCGCTCGACGCATCGGTGCAACGCGGCGACGAATTGCTGCGCCGCTTCGAGAAGACCGGCAACTAAAACGCATGCGCCCGCGTTCATCGCGGGCGCTTCCGTTCGGGACATCAACGCATGGAAAAACGGTCTCGTTTCGATACGAGCGTCTTGCCGTATCTGCTCGTCGCGCCGCAACTCGCGATCACCGCGCTGTTCTTTCTGTGGCCGGCCGGTGAAGCGCTCTGGCAGGCCACGCAGAGTCAGGACGCGTTCGGCACGTCGAGCGAGTTCGTCGGGCTGGCGAACTTCAGGCAGTTGTTCGCCGATCCGCTCTATCTCTCGTCGTTCAACACGACGATGATCTTCTGCTCGCTCGTCACCGTGTCGGGTCTCGTGATCTCGCTGCTGCTCGCCGCATGCGCCGATCGCGTGACGCGCGGCGCGAAGGCGTATCAGACGCTGCTCATCTGGCCATACGCGGTCGCGCCCGCGATCGCCGCCGTGCTGTGGTCGTTTCTGTTCAACCCGAGCATCGGGCTCGTGACGTATGCGCTCGCGAAGCAGGGCATCATCTGGAATCACGCGCTCAATGGCACGCAGGCGATGTTCCTCGTCGTGCTCGCGTCGGTGTGGAAGCAGGTCAGCTACAACTTCCTGTTCTTCTACGCGGGCCTTCAGGCGATCCCGCAATCGCTGATCGAAGCCGCGGCCATCGACGGCGCCGGGCCTGTGCGACGCTTCTTCGGCATCGCGCTGCCGCTGTTGTCGCCGACGTCTTTCTTCCTGCTCGTCGTGAACCTCGTCTACGCGTTCTTCGATACCTTCCCGGTCATCGATGCCGCAACCGGCGGCGGCCCCGCGCAATCGACCAAGACGCTCATCTACAAGATCTTCGCGGAAGGCTTTCAGGGACTCGATATCGGCAGCTCGGGCGCGCAATCGGTCGTGCTGATGGTGATCGTCGTCGCGTTGACGGTGATCCAGTTCCGCTTCGTCGAACGCAGGGTGCAATACTCATGATCGAAAACCGTCGCGGCTTCGATATCTTCTGTCACGCGGTGCTTCTGCTCGGCGTCGTGTTGATCGTGTTTCCGGTGTACGTCGCGTTCTGCGCGGCCACGATGAACTCGAAGGAAGTGTTCAGCGTGCCGCTCTCGCTGATTCCGAGCACGCATCTCTTCGAGAATGTCGCGAATATCTGGACGCACGGCAGCGGCAACGCGGCGGCGCCGTTCGGTCTCATGCTGATGAACAGCCTCGTGATGGCGCTCGTGATTTCGATCGGCAAGATCGCGGTGTCGATCGTCTCCGCGTACGCGATCGTGTTCTTCCGCTTTCCGCTGAAGAACCTCGCGTTCTGGCTGATCTTCATCACGCTGATGCTGCCCGTCGAAGTGCGCATCTTCCCGACGGTGCAGGTCGTCTCGTCGATGCATCTGTCGAACACGTACGCGGGATTGACGCTGCCGCTGATCGCATCCGCGACGGCGACGTTTCTCTTCCGCCAGTTCTTCATGACGCTGCCCGACGAGCTGATGGAAGCGGCGCGCATCGATGGCGCGGGTCCGCTGCGTTTCTTCTGGGACGTCGTGCTGCCGCTTTCGAAGACGAACATCGCGGCGCTGTTCGTCATCACGTTCATCTACGGCTGGAATCAGTATCTCTGGCCGATTCTCATCACCAACGAAGTGTCGCTGCAGACGGCGGTGGTCGGCATCAAGAGCATGATCGCGTCGGGCGATACCGCGACCGAATGGCATCTGGTGATGACGGCGACGCTGCTCGCGATGCTGCCGCCGCTCGCGGTCGTGCTGACGATGCAGCGCTGGTTCGTGCGCGGACTCGTGGACTCAGAGAAATAACGGAGAAGGCTGATCGATGGCCGCATTGAATCTCAAAGGCGTAAAGAAAACTTACGACGGCTCGAACTACGTGCTTCACGGCATCGATGTCGCGGTCGAGGACGGCGAGTTCGTCGTGATGGTCGGCCCGTCCGGGTGCGGAAAATCGACGCTGCTGCGCATGGTCGCGGGACTCGAAAGCGTGTCGGAAGGCGCGATCGAAATTGGCGGCAAAGTCGTCAACAAGCTGGAGCCGAAGGATCGCGATATCGCGATGGTCTTTCAGAACTACGCACTTTATCCGCACATGAGCGTCGCGCAGAATATGGCGTATGCGCTGAAGATCGGCGGTGCGGACCGGAAGACCATCGAGGCGCGCGTCTCCAATGCTGCGCGCATACTGGAGCTCGAACATCTGCTTGCGCGCAAGCCGCGCGAACTGTCGGGCGGGCAGCGGCAGCGCGTCGCGATGGGCCGCGCAATCGTGCGCGAGCCAGCGGTGTTTCTATTCGATGAACCGCTTTCGAATCTCGACGCCAAGCTGCGTGTGCAGATGCGCCTCGAAATTCAGCGTCTGCACGCGCGGCTCGCGACCACGAGCCTGTATGTCACGCATGATCAGATCGAAGCCATGACGCTCGCGCAGCGCGTCATCGTGATGAACAAGGGCCACGCCGAACAGATCGGCGCGCCGACTGAAGTGTACGAGCGGCCTGCGACGGTATTCGTCGCGAGCTTCATCGGTTCGCCGGCGATGAATCTGCTGGAAGGCAGGCTGTCCGAAGATGGCGCAACCTTTGTCGTCGCAGGCGACGGACCTGCATTGCCTGTATCCAACGTGAATAGCGCGATGCATGGGCGCGAGTGGATCGTCGGCATTCGTCCGGAGCACATGACGCCCGGAAACGTCGACGCACCGAGCGCGACGCTCGACGTCGATTCGGCCGAACTGCTCGGCGCGGACAATCTCGCCCACGGCAAGTGGGGCAAGCACGACGTGGCGGCGCGCTTGCCTCACGAGCATCGTCCGCAGCGCGGCGAGCGGCTCAGCCTGTCGCTGCCGGCGCGGCATCTGCATTTCTTCGATCCGGCGTCGGGACTACGCGCCAATTGAATGGAGCACACGCGATGAGAACCTGGCCCTATCCCGCGATCGTCGCGCATCGCGGCGGCGGCAAGCTCGCGCCGGAGAACACGCTGGAGGCGATCGACGTGGGCGCGCGCTTCGGTCACAAGATGATCGAATTCGACGCGAAGCTCTCCGCCGACGATATCGTCTTCTTGCTGCATGACGACGCGGTGGACCGCACGTCGAATGGGCGCGGCGCGGCGAAAGCGATGACCTACGCGCAACTGCGCACGCTCGATGCGGGCACATGGTTCAGCGCGGAGTTCGCCGATGCGCGCATGCCGACGCTTGCGCAAGTGTATGAACGATGCGCAAAGCATGGCCTTGCGGCGAACATCGAGATCAAGCCGAGTCAGGGGCGCGACGTGGAAACAGGCGTGCTCGTCGCGCGCGAGGCGGCGCGTTTGTGGGCGGATGCCGAAACTGCGCCGTTGTTGTCATCGTTTTCATACGCGACGCTCGAAGCCGCACGCGATGTCGCGCCGAACCTGCCGCGCGGCATGCTGTACGAGCGCGTTCCGGAGAACTGGCGCGCGCAGACGTCGGCGCTATCGTGCGTGTCGCTGCACGCGAATCATCGCGCGCTCGATGAATCGCTCGTCGAGCAAATCAAGGATGCGGGCTTGCGTATCCTCGCCTACACCGTGAACGATCCGGCGCGCGCGCGTTTGCTCGCGCAGTGGGGCGTCGATGCGATCTGCACGGATCGCATCGACATTATTGGCGCGGATTTTCTGGAAGCGTCGTCCGATTGAAAGTCAGCGCACGCGCGCGAGCAATACGCCCGCGACGAGCGCCAATCCGCCGACGAGCGCAATCGTCTGCCAGGGCTTTTCGTGAAGATAGGCGTCCGCGTCTCCAAACGCGGCGCCAGCGCGCTCGCGGAGTGCCGCGTGGGTATCGTTCAGACGTGCACGGGCGTTGTCGAGACGCTCGCTGATCTGCGCGCGCAACGCAGCCGCATCGGCCGATGTGCCTTCGGACAAGGTGCTTTCGAGTTCGCTGAGAAGTGTGCGGAGTTCCGAGCCGATATCCTCGGCCGCTTCACGGCCATGGCGCGCCATGCGGCGTGCGCGGCGGCTCGTCGTGCTCCATGAATCTCCGATGGCGTCTCGCGTATTAGGCAGTGCGTTCATAGATCGCTCCGATGGATGAGTCGTGGATAACCCGCCCGAGATGGCGGGAAACCCATCATGCAGCAAATTCGATGCCGGTGCCTCGACCTTGCGCAACTCATCGGTAAGCGCGACCGTGATTGATTTTGCGCTCGTGTCGGCGCGTAAGAACTGCATGTGATTCCTTCAACCGAAGGTCACATTTACAAGCACGCGCAAAACAAAACGCCGACACGAGTGAATCATGCCGGCGTTTTCTTTCTTTTCAACAATCACGCTTATATCGACGTTACATGCCGATGCGCAGTTTGACTTTAGAAACGATAGCCGACGCGCAAATATGTGACGATCGGGTTGAGCGTGATTTTCGCTTGCGACTGGACATTGAGCGTGCCGACAGGCGTTTGAGCCTGCGTGTTCAGCTTTGCCGTGGCCTTCAAAGGAATGAACGACACGGAAAATCCGGCAAACCAGTGTTCTGTGAAATTGTAAGTCGCACCGACGTTAAACACAGGCGCCCACGAACTATCCGTGTCGACTGTGGTCGGACCATGCAGGACGGAGCCTTCGAATTGCTGATTCGTGATCTTTGCGTCGGTGAACCAGGTGCGCGTCACACCAACACCGACGAACGGACGGAACTTCGCGGTAGGAGCATTGAAGAAGTATTTGAACAGCAGCGTCGGGCTCCATTGCTTCGCGCTACCGAGCTTGCCGTACTGCGAGAAGGTGCCTGTGCCTTCGAGATCGAACGTGGGCGGCACGCCCATTTCGAGTTCCGCTGCGATGTGGTCGGTAGCGAAGTAGCCCAATGTGAAGCCGGCCGTGTCAGCGCTCGAAATGCCGGCGCCGGTGCCGGGAACATCGATATTGACCGGAGATCCGCCTACACTGGTTTCTTTGAGCGGACCACTGCTGTCTTGCGGGGCAAAGTGAAACCAGCCTGCTGTTGCATAGAAGGATCCAGCAGATTGCGCATGTGCCGCGGTAGACACACACGCTAATGCCGCGATCCCCGTGATGACTTGTTTTATTTTCAATTTGTGCTCCTCCAAAAAAGCACGCTCATTATGAACACAACATTTCACATTAACCATAGCGATGCCGTAGAGCATTTTCCCTAGGGCAAAGAGCGGCTTTGGGGCCTCGTTGCACGGCACTTGCATGTGTTTGTCCGCGCTACCGAAACGGCTCCGAAAGGCCCCCGATTGGGGTAACACAAATGCGACCAACGGAATATCCAGAATGGCACGGCTTGCACGACTCTACGTTCCCGAACAGCCGCAGCATGTCATCCTGCGTGGTCTCGACCAGCAACCCGCCTTCGTCGACGACCAGGACTACGAGCTCTTCATCGACTGCTTGAGGACTGCTTCACGTGATCATCACCTCTCCATCCACGCCTACGCTCTGATGCCGCAAGCGGTGCATCTGCTCGTCACGCCTCGCGACGAGTCCAGCTTGCCCAAAGCGATGCAGGCAGTAGGACGTCGTTACGTAGCGCACTTCAATCGCCGTTACACGCGACGCGGCACCCTGTGGGAAGGCCGCTATCGTGCCACGGTCATCGAGGGCGAACGTTACTTTTTGCTCGCCACACGCGTCGTCGAAATGGCGCCCGTGCGCGCGCAACTCGTCGCGGCGCCGCAGGACTACAAGTGGTCCAGCTTCCGTCATCACATCGGGCTCACTCTGGATGGGCTGATCACCGACCATCCGCTCTTCTGGTCGCTCGGCAACACGCCATTCGAGCGCCAGCACGCCTACAAGGAACTGTGCGAGCAACCGCTCGACGAGCGCGAAGCCAACCGTCTCCTGCAAGCGACACTCAAAGGCTGGGTGCTGGGCAGCGATGCCTATCGCGAATGGGCATCGCATGCAGCCAACCGACGCGTGTCGCCGCTGCCGCGCGGACGTCCGCGCAAGATCCGCGAAACTCCACAAACCCAATAACGGCGCGTCACGGCAAACCTGAAGCGAAAATGAAACGGCGTCTCGAAATTGCGGGATTCGCCGTTTCTTTTTCGTCGACAACGATGCGTCCCTAATATATCGGTGCGTGTTTGCACCATATCGATAATTGGTGCCGCATCATTAAGTTTTATTTGCCATCTTTTTGATTCGTCGCGTATATTTCGATTTCCGGCGATTGCCGCGGTGCAGCGTGCCGCGCACGACCGTGCTTCGTGACGCTTTCCAAGCTGAAAAAAACGGTCGCAAGCGACAAGAAAATGGTTCAACGGCCGAGTCGGCCCCTCACAGTAGAGACGGTGTCCCCATGAACGATCATCAGCAACCGGCAGCCGGTTCGCTTCCCGCCGCGCAGGGCATGTATGACCCTGCGAACGAGCATGACGCCTGCGGCGTCGGCTTTGTCGCCCATATCAAGGGGAAAAAGAGCCACGAGATCATTCAGCAGGGTCTCAAGATTCTCGAAAATCTCGATCACCGCGGCGCGGTCGGTGCGGATCCGCTGATGGGCGATGGCGCCGGCATCCTGATCCAGGTGCCGGACGGCTTCTATCGCGAAGAAATGGCCAAGCAGGGCGTGACGTTGCCGCCGGCTGGCGAGTACGGCGTCGGCATGATCTTTCTGCCGAAGGAACATGCGTCGCGTCTCGCGTGCGAGCAGGAGCTGGAGCGCACGGTCAAGGCCGAAGGCCAGGTGGTGCTCGGCTGGCGTGACGTGCCCGTCGATTCCAACATGCCGATTTCGCCGACCGTGAAGGCGAGCGAGCCGCTGATCCGCCAGATCTTCATCGGCCGCGGCAAGGACATCGTCGTAACTGACGCGCTCGAGCGCAAGCTGTACATCATCCGCAAGACGGCGAGCCACCGCATTCAGGCGCTGAAGCTCAAGCACGGCAAGGAATACTTCGTGCCGTCGATGTCGTCGCGCACGGTCGTCTACAAGGGCCTGCTGCTGGCGGGTCAGGTCGGCGTGTACTACCGCGACCTGCAGGACGAGCGTGTCGTGTCGGCACTCGCGCTCGTGCACCAGCGCTTCTCGACCAACACGTTCCCGGCGTGGGAGCTCGCGCACCCGTATCGGATGATCGCGCACAACGGTGAAATCAACACCGTGAAGGGCAACGTCAACTGGCTGAACGCGCGCACCGGCGCGATCGCGTCCTACGTGCTCGGCGACGATCTGCCGAAGCTTTGGCCGCTGATCTATCCGGGCCAGTCGGACACGGCGTCGTTCGACAACTGTCTCGAACTGCTCGTGATGGCCGGCTACCCGCTCGTCCACGCGATGATGATGATGATCCCCGAAGCGTGGGAACAGCACACGCTGATGGACGACAACCGCCGCGCGTTCTACGAATACCACGCCGCGATGATGGAGCCGTGGGACGGTCCCGCCGCGATCGCGTTCACCGATGGCCGCCAGATCGGCGCAACGCTGGACCGTAACGGTCTGCGTCCGGCGCGCTATCTCGTCACCGACGACGATCTCGTGATCCTCGCGTCGGAGTCCGGCGTGCTGCCCATTCCCGAATCGAAGATCGTCAAGAAGTGGCGTCTGCAGCCGGGCAAGATGTTCCTGATCGACATGGAGCAGGGCCGCATCATCGAGGACAAGGAGCTCAAGGACAACCTGTCCAACGCGAAGCCGTACAAGAGCTGGATCGACGCCGTGCGCATCAAGCTCGACGAAATCGAGCCGAAGGCCGAAGACGTCGAAACGCAACGCCGCGAAGCCGCCGCGCTGCTCGATCGCCAGCAGGCGTTCGGCTACACGCAGGAGGACCTCAAGTTCCTGATGGCGCCGATGGCGCAGTCGGGCGAAGAGGCCGTCGGCTCGATGGGCAACGACTCGCCGCTCGCGGTCATGTCCAACAAGAGCAAGACGCTCTACAACTACTTCAAGCAGTTGTTCGCGCAAGTGACGAACCCGCCGATCGACCCGATCCGCGAGAACATGGTGATGTCGCTGAACTCGTTCATCGGTCCGAAGCCGAACCTGCTCGACACGACCAACATCAACCCGACGATGCGCCTCGAAGTGTCGCAGCCCGTGCTCGACTTCAAGGACATCGCGAAGATCCGCGCCATCGACAAGTACACCGGCGGCAAGTTCAGCTCGTACGAACTGAACATCTGCTATCCGGTGGCGTGGGGCAAGGAAGGTATCGAGGCGCGCATCGCGTCGCTGTGCGCGGAAGCGGTCGATGCCGTGAAATCCGGCTACAACATCCTGATCGTGTCCGATCGCAAGATGGACCGCGATAACGTCGGGATTCCGGCGCTGCTCGCCACGTCCGCGATTCACTCGCATCTCGTCGCGCACGGTCTGCGCACGAGCACGGGTCTCGTCGTGGAAACGGGCTCGGCGCGCGAGACGCATCACTTCGCGCTGCTCGCGGGCTACGGCGCGGAAGCCGTTCACCCGTACCTCGCGCTCGAAACGCTCGCCAACATGGCCGATGGCCTGAAGGGCGACCTGTCGGCCGACAAGGTCATCTACAACTTCACGAAGGCGGTCGGCAAGGGCCTGTTGAAGGTCATGTCGAAGATGGGCATTTCGACGTACATGTCCTACACCGGCGCGCAGATTTTCGAAGGCGTCGGCCTGTCGACGGAGCTGGTCGAGAAGTACTTCCGTGGTACGGCGACGAAGGTCGGCGGCATCGGCCTCTTCGAAGTGGCGGAAGAAGCGATCCACCTGCATCGCGACGCATTCGGCGACAACCCGGTCCTCGCGAACATGCTCGACGCGGGCGGCGAGTATGCGTACCGCGTGCGCGGCGAAGAGCACATGTGGACGCCTGACGCGATCGCCAAGCTGCAGCACTCGGCGCGCAGCAACTCGTATCAGACGTACAAGGAATACGCGCACATCATCAACGACCAGACGAAGCGTCACATGACGTTCCGTGGCCTGTTCGAGTTCAAGGTCGAGCCGACGAAAGCGATTCCGCTCGACGAAGTCGAATCGGCGAAGGACATCGTCAAGCGCTTCGCAACGGGCGCGATGTCGCTCGGCTCGATCAGCACGGAAGCGCACGCCACGCTGGCTGTCGCGATGAACCGCATCGGCGGCAAGTCGAACACCGGCGAAGGCGGCGAGGACGAAACGCGTTATCGCAACGAACTGCGCGGCATTCCGATCAAGAACGGCGACACGCTGCAATCGATCATCGGCAAGGAAGTCGTCAGCGACATTCCGCTGAAGGACGGCGATTCGCTGCGCTCGAAAATCAAGCAGGTCGCGTCCGGGCGTTTCGGCGTGACGGCGGAATATCTGTCGTCGGCGGATCAGATCCAGATCAAGATGGCGCAGGGCGCGAAGCCGGGCGAAGGCGGTCAGTTGCCGGGCCACAAGGTTTCCGAGTACATCGGCAAGCTGCGTTATTCGGTGCCGGGCGTCGGCCTGATTTCGCCGCCGCCGCACCACGACATCTATTCGATCGAAGACTTGGCACAGCTCATTCACGATCTGAAGAACGTGAATTCGGCGTCGAGCATTTCGGTGAAGCTGGTGTCGGAAGTCGGTGTCGGCACGGTTGCCGCCGGTGTCGCGAAGGCGAAGGCGGATCACGTCGTGATCGCGGGTCATGACGGCGGCACGGGCGCGTCGCCCTTGTCGTCGCTGAAGCACGCGGGCACGCCGTGGGAACTCGGCCTCGCCGAAACCCAGCAGACGCTCGTGCTGAACCGTCTGCGCGGCCGTATCCGCGTGCAGGCCGACGGCCAGATGAAGACCGGCCGCGACGTCGTGATCGGCGCGCTGCTCGGCGCGGACGAATTCGGCTTCGCGACGGCGCCGCTCGTCGTCGAAGGCTGCATCATGATGCGCAAGTGCCATCTGAATACGTGCCCGGTGGGCGTCGCGACGCAGGACCCGGTGCTGCGCGCGAAGTTCTCCGGCCAGCCGGAACACGTCGTCAACTTCTTCTTCTTCGTCGCGGAAGAAGTGCGCGAGATCATGGCGCAGTTCGGCATCCGCAAGTTCGACGATCTGATCGGCCGCGTCGATCTGCTCGACATGAAGAAGGGCGTCGAGCACTGGAAGGCGAAGGGTCTCGACTTCTCGCGCATCTTCTATCAGGTGCCGGTTGGCGAAGACGTCGCGCGCAAGCATGTCGACGTGCAGGATCACGGCCTCGACAAGGCGCTCGATCACGTGCTGATCGAGAAGTCGAAGGCGGCGATCGAGAAGGGCGAGCATGTGTCGTTCATCCAGCCGGTGCGCAACGTGAACCGCACGGTCGGCGCGATGCTGTCCGGTCTGATCGCGAAGAAGCACGGTCACGACGGTCTGCCTGACGACTCGATCCATATCCAGTTGAAGGGCACGGCGGGCCAGAGCTTCGGCGCGTTCCTGGCGAAGGGCGTCACGCTGGATCTCGTCGGCGACGGCAACGACTATGTCGGCAAGGGCCTGTCGGGCGGGCGCATCATCATTCGCCCGACCAACGACTTCCGCGGCAAGTCCGAAGAAAACATCATCTGCGGCAACACGGTGATGTACGGCGCGATCGAAGGCGAATCGTATTTCCGCGGCGTCGCGGGCGAGCGCTTCTGCGTGCGTAACTCGGGCGCGACGGCGGTCGTCGAAGGCACCGGCGATCACGGCTGCGAATACATGACGGGCGGCACGGTGGTCGTGCTCGGCGAGACGGGCCGCAACTTCGCGGCGGGCATGTCGGGCGGCATCGCATTCGTGTACGACCCGGACGGCACGTTCGCCGGCAAGTGCAACAAGTCGATGGTCGCGCTCGATCCGGTGCTGCAGCAGGCCGAACAGGAGCGCACGGTGGATCGCGCGCTGTGGCACACCGGCAAGACCGACGAAGCGCTGCTCAAGGGCTTGATCGAGCGTCACTTCCAGTTCACCGGTTCGCCGCGCGCGAAGTCGCTGCTCGAGAACTGGGATTCGGCTCGCCGCCAGTTCGTCAAGGTGTTCCCGACCGAGTACAAGCGCGCGCTCACCGAGCTCGGCGCGAAGAAGTCGAAGGACGCCATCGCGGCTTAAGGCCCGAATCGCAACGTTTAGAAAGGCTCTCCCGTGCGTGTGCATCGGGGAGCTCGATCCTCACCAAATACAGAGAAAGAAATGGGCAAGGCAACCGGTTTTCTCGAATTCGAACGCCGCCACGAGGCGTACGAAGCACCGCTGACCCGCGTCAAGCATTACAAGGAATTCGTCGCCGCGCTGACGGATGAAGACGCCAAGGTTCAAGGCGCGCGCTGCATGGATTGCGGCATTCCGTTCTGCAACAACGGCTGCCCGGTCAACAACATCATTCCGGACTTCAACGATCTCGTGTTCCAGCAGGACTGGAAGAGCGCGATCAACGTGCTGCACTCGACGAACAACTTCCCGGAGTTCACGGGCCGCATCTGTCCGGCGCCGTGCGAAGCGGCGTGCACGCTCGGCATCAACGACGATCCGGTCGGCATCAAGTCGATCGAGCACGCGATCATCGACAAAGCCTTCACCGAAGGCTGGGTCGTGCCGCAGCCGCCGAAGCACAAGACGGGCAAGAAGGTCGCTGTCGTCGGTTCCGGTCCTGCGGGCCTCGCGGCCGCGCAACAGCTCGGGCGCGCGGGGCATGAAGTCGTCGTGTTCGAGAAGAACGATCGCATCGGCGGTCTGTTGCGTTACGGCATTCCCGACTTCAAGCTGGAGAAGTGGCTGATCGACCGCCGTATGCGTCAGATGGAAGCCGAAGGCGTTTCCTTCCGCACGAACGTGTTCATCGGCAAGGATCCGTTGCCGGCGTACATCGGCAACACGGCGAAGGAATCGATCACGCCGGACGAGCTGAAGGAACAGTTCGACGCGGTCGTGATCGCGGGCGGCTCGGAAACGCCGCGCGATTTGCCGGTGCCGGGCCGCGAGCTGGAAGGCATCTACTACGCGATGGAATTCCTGCCGCAGCAGAACAAGGTCAACGCCGGCGACAAGCTGACGGATCAACTGCTGGCGAAGGGCAAGCATGTCGTCGTGATCGGCGGCGGCGATACGGGGTCGGACTGCGTGGGCACGTCGAATCGTCATGGCGCGAAGAGCGTGGCGCAGTTCGAACTGCTCGCGCAACCGCCCGAGGAAGAAAACAAGCCGCTCGTGTGGCCGTATTGGCCGATCAAGCTGCGCACTTCGTCGTCGCATGAAGAAGGTTGCGATCGCGACTGGTCGGTGGCGACGAAGCGCTTCGAAGGCAAGAACGGCAAGGTCGAAAAGCTGATCGCGGTGCGCGTCGAGTGGAAGGGCGGCAAGATGCAGGAAGTGCCGAATTCCGAATTCGAACTGAAGGCCGATCTCGTGCTGCTCGCGATGGGTTTCACCCAGCCGGTGTCGCCGGTGCTGGAGGCGTTCGGCGTCGAGAAGGATGCGCGTGGGAACGTGCGCGCGGCGACGGAAGGCGACAAGGCGTATTACACGTCGGCGGACAAGGTGTTCACGGCGGGCGATATGCGCCGTGGTCAGTCGCTGGTCGTTTGGGCGATTCGCGAAGGACGTCAGTGTGCGCGGTCGGTGGATGCGTATCTGATGGGGGCGAGCGAGTTGCCGCGGTAGGTCGTCGAGCGACGATGCGAAAAGGCCACGCAGTTGCGTGGCCTTTTTTGTTTTGGCTGCGCGTGGCTCAAACCTCCGCCATCGCCCTCTCGATCTCGATCTTGTAATCATGGAACATCGCCACCGACTCGCGATGCGCCACGCTCAGAATCGCCGCCTTCGGCAGCCGCTCCACGAGCGTGTTGTAGATATGCAGTTCGTTTTCCGCGTCGAGCGCGCTGGTGGCTTCATCGAGGAACACGAAGTCCGGCTTGTGCAGCAGCACGCGCGCCGCGGCAAGACGCTGTTGCTCGCCCGGCGACAGACTCCGCGCCCAGTGCGCGCTTTCCTCCAGCCGGTCCGCATACGCTTCCAGATTGCACAGACGCAGCGCTTCGCGCGATTCGTCGTCGCTGAACGTGCCGCCGGGCGACGGATACGACAGCGCCGCGCGCAGCGTCCCGATCGGCAGATAACTCATTTGCGGGATGAACATCATTTTCGCGTCGACGGGCGCATCGATGGTGCCGTCGCCGAACGGCCACAAACCAGCCAGCGCACGCATCAACGTGCTCTTGCCCGACCCGGACGGCCCGACGACGAGCCAGCGCGAGCCCGGCTCGATCGACACGTTCGCCACACGCGAGAGCGGCGTGCCGTTGGGCAGCGCGAGCATGAGGCCGTTCGTCGTGAGGGAAGGCGTGCTCGTGTAATGCAGGTTGATGCCGCCGTGCTCCGTCGCCGGCGACGTTTCCTCGCGGATATGAGTCGAGCGCATCACGCGTTTGAATTCGCGCAGACGGTTGACGGTAGCGCGCCATTCGACCAACGTCGAATAACTATTGATGAACCATGAAAACGAATCGCTGACCGTGCCGAACGCCGATGAAATCTGCATCAGCACGCCAAACGAAAACGCGCCCGCGAAGTAGCGCGGCGCGGCGACCATGATCGGAAAGATGATCGCGATCTGCCCGTAGAAGCTCAACACGAAGGTCATGCGCTTCGTGTACTTCATGATGAGCCACCAGTTGTCGCGAATGCGCTGGAAGATGGTTTTTGCGTTGGCGGTCTCGGTGGAGATGCCGTCGTAGAACGCGATCTGTTCGGCGTTTTCGCGCACCCGAATCAGCCCGAAGCGAAAATCCGCTTCCACTTTCTGCTGCTGATAGTTGATCGACACGAGCGGATGCCCGACCTTCTGGATGATCAGCGAGCCGAGAATCGCATAGAGCGCGGCGGCCCACACCATGTAGCCCGGAATCGTGATCGGCGTGGCGCCGAGCGAAAACGTGAGCGCGCCCGCAATGGTCCAGAGAATCGTGATGAAGGTGACGAGCGTGACGAGCGTCGAAAGCAGGTCGAGCGACAGCGAAAGCGTGGTGGTGGCGAAGGACTGGAGGTCGTCGGAAATACGCTGGTCGGGGTTATCGGCGAGGCGATCGCGCTCGATACGGTAGAACGCCTTGTCGCCAAGCCATTGCTCCAGAAACCGGTTGGTGAGCCACTGCCGCCAGCGGAACGCGAGCATCTGCCGCAGATAGCGCCCGTACACCGCGAGCAGGATGTACGCGAACGCGAGGCCCGTGAAGATCAGCAGCAGATGCGGGAAGTCCTTGACGTTCTTGTTCTGCAGCGCGTTGTAGAAGTCGGCGTTCCAGCTGTTGAGCCGGACATTGATCCACACGACCGTCATGTTGATCGCGATGATCGCGACGAGCAGGCCCCACGCGAAACCGCGCTCCTCCGAGACCCAGTAGGGCTTGATGAGGCTCCAGGCCGAGACTTCGTCGGCCTTCTGCTGCGTGCTTTCGGTACGAGTGTTGGTCATGAGCTTCCTGCTGATGCGCCCCGTGGCGCCCGATTGTGACGTCCGCGGCCGGGCCGCGCGCGGCGTTTTCCGGCCCCGTAAATTGTTCCGGGATTCTCTTAACGCTCGCTTAATTTCGTGCGATTGGCCGGCGAACCATGTTCGCGGCATTGTGCCAGAGTGCCGACGCGCGCGATAAAAGGCGGGCAATCCCGGTTTGCAGCGGCTTCGCCTTTCATGTTTTAATGATCCTCGACGAAACAGGGGTGCTTCGCGTGCATCGGCGGCAGGAACGGTCGGCAGCGCGGCGAGGCTGAGAGAGACCCTTTGCACCCGATCCGGGTAATACCGGCGAGGGAAGTTTCCGGAGAACGCGCGAATCCCGCGCCATTCCTCCAGTCTCTTCCAGTATTTTTCTTCCGCCCGGCACGTTTCATCCGATGCCGAGCCGGTCTCTCCGCTGATTTCGTCCTCGTGATGTGGCGTCGCGCCAGCACGGTCGAGATCGCGTACTTCGTCTCCTCGTGCGGTGCAGCGTCACGCCCTTTGGAGACATCGAATTGAACAGGATCGAACAGGGCGCCGCGCGCGGGCAGGACTTCGCCGTCGTCGGCGGCGGGCTCGTCGGACGGCTCGTCGCCTGGCAGCTCGCGGGCGCGGGCCATGACGTCGCGCTCTACGAACGCGGCGATGCGGCGGGCACGCAATCGGCTGCGTGGGTCGCCGCCGCGATGCTCGCGCCGCTCGCGGAAGCGGCGAGCGCGGAGCCGCTCGTGGTCGGCCTCGGCGCGGCGTCGCTCGAACGCTGGCCGCGTCTCATCGAGCAATTGCCCGAGCCGGTCTTCTTTCAGCGCAACGGCACGCTCGTCGTGTGGCACGGTGCCGATCGCGCCGAGGCGCCACTCTTCGAGCGCCGTCTGCGCGCCAATTCGCCTCCCGATCTGCTCGATGGCGGCTTCGTCAAGCTCGCGGGCGCGCAGGTCGCGCAGGCCGAACCCGCGCTCGGAACGCGCTTCGCGCAGGGCTGGCTGCTGCCGAACGAAGGCCAGCTGGATAACCGCCAGGCCCTGAGCGCGCTCGCGGCCGGACTCGCTGCGCGCGGCGTGCGCACGCACTGGAACACGCCGGTCGACGCAATGCCCGACGCCCGCTGGATCATCGATTGCCGTGGTCTGGGCGGAAAGCCCGCGTGGCCCGCGCTGCGCGGCATCCGCGGCGAGGTTGCGCGCGTGCATGCGCCGGGCATCGGGCTTTCGCGGCCGGTGCGGCTGCTGCATCCGCGCTATCCGCTCTATATCGCGCCGAAGGAGAACGATCTGTACGTGATCGGCGCGACGGAAGTGGAAGGCGAAGACATGTCGCCCGTCAGCGTGCGCTCGGCGCTCGAACTGCTGAGCGCGGCTTTCGCCGTGCATCCGGGCTTCGGCGAGGCGCGCATCCTCGAACTGAATTCGCATTGCCGGCCGACCTTGCCGGATCATCGGCCGGCAATTGTCTGGGACGGGGCGCGGACCGTGCGCGTGAACGGCCTGTACCGGCACGGTTTCATGATCGCGCCCGAAGTCGCGGATGCTGCGAGTCATCTGGCCGAAGCGCTCGCTTCAGGCGACGTCGCCGATGCCGACACTTTCTCCGATTTCCGCGGCGCCGCGCGCTGGCCCGAGCTGCTGCACGGCGAGTTCTCGGTCGCGCCCGCGCTTTCGCATTGAGCAAGAGACAAACGAGATGAACATCCACATCAATCAGCGTGTCTTCGATTTGCCCGACACCGCCACCGTTACCGAAGCGCTCGCCGCGTTCGGCGCGAAGCCGCCATTCGCGGTTGCGTTGAACGGCCAGTTCGTCGGGCGCGGCGAGCACGCCACGAAAACGCTCGCCGCGGGCGACAAGCTCGACGTCGTGTCGCCCGTCGCGGGCGGCTGAATTCCGAACCGAAGGATCGAATCATGACCATATCCACCGCCGACGTTCTCACGCTCTACGGCGAGACCTTTCCGAGCCGCGTGCTGCTCGGCACTTCGCGTTATCCGTCGCTGCAATCGCTGTCCGACTCCATCGACGCCGCGCGGCCCGGCATGGTCACGGTCGCGCTGCGCCGCCAGTCGGAAACGGGCGAAGCCGGCTTTTTCGATGTGCTGAAGCGCCACGGCGTCGCGTTGCTTCCCAACACGGCCGGATGTCAGAGCGTCGACGAAGTGCTGACCACCGCCCATATGGCGCGCGAAGTCTTCGAAACGCCGTGGATCAAGCTGGAGCTGATCGGCGACGATTACACGCTGCAGCCCGACCCGATCGGCCTCGTGGAAGCGTCCGCGAAGCTGATCCGCGAAGGTTTCAAGGTGCTGCCGTATTGCACGGAAGACCTCGTGATCGGCAGGCGCCTTCTCGATGCCGGCTGTGAAGCGCTGATGCCGTGGGGCGCGCCGATCGGCACCGGCAAAGGCGTAACCAATCCGTACGGGCTGCGCACGCTGCGCGAGCGGCTGCCGGACGTGCCGCTGATCGTCGATGCCGGTCTCGGTGTGCCGTCGCACGCCTGCCAGGTGATGGAATGGGGCTTCGACGGCGTGCTGCTCAATACGGCCGTATCGCAGGCGACTTTCCCGCCGCAGATGGCGCGGGCCTTTGCGTTGGGCGTCGAAGCGGGGCGCACCGCATTTCTCGCCGGCCCGATGGCCGAGCGCGACAGCGCGCAGGCGAGCACGCCGGTCGTCGGCATGCCGTTCTGGCATCAGGACGGAGGCGCGACATGAGCTTGCTGAATCGCGAAGTTTTCTGGCCGCCGGCCGACGAACTGATCGAAGTCGCCGAGCGGATTCGCGCGCGTCTGGGCGAATGGCCCGCGGCCGAAACGCGCTGGCGCATCTGCCTGACCGCGCCGGAATCGCCGAAAGCCGGCGATCTGATCGTCGCGGCCGAGTTGCACGACGCGGACAGCGCGCGGCTCCTGGCAAGCGGCGCGACGGTGCTCGACGCGCGTGACGGCCGCGTGACGCTGCATCGTGGCGACGAACGTGTCGCGCTGGAAGGCGAATGGTCCGATGATTGGCTGGCCGCGCTCGCCGCCTTCCTCGATTGCAACTTCGAACCGCACGACGCGCTCACGCTCGCGCTCGCCTGGCGCGCGGGCGACGAGAACAAGGCGGACGCCTGGCCTGTCGATTTCGCTACTTTCCCGCGCGTCGCCGATTTGCCGCCGGCTCCCGAGGGCGGCTTCCCGGCGTGTCCCGATCGCCTCGGCCTGTATCCGGTGTTGCCGAGCGCGGACTGGGTGGAACGCGTGCTGGACCTCGGCGTGCGCACCGCGCAATTGCGCCGCAAATCGACCGACGCCACCGATTTGAGCAGCGAAATCGCACGCTCGGTCGAGGCGGGGCGTCGGCATGACGCGCAGCTTTTCATCAACGACCATTGGCGCGAGGCGATCGCGGCGGGCGCGTACGGCGTGCATCTCGGCCAGGAAGACGTGCAGACGGCCGATCTGAACGCGATCGCGAAGGCCGGCGTGCGACTCGGACTATCGACCCACGGCTATTACGAGATGCTGCGCGCGCTGCATTTCAAGCCGAGCTATCTCGCGCTCGGCGCCGTTTTCCCGACCACGACGAAAGTCATGCCGACCAAGCCGCAAGGGCTCGCACGGCTCACGCGCTACGTGCAACTTCTGTCGGGACGCGTGCCGCTCGTCGCGATCGGCGGAATCGACGCCAAGGTGATGCCGGACGTCCTCGCGACGCGCGTCGGCAGCGCTGCGGTCGTGCGCGCGGTCACCGAAGCGGCGGACACGGCGGCGGCGGTCTCGTTGCTGCAACAAATGTTTGCAAGTCAATGGTGAAAAATCCCAAAAACGAAGGGGCGCAAACCTAGGCAAAGCACCGATTGCACGCAGGCCCTATAATTCGGCCTTTTGCGTCAACGGAATCTCTTACCCAGTGCCTGCTTCTTCCGAGACTCTGCTGGAGCTACGCGACGTCGATTTCGGCTACGGCGACCGGCTCGTACTGTCGAACCTGAACATGCGTTTCCCGCGTGGGCAGGTGGTCGCGGTCATGGGCGGCTCCGGCTGCGGCAAAACCACGACCTTGCGCCTGGTCGGCGGCCTCGTGAAGGCGAGCCGCGGCCAGGTCACGTTCGATGGACAGGACGTCGGCGCGCAGACGCGCGACGGTTTGTACGCGCTGCGCCGCAAGATGGGCATGCTGTTTCAGTTCGGCGCGTTGTTTACTGACCAGACCGTGTTCGAGAACGTGGCGTTTCCGCTGCGCGAGCACACCGATCTGCCGGAAGCGTTGATCCGCGATCTCGTGCTGATGAAGCTGAACGCCGTCGGTCTGCGCGGCGCGCGCGATCTCGCACCGTCCGAAATATCGGGTGGCATGGCGCGGCGTGTGGCGCTCGCCCGTGCCATCGCGCTCGATCCGCAGCTCATGATGTACGACGAACCGTTCGCCGGCCTCGATCCCATCTCGCTCGGCATCACGGCGCAACTCATCCGCACGATCAACGACGCGCTCGGCGCAACCTCCATTCTCGTCACGCACGACGTGCCGGAATCGTTCGCCATCGCCGACTACGTGTATTTCATCGCGAACGGCGGCATCCACGCCGAAGGCACGCCGGCGGAGCTGCGCGCATCGCAGGACCCGACCGTGCGCCAGTTCATCGACGGCACGCCGGACGGCCCGTTCAAGTTCCACTACGCGAGCACGCCGCTCGCCGCGGATTTCGGCATCGGAGGGCAGGCATGATCAGCGCGCTCGGACGCTGGGTGCTCGACGGTTTCGGCACCGCGGGCTACGCGACGCGCATGTTCCTGCGCCTCGTGCTCGAATTGTTTTCGCTGTTGCGTCGCCCGCGACTCGTCACGAAACAGATCCACTTCGTCGGCAATTATTCGCTCGTGATCATCGCGGTGTCGGGATTGTTCGTCGGCTTCGTGCTCGGCTTGCAGGGCTATTACACGCTGAGCCGCTACGGCTCGGAGCAGGCGCTCGGCCTGCTCGTCGCGCTTTCGCTCGTGCGCGAGCTCGGGCCGGTCGTCACGGCGCTGTTGTTCGCGGGGCGCGCGGGCACGTCGCTCACCGCCGAAATCGGGCTGATGAAGGCGGGCGAGCAACTCACCGCGATGGAAATGATGGCGGTCGACCCGCTCAAAGTGGTCGTCGCGCCGCGCATGTGGGCGGGCATCATCGCCATGCCGGTTCTCGCGGCCATTTTCAGCGCGGTCGGCATCATCGGGGGCTACGTCGTCGGCGTGATCTTGATCGGTGTCGATCCGGGCGCGTTCTGGTCGCAGATGCAGGGCGGCGTGGATGTATGGCGCGATGTCGGCAATGGCGTCATCAAGAGCATCGTGTTCGGCTTCGCGGTGACGTTCATCGCGTTGTTCCAGGGCTACGAGGCAAAACCGACGCCGGAAGGCGTGTCGCGAGCGACGACCAAGACCGTCGTGTACGCGTCGCTCGCCGTACTCGGGCTCGATTTCCTGCTGACCGCATTGATGTTCAGCTAATGGACCAGGCGCAGGCGCCGGGCAAGGCGCGGGGCGTTGTGAAGGGCACAGACCGTCACGCGCCATCTGCGAAAAGATTCTCTTTGGGAAGACGATGAAAAAGACTGCTCTCGACTTTTGGGTCGGCCTCTTCGTGGTGCTCGGTTTCGTGGCGCTGCTCTTTCTTGCGCTGAAGGCGGGCAACATGAGCTCGCTGTCGTTCCAGCAAACCTACGAGGTGAAACTCAAGTTCGACAACATCGGCGGGCTCAAGGCGCGTGCGCCGGTCAAGAGCGCGGGCGTGACGGTCGGGCGCGTGGGCGGCATCGGTTTCGACTCGAACACGTACCAGGCTGTCGTCACGATCGATATCGACAAGCAGTACCAGTTCCCGAAGGATTCGTCGGCGAAGATCCTGACGTCGGGTCTGCTCGGTGAGCAGTACATCGGCCTCGAGCCGGGCGGCGACGATCAAATGCTGAAGAACGGCGACACCATCACGATGACGCAATCGGCCGTGGTCCTCGAAAACCTGATCGGCCAGTTCCTCTACGACAAGGCGGCGGATTCCGGCGCCTCGAAATCATCGGCAGCGCCGGCAGCGCCTGCGCCCGCACCGGCTTTTCCGGGCGCGGCGAGCGCGATGGGCGCATCGGGCGCGGCTGGGGCGAACGCCGCCTCGGCACCGGCTCAATAAGGAGAACAGCATGCAGGCGATGGGGATGCGGCGCGCAATCATCGTGACGGGCGCGATCGCGCTCGCCGGCTGCACGACGGTGACGACACCAACCAAAGGGGATCCGCTCGAGAGCTACAACCGGACGATGTTCACGATCAACGATACGGTCGATCAGTACGCGTTGAAGCCGGTGGCGAAGGGTTACGTGTGGGCCGTGCCGGAGCCGGTGCGCAACAGCGTGACCAACTTCTTCTCGAATATCGGTGACGTCTACATCGCCGCGAACAATCTGCTGCAGTTGAAGATTGCGGATGGCGTGTCGGACATCATGCGCGTCGCGATCAACACATTGTTCGGCGTCGGCGGCCTGTTCGACGTCGCGACCATCGCGAAGCTGCCGAAGCACTCGGGCGATTTCGGCCTGACGCTCGGTCACTATGGCGTGCCGGCCGGCCCGTATGTCGTGCTGCCGTTGCTCGGGCCGAGCACCGTGCGGGATTCGGCGGGTTTGGTCGTCGATTATTTCGGCAATCCGCTCACCTACGTGAGCCCGGATTCGGTGAGCTGGGCGCTCTATGGCGTGAACCTCATCAATGTGCGCGCGAATTTGCTCGGCGCAACCGACGTGCTCGCCGATGCCGCTCTCGACAAGTACTCTTTCGTGCGTAACGCGTACTTGCAACGCCGTCAGTATCTGATCTCCGGCGGCGAAACCAACATGCCGGATTACGGCGAAGCGCCGCTGCCGAATTACGGCGACGAGGGCGCGGCTCCCGCGGCGGGTGCATCGGCCACAGCGGCTCCGGCTTCGGGCACGGCCGCTGCGCCAGCTCCGGCGAGCGGACCGAGCAGTACGGTGCCGGGCAACCAGTATGTCCCGCCGTCTGGTTTCCCTTCATTCCGCTTGCGTTGAGCGGGTTTTCGCTAACGCGCGGTAACATATCTAACGACATTTCTTACGCTTTGGATGCTGCACCGCCTGAACTCGATTCAGGCGGTGCGCTCAAACCGAAGCCTCTACTTTTGCAGGGTCTGTGATGAAAAAACTTCTCCTTCTTCCCATCTTCGCGATGTTCATGGCGCTTTGCGGCGCGGCGTCGGCGCAGAGCGTCGATTCGAGTTCGCCTGACGTGCTGATCAAGACGGTGACGCAACAGGTCCTCGACGAGATCAAGTCCGACCCGAAGATTCAGTCGGGCGATATCGCCAAGATCACCGAGCTCGTCAACCAGAAGATCCTGCCGTACACGGATTTCACGCGCACGACGCGCCTCGTGATGGGCCGCAACTGGAATTCGGCGACGCCGGAGCAGCAAAAGCAGATCGTCGAGCAGTTCAAGATGTTGCTGATCCGCACGTACTCGGGCGCGCTCGCCCAGGTGCGCAATCAGACGGTGCAGTACAAGCCGTTCCGCGCGAATCCGGACGATACCGACGTTGTGGTCCGCTCGGTCGTGATGAACAACGGCTCGCCGGTCGAACTCGACTATCGCCTGTACAAGACGGCGCAAGGCTGGCGCGTGTACGACATCAACGTGCTCGGCGCATGGCTGATCCAGGCGTATCAACAGCAGTTCAACGAGCAGATCTCGCAAAATGGCGTGGGCGGTCTGCTGCAGTTCCTGACGCAGCGTAACCAGCAACTCGCGAGCGGCAAGGCATCGTGAGCACGCCAGTCACGGGCGGCCGTTTCCAGACGGCCGCGACCCTGACCCACGAAAGCGCGAAGGCCGCGCTCGACTCGGGTCTGTCGCGCATCGCAGCAGGCGCGACCGAAGTCGATTGCGCACCGCTCACGCAGTTCGACTCCTCCGCGCTCGCCGTGCTGCTTGCATGGCAGCGCGCCGCGTCCGCGCGCGGCGCCGCACTGGGCGTCGTCAATCTTCCTTCCGGGCTCGTCAGTCTCGCGCGAGCCTACGGCGTCGATACGCTTCTCTCGTTCCGACATTGATCCTGTTCTGACACCCCGTGCAGAACGCGGCAGCGCGCTTCGCTGCCGCAATCAGGATCGCTCCGAAGTCGGCCCCAGCCGCTTTGCCCTATAATCAAACGTTTTTTTCGGGCCCCAACCCGGCCCTTTTTGGTCCGAGCCCGGGTCCGTCAAGCGAAAAAATCCGCACATTTGAGGCGCGGCCGTGCGCGGCGCGCGCACTGTCTACATGTCAGCCATAGAAATCCGAAACGTCAGGAAGCGCTACAAGGATCTCCAGGCGCTTAAAGGCGTGAGCCTCACGGTGGAAGAGGGCGAGTTCTTCGGCTTGCTCGGCCCCAACGGCGCGGGCAAAACCACGTTGATCAGCATTCTGGCCGGCCTGGCGCGCGCCGATAGCGGCACGATCTCCGTGCGCGGCCACGATGTCGTCAGCGACTTCCGGGCGGCGCGGCGCGCACTCGGCGTCGTGCCGCAGGAACTCGTGTTCGATCCGTTCTTCACCGTGCGCGAGTCGCTCCGGATCCAGTCGGGCTACTTCGGCTTGCGCAACAACGACGACTGGATCGACGAGGTCATGGCCAATCTCGATCTCACCGAAAAAGCCGACGTCAACACGCGCGCGCTGTCGGGTGGGATGAAGCGCCGCGTGCTCGTCGCACAGGCGCTGGTGCATCGTCCGCCCGTGATCGTGCTCGATGAGCCCACCGCCGGCGTCGATGTTGAATTGCGTCAGACGCTCTGGAAGTTCATCTCGCGCCTGAATCGCGAAGGTCACACGATCGTGCTGACGACGCACTATCTCGAAGAAGCCGAATCGCTGTGTCACCGGCTCGCGATGCTTCGTCGCGGTGAAGTCGTTGCGCTCGAGCGCACGAGCACGCTGTTGCAGCGTTTCTCGGGCATGCAGTTGTATCTGCGTCTGTCGAACGGTGCGTTGCCCGCCGACTTGCGCGCGCTCGAAGTCGATCCGCACGCGGTGTCGGGCGCGCAGCATCTGCTGCGCCTCGCGAGCTACGACGACGTCGAGCCGATTCTCGCGAAATGCCGCGCGGCAGGCTGCACGTTCGATGAAATCGACGTGCGCAAGGCCGATCTGGAAGACGTGTTCGTGCAGGTGATGAACGAGCCGGAAGTGGTCGAGGGGCTTTCATGAGCGGTTTCCAGACGTTGTTCTACAAGGAGGTGCTGCGCTTCTGGAAGGTTTCGTTTCAGACCGTGCTCGCGCCGGTCGTCACGGCGCTGCTGTATCTGACCATCTTCGGTCACGCGTTGTCGGGCCACGTGCAGGTGTATCCGGGCGTCGGCTACACGAGCTTTCTCGTGCCCGGCCTCGTGATGATGAGCGTGCTGCAGAACGCGTTCGCGAACAGTTCGTCGTCGCTGATCCAGTCGAAGATCACCGGCAATCTCGTATTCGTGCTGCTGCCGCCGATCGCGCATTGGGAAATGTTCTTTGCGTACGTGCTGGCGTCGGTCGTGCGCGGACTGTGCGTGGGCTTCGGCGTGTTCATCGTGACGATATGGTTCATCCCGATGTCTTTTTCCGCGCCGTTCTACATCATTGCGTTCGCGATCCTCGGTTCGGGCATTCTCGGCACGCTGGGTCTGGTCGCGGGCATCTGGGCCGACAAGTTCGATCAGCTGGCCGCGTTCCAGAACTTCCTGATCATGCCGCTCACGTTTCTTTCCGGCGTGTTCTACTCGACACATACGCTGCCGCCCCTGTGGCGCGCGGTGTCGCATCTGAATCCGTTCTTCTACATGATCGACGGCTTTCGTTACGGCTTCTTCGGCCTGTCCGACGTGAATCCGCTGGTCAGTCTCGGCATCGTCGGCGGATTCCTGGCCGTGCTGGCGCTGATCGCCGTGCGAATGCTCGCGAGCGGCTACAAGCTGCGTCACTAATTCAAGGAGACTTCCATGTTGCCGACTCCGGAGCAAGTGAAGGACTACATCGCTGGCGGCTTGTCCTGCCAGCATCTCGAAGTGGAAGGCGACGGCCAGCACTTTTTCGCGACCATCGTGAGCGATGCGTTCGTCGGCAAGCGGCTGATCGCGCGTCATCAACTGGTTTATGCGGCGCTCGGCGAGCGCATGCGCGAGGAGATTCATGCGCTGAGCATGAAGACCCTCACCCCCGACGAGTGGAAATCGGCCTGAGTCCACCCGGCGAAGCCAATCAGGTCACACGACTCAATTCACGTAACACCGGCATCACCGGCAGACAAAGGCAGTAAGAGTGCGATTCATTCAAGATAACCGCGGCGCCGAAAACGGCTCCGCAGCAGGAAGCTCGGTCGAAGGACAAGCAATGGATAAATTGGTCATCACGGGGGGCGCGAAGCTCTCTGGCGAAATCACCGTATCGGGCGCGAAGAACGCGGCTTTGCCCATTCTTTGCGCAAGTCTTCTCACCGCCGACGACGTCCATCTGTCGAACGTGCCGAATCTTCAGGACGTGCGCACGATGGTCAAGCTGCTGCGCCAGATGGGCGTGCAGTCCGAAGTGTCCGGCGACGGCCGCGTGAGCCTCAATGCATCGAAGGTCGACAAGCTGATCGCGCCGTACGAAATGGTCAAGACGATGCGCGCGTCGATTCTCGTGCTCGGGCCGCTCGTCGCGCGCTTCGGCGAGGCGAAGGTGTCGCTGCCCGGCGGCTGCGCGATCGGCGCGCGTCCGGTCGATCAGCACATCAAGGGTCTGCAGGCGATGGGCGCCGAGATCAATATCGAGCACGGCTTCATCGAAGCGCGCGCGAAGCGTCTGAAGGGCGCGCGCATCATCACCGACATGATCACCGTCACCGGCACCGAAAACCTGCTGATGGCGGCGGTGCTGGCCGAAGGCGAGACGGTCATCGAGAACGCGGCGCGCGAACCCGAAGTGAGCGACCTCGCGCATCTGCTCGTGAAGATGGGCGCGAAGATCGACGGGATCGGCACCGATCGTCTGGTGATTCAGGGCGTCGACAAGCTGCACGGCGCAAAGCATGACGTCGTGCCGGATCGCATCGAGGCCGGCACGTTCCTGTGCGCGGTCGCGGCCGCAGGCGGCGATGTCACGCTGCGTCGCGTGAGCTCGCATCTGCTCGACGCCGTGACGGCCAAGCTGCGCGAAGCCGGCGTCAGCATCGAGGAAGGCGACGACTGGATGCGCGTGCGCATGGACAAGCGCGCCGGCGCGGTGAATATTCGCACGTCCGAATATCCCGCGTTCCCGACCGATATGCAGGCGCAGTTCATGGCGCTCAACACGATCGCGAACGGCACGTCGCAAGTGGTCGAGACGATCTTCGAGAACCGCTTCATGCACGTGCAGGAATTGAACCGTCTCGGCGCGCACATCACGATCGACGGCAACACGGCGCTCATCAGCGGCGTCGAGAAACTTTCCGGCGCAAAGGTCATGGCAACCGATCTGCGCGCGTCCGCGAGTCTCGTAATCGCGGCGATGTGCGCGGACGGCGAAACGCTGATCGACCGCATCTACCATCTGGATCGCGGCTACGACCGCATGGAATCGAAGCTGACGGCAGTCGGCGCGAACGTGCGCCGCATCAAGGGCAGCGGGAGCGAGCAATGAGCTCGCTGCCGCAGACGTCGTCGTCGGTGGAGCCGAGCGCGCCCCTCACGCTCGCGCTGTCCAAAGGGCGTATCTTCGAGGAAACGCTGCCGTTGCTCGCCGCCGCCGGCGTGCAGGTGGCCGAAGATCCGGAGAGCTCGCGCAAGCTGATCCTGCCGACCACGAACCCGAACCTGCGCGTGATCATCGTGCGCGCGACCGATGTGCCGACCTACGTCGAATACGGCGCGGCGGACTTTGGCGTCGCAGGCAAGGACGTGCTGATCGAGCACGGCGGCAGCGGACTGTATCAGCCGATCGATCTGGACATCGCGCGCTGCCGGATGTCGGTGGCCGTGAAGGCGGGCTTCGATTACGCGAGCGCGGTGCGCCAGGGCGCGCGTCTGCGCGTCGCGACGAAGTACACCGAAACCGCGCGTCAGCATTTCGCGGCGAAGGGCGTCCACGTCGATCTGATCAAGCTGTACGGTTCGATGGAACTCGCGCCGCTCGTCGGGCTCGCGGATGCGATCGTCGATCTGGTCAGCTCGGGCGGCACGCTGCGCGCGAACAATCTCGTCGAAGTCGAAGAGATCATGCAGATTTCATCGCGTCTCGTCGTGAACCAGGCGGCGCTCAAGCTGAAGCGCGCGGCGCTCAAGCCGTACCTCGACGCGTTCGAGCGCGCCACGGCCGCAATAGGAAATTAGGCGGGCCGCACGCCGCGGCGCGCCACCAGCAAAACGGAAAACCAGCATGTCTATCAAGATTCGCAAACTCGATTCACGCACCGATGGTTTTCACAAGGCGTTGCGTGCGGTTCTCGCATTCGAAGCGAGCGAGGATGAGGCAATCGAGCGCTCGGTCGCGCAGATTCTCGCGGATGTGAAGGCGCGCGGCGATCAGGCCGTGCTCGAATACACCAACAAGTTCGATCGCCTGAAGGCGGACAGCGTCGCGGCGCTCGAATTGCCGCTGTCCGAAATGGAAGCCGCGCTCGAAGGTCTCGAGCCGAAGCGCCGCGCGGCGCTGGAAGCGGCGGCAGCGCGCGTGCGCGGTTATCACGAGAAGCAGCGCATCGAGTGCGGCAGCCATAGCTGGCAATACACCGAAGCCGACGGCACCGTGCTCGGCCAGAAAGTCATGCCGCTCGATCGCGCGGGCATCTATGTTCCGGGCGGCAAGGCGGCGTATCCGTCGTCGGTGCTGATGAACGCGATTCCGGCGCGCGTCGCGGGCGTGAAGGAAATCGTCATGGTCGTGCCGACGCCCGACGGCGTGAAAAATCCGCTCGTGCTCGCGGCGGCGCTGCTCGGCGGCGTGGATCGCGTGTTCACGATCGGCGGCGCGCAGGCGATCGGCGCGCTCGCGTACGGCACTCAAAGCGTGCCCGCGGTGGACAAGATCTGCGGTCCGGGCAACGCGTATGTCGCATCGGCGAAGCGTCGCGTGTTCGGAACCGTTGGCATCGACATGATCGCGGGGCCGTCCGAGATTCTCGTCATCTGCGACGCCACCACCGATCCCCGCTGGGTCGCGATGGACCTCTTCTCGCAAGCCGAGCACGACGAACTCGCGCAATCCATCCTGCTGTGCCCGGACGACAACTTCATCCAGCGTGTCGAGGATGCGATCGTCGAACTGCTTCCGTCGATGCCGCGCCGTGACGTCATTCATCGTTCGCTCGAAGATCGCGGCGCGCTCATCAAGGTGAAGGACATGGCCGAAGCGTGCGCGATCGCGAACGACATCGCGCCGGAGCACCTCGAAATTTCCGCGCTCGATCCGCATCAGTGGGCCGCGCAGATTCACAATGCCGGCGCGATGTTCCTCGGCCGCTACACGAGCGAAAGTCTCGGCGATTACTGCGCCGGTCCGAACCACGTGCTGCCGACGTCGCGCACCGCGCGCTTCTCGTCGCCGCTCGGCGTGTACGATTTCATGAAGCGTTCGAGCGTGATCGAAGTGAGCGCGGACGGCGCCCAGACGCTTGGCGAGATCGCGGCGGAGCTGGCGTACGGCGAAGGCCTGCAGGCGCATGCGCGCAGTGCGGAATACCGGATGAAAAACGTCGGCTGACATCGAGCCGGCCCGAATGAACGAGGCGGCCTGAGAGCCGCCGCCTGACCGGTGAGAGAGACGCCGGGAAAACATGACCACAGCACAAGACATCATTCGTCCCGACATCCTCGCGATGACGAGCTATCCCGTGCCCGATGCCACGGGCCTGATCAAGCTCGACGCGATGGAAAATCCCTACAGCCTGCCGGCCGATCTCGCCGAACGTCTCGGCGCGCATCTCGCGGGCGTCGCGCTGAATCGCTATCCGGCTCCGCGCCCCGTGGATTTGCTCGCGAAGATCAAGCGCACGATGAAGTTGCCCGACGCATGCGACGTGTTGCTCGGCAACGGTTCGGACGAACTGATCAGCATGATGTCGGTCGCGTGTTCGAAGCCGGGCGCGAAGGTCGTCGCGCCTGTGCCGGGCTTCGTGATGTACGAAATGTCGGCGAAGTTCGCGCATCTGGAGTTCATCGGCGTGCCGCTGAAGCCGGACTTCACGCTCGACGCCGACGCGCTGATCGCCGCCATCGACGAACACGAGCCGGCGCTCGTGTATCTCGCGTATCCGAACAACCCGACCGGCACGCTCTACGACGACACCGACATGGAGCGCGTGATCGCCGCGTCGAAGAAGAGTCTCGTCGTGATCGACGAGGCGTATCAGCCGTTCGCCGGGAAGAGCTGGATGCCGCGCGCGGCGGAGTTCGATAACGTCGTCGTGATGCGGACCGTCTCGAAGCTCGGGCTCGCGGGCATCCGCCTCGGCTACATGGCGGGCCGTCCTTCGTGGATCACGCAGTTCGACAAGGTGCGCCCGCCGTACAACATCAACGTGCTGACGCAGGCAACCGCCGATTTCCTGCTCGATCACCTCGACGTGCTCGACGCCCAGGCCGCCGATCTGCGCGCGCAACGCGCCGCGCTCGTGCGGGAAGTTGCCGCGCTGCCCGGCATGACGGTCTATCCGAGCGCGGGCAATTTCCTGCTCGTGCGCGTGCCGGACGCCGCCGTTGCTTTCGAAACCCTTCTGACTTCACGGGTTTTGATAAAAAACGTGGGTAAAATGCACCCATTGCTGACTAATTGCGTGCGTTTGACGGTCGGGACGGCCGAAGAAAACGCACACATGGTCGCGGCGCTGAAAAAGCTCGCACCGAACTGAACCCCACTTTCGAAAGTCTCAAGGAATCACCATGCGCATTGCGGAAGTCGTTCGCAACACCAGCGAAACGCAGATCCGTGTGAAGCTCGATCTGGACGGCACCGGCAAGCAAAAGCTCGCCACCGGCGTCCCGTTCCTCGATCACATGCTCGACCAGATCGCCCGTCACGGGCTCATCGATCTCGACATCGAAGCGCATGGAGACCTCCATATCGACGATCACCATACTGTCGAAGACACCGGCATCACGTTGGGGCAGGCGGTCGCGAAGGCCATCGGCGATCGCAAGGGCATTCGCCGCTACGGTCATTCGTACGTGCCGCTCGACGAGGCGCTGTCGCGCGTCGTGATCGATTTTTCAGGCCGTCCGGGTCTCGAATTCCACGTGCCGTTCACGCGCGCGCGCATCGGCACGTTCGACGTCGACCTCACCATCGAATTCTTCCGCGGCTTCGTGAATCACGCGGGCGTCACGCTGCATATCGACAACCTGCGCGGCATCAATGCGCATCATCAGGTCGAGACCGTGTTCAAGGCGTTCGGCCGCGCGCTGCGCATGGCCGTCGAAATGGACGAACGCGCGGCGGGGCAGATTCCGTCGACCAAGGGCAGTCTCTGATCGACTCACGCTGATTCGGCGCGCGCGTCGACAACAAGATGGATCTGTTCAAGTCGTTCATATCGTTGCTCGCGCTGATCAATCCGGTCGGCGCGATACCGTTTTTCCTGAGCCTGACCGCGCAGCAATCCGACATCGAAAAGCGCAACACGATTCGCGTCGCGTCGATTTCCGTGTTTTGCGTGATCGCGGTGACGGCGCTGCTCGGGCAGCAGATCATCGCGTTCTTTGGCATTTCGGTCGGGTCGTTCGAAGTGGGCGGCGGCATCATCATGTTGCTCATGGCGATCAGCATGTTGAACGCGCAGGTCGGAAACGCGCGCTCGACGGCCGAAGAACGCATGGAAGCCGAGGAGCGCAACAACGTCGCGGTGGTGCCGCTCGCGATACCGCTGCTCACCGGCCCGGGTTCGATCAGCACGGTGATCGTCTATGCTGCCAATGCGCAGCACTGGTACGACCGCTTCGGGCTCGTCGTGCTGGGCGCGATCATCGCGGGGCTGTGTTTCGGCGCATTGAATCTCGCCGAGCCGATCGCGCGCTGGGTCGGGCGCACGGGAATCAACATTGGCACGCGTCTCATGGGTTTGATGTTGTCCGCATTGGCGGTGGAATTCATCGTCAACGGGTTGAAGGCCTTGATGCCATCTTTGAAATGAATACTTCGATTGCGATTGTTGATTACGGAATGGGCAACCTGCGCTCGGTCTACCAGGCGCTGAAAAAGGCTGCACCCGAAGCGAACGTGGCGATCGTCGATCAGCCGCAAGGCATCCACGCGGCGGATCGGGTCGTGCTGCCGGGACAGGGCGCGATGCGCGACTGCATGGCGCATCTGGCCGAATCCGGCCTGCAGGAAGCCGTAATGCAGGCGGCGCGCGAAAAGCCGATGCTCGGCGTGTGCGTCGGCGAGCAAATGCTCTTCGACTGGAGCGAGGAAGGCGATACGAGAGGCCTGGGCCTCCTGCCCGGCAAGGTCGTGCGTTTCCAGCTCGACGGCCTGTTGCAGGACGACGGCTCGCGCTTCAAGGTGCCGCAGATGGGCTGGAACCGCGTTCGTCAGACGCAGGCGCACCCGATCTGGGACGGCGTCGCGGACGGCGCGTTCTTCTACTTCGTGCACAGCTACTACGTGGTGCCGGACAATCCGGCTCACACGTCCGGCGAAACCATGTACGGCAGCGCATTTACGTCGGCGGTTGCGCGCGACAATATCTTCGCGACCCAATTCCATCCGGAAAAGAGCGCGGATGCCGGTTTGCGCCTGTACCGGAATTTCGTGCACTGGAACCCGTGAAAGGGCGCGCGCGCTAGCGTTTTCGCCTATTACTACGGGCCCATGACCGTTGCAAGACTTGTACTACACTAGCGAGACGGCTCGCGGCGCAGGCACGAAAGACCGCACGTGCGCCGTTTTGATCAACTCTACCCAGAAAATACGCGATACCTATGCTGCTCATTCCGGCCATCGATCTTAAGGACGGTCAGTGCGTGCGCCTCAAACAAGGCGATATGGACCAGGCGACCATTTTTTCAGAAGATCCTGCAGCGATGGCCCGACATTGGGTCGATCGCGGCGCCCGTCGGCTGCATCTGGTCGATCTGAACGGCGCGTTCGCCGGCAAGCCGAGAAACGGCGACGCGATCCGCGCGATCCTCGACGAGGTCGGCAGCGAGATTCCCGTGCAACTGGGCGGCGGCATCCGCCATCTGGAGACCATCGAGCATTATCTGGACGACGGCCTGTCGTACATCATCATCGGCACGGCGGCGGTGAAGAATCCGGGCTTTCTGCAGGACGCGTGCAGCGCGTTCGGAGGGCACATCATCGTCGGGCTGGACGCGAAGGACGGCAAGGTCGCCACGGACGGCTGGAGCAAGCTCACGGGCCACGAGGTCGTCGATCTCGGCCGCAAGTTCGAGGACTACGGCTGCGAATCGATCATTTACACGGATATCGGGCGAGACGGGATGCTCCAGGGCATCAACATCGACGCGACCGTGCGCCTCGCGCAGGCGGTGAAGATTCCGGTGATCGCGAGCGGCGGGCTGTCGAGCATCGCGGATATCGAATCGCTTTGCGAGGTCGAGAGCGAGGGCATCGAAGGCGTGATCTGCGGTCGCGCGATCTATTCCGGCGATCTCGATTTCAAGGCGGCCCAAACGCGCGCCGACGCGCTGCGCGAAGCCGACGGCGCCTGAAAACGCCTGAGCGCGAGCACATCTGAGCAGCACACCGGGCGGCCGCGACGCCGCCCTTACTTCGTAAGTGGCAAGAACATGGCTCTCGCAAAACGCATCATTCCCTGTCTGGACGTGACCGCCGGTCGCGTCGTCAAGGGCGTCAATTTCGTCGAACTGCGCGATGCGGGCGATCCCGTCGAAATCGCGCGTCGTTACGACGATCAAGGCGCCGACGAACTCACGTTTCTCGATATCACTGCAACGTCCGACCAACGCGATCTGATTCTGCCGATCATCGAGTCGGTGGCGTCGCAGGTGTTCATTCCGCTGACCGTCGGCGGCGGCGTGCGCGCGGTCGAGGACGTGCGGCGTCTGCTCAACGCGGGTGCGGACAAGATCAGCATGAATTCGTCGGCGGTCGCGAATCCTCAACTCGTGCGCGACGCGTCGGACAAGCACGGTTCGCAGTGCATCGTCGTCGCGATCGACGCCAAGCGCGTGTCGGCCGAAGGCGACACGCCGCGCTGGGAAGTGTTCACGCACGGCGGCCGCAAGGCGACGGGCATCGACGCGATCGAGTGGGCGCGCAAGATGGCCGAGTACGGCGCGGGCGAAATTCTTCTGACCAGCATGGATCGCGACGGCACCAAGGCCGGCTTCGATCTCGCGTTGACGCGCGCCGTATCGGACGCAGTGCCGGTGCCGGTGATCGCCTCGGGCGGCGTCGGAACGTTGCAGCATCTCGCGGACGGCATCGTCGAGGGTCATGCGGACGCGGTGCTTGCCGCGAGCATCTTTCACTACGGCGAGCACACGGTCGGCGAGGCGAAGCGCTTCATGACCGATCACGGCATTTCGGTGAGGACGTAAGCGGTGAGCGATCAAATGACCTGGCTCGACAAGGTGAAGTGGGATGCGAACGGCCTCGTGCCGGTGATCGCGCAGGAAGCTTCGACCAACGACGTGCTGATGTTCGCGTGGATGAATCGCGAGGCGCTCGCGAAGACCATCGAACTGAAGCGCGCGGTGTACTTCTCGCGCTCGCGTCAGCGCCTGTGGTTCAAGGGCGAGGAATCGGGTCATGTGCAGCACGTCCACGACGTGCGCCTCGATTGCGACGAAGACGTCGTGCTTCTCAAGGTCGAGCAGGTGTCGGGCATCGCGTGCCACACCGGCCGCCATTCCTGTTTTTTCCAGAAATTCGAAGGCACGGCGGAAAGCGGCGAGTGGGTCGCCGTCGAGCCGATCCTAAAAGACCCAGAAAGCATCTACAAATGACGCAAGCCAATACGCTGGACACGCTGCTGCGCCTCGCCGCCGTTATCGACAGTCGCAAGGGCGGCGATCCGGAACAATCCTACGTTTCCCGACTCTTTCACAAGGGTGACGATGCGGTCCTGAAGAAGATCGGCGAGGAAGCGACGGAAGTCGTGCTCGCCGCCAAGGACGCGCGTCATGGCGGCGCGCCGAAAGCGCTCGTCAGCGAAGTCGCCGATTTGTGGTTTCATTGTCTCGTGATGCTGTCGCATTTCGACCTGAGTCCCGCCGACGTGGTCGCCGAACTGGAGCGTCGCGAAGGTTTGTCGGGGATCGAGGAGAAGGCGCTGCGCAAGTCGCGCGAGCGCGAGCAAAGCGGCAGCTGACGAGCATCTCGCTTTCGAGCGAAGGAGGGCAAGCATGAACCGGCAGTACGAACCCTATCCGCCGCCTGTCGTTCAGAACTCGGATGACCCCGAGCGTCTGCGCAACATTCGCACGTTCACGCATGTTCTGTATGCGTTGTATGCCTTTTATTGGCTGACCGGCGGGCTCACGGGCCTGGTCGCCATCATCCTCAACTACATCAAGCGAAGCGACGCCGCCGGTACGCCGTATGAGGATCACTTCACCTGGCAGATCCGCACGTTCTGGTGGGCAGTGCTAGGTCATGTGATTGGTTTTGCGACGATCTGGATCGGCATCGGCTTCCTGATTCTCGCCGCGGTCAGCATCTGGACGCTTTATCGCATCATCAAAGGCTGGTTGTATCTCTACGAGAACAAGACGATCGAACCGCGTGCGTGGTTCTGATTCTGCTTTAATCGAACGGGCCAGCAGGGAGACACGGGACATTCATGAGTCAAGACAACTGCATTTTTTGCAAGATCGCTACTGGTCAACTGCCGAGCACGAAGGTCTATGAAGATGAAGAGTTTGTCGCGTTCAACGACATCAATCCGGCGGCGCCGATGCATGTGCTGGTGATCCCGCGCAAGCATATTGAAACACTTTCCCACTGCACAGAAAGTGACAGTCCGCTGCTTGGTAGAATGGTGAGTCTCGTCGGACGTTTGGCGAAAGATCTGGGTGTCTCTTACACGGGAGGCGACACCGGTTTTCGCACGGTAATTAATACCGGGCCGGGCGGCGGGCAGGAGGTGTATCACATCCACGCGCATTTGTTGGCCGGCGAGCGCCCGTGGCGCCGAATGGGGTAATGCGGCACTCTACGTCTGCTTTCTCCTTTCCAATGAAATATTGGGCGAGCAAAATCGATAGTTGAAGTTGAGGCGGATAGCCTCGGCTAAGGTCGCAAGGCCAGTCTTACGTCCTCGGTACCCAATTCGGGGCGGAATCACGGAGAGTTTTCATTCATGGGTTCGTTAAGCATTTGGCATTGGTTGATCGTTTTGCTGATCGTGGCGCTCGTGTTCGGCACGAAGAAACTGCGCAATATCGGCGGCGATCTGGGCGGCGCGGTGAAGGGTTTCAAGGAAGGCATGCGCGAAGGCGAGACGCCGGCAAATTCGACCGATCAGCGCGAGCTGCCGCGTAACGGCGCCGTCGACGTCGAGGCGAAGGATAAGTCCCGTTCGGGCGACTATCGCTAATCCGTCCGCCGACGGTAACCCTCCACTTCTCGTTCAATGCTCGATCTCGGTCTGACCAAAATGGCGGTCATCGGCGTCGTGGCGCTGGTGGTCCTCGGGCCGGAGCGCCTGCCCGGCGTCGCTCGCACGGCGGGGGCGCTGTTCGGGCGCGCGCAGCGCTATATCAACGACGTCAAATCGGAAGTCGCGCGCGAGATGGAACTCGATGAGCTGAAGAAAATGCGCACCGAGTTCGAAACCGCGGCGTCGAATGTCGAATCGACGATTCATGACACGCTGCGGCGCCATGAATCCGAATTGAACGATGCATGGCAAGAGGGCACGTCGGTCGCACCGAGCATTGCGGGCAGCGCGGGCGAATCGGCGGACAGCGCCGCGTCGGACAAGCCCTGGGCAAGCACGTCTTCATCGACGTCGACCAGGCGCAAGAACTGGCGCGTGAAGCAGGCCGCGATTCCCAACTGGTACAAGCGCACGACTTCGCGTCGCACGCGGGTCCAATCGGGCGCGGCGCGCGTCGCTCGTCATACGCCCGCCACCCTGCGCCGGCAGACGAAGTTCTTCTGAGCGAGCCGCGATTCCTTCATCGATGATTTCTACCGAGGGCCGGCGTGAGCGACCCGCAACACATTAAAGAAGAGCCCGTCGAAGAGACGTTCATTTCGCATCTGGTCGAATTGCGCGATCGCATCATTCGCGCGGGCGCTTCGGTCATCGTCGTATTCATCGCGCTGGTGTACTGGGCGCCGGACATCTTCAAGCTGCTCGCCCGTCCGCTGATGCAGAACCTGCCAGCCGACGGCAAGATGATCGTCACCGACGTCACCGGCTCGTTCTTCGTGCCGATGAAGGTGACGATGCTTGTCGCCTTCGTGATCGCGCTGCCGATCGTGCTGTATCAGGTCTGGGCCTTTGTCGCGCCGGGTTTGTATCAGCATGAGAAGAAGCTCATCGGGCCACTCGTATTCAGCAGCTACTCGCTTTTTCTGTGCGGCATGGCGTTCGCGTACTTCGTCGTGTTCCCGACGATTTTCCGCGTGATGGCGCACTACAACGCGCCGCTGGGCGCGGAAATGACGACGGATATCGACAACTACCTGAGCTTCGTGCTGACGATGTTCATCGCGTTCGGGGTGACATTCGAAGTTCCGATCGTCGTCGTGCTGCTCGCGCGCATGGGCGTCGTATCCATCCAGAAGCTCAAGCAGATCCGCCCGTACGTGATCGTCGGTGCATTCGTCATTTCGGCAGTTGTCACGCCACCTGACGTTTTCTCGCAGCTGATTCTCGCGATTCCGCTCATCATTCTTTACGAGGCGGGCATCATCGCGGCGCGGCTGGTAGTCGGCAAGGAACAGATCAAGAACGAGGAGCCGGCGGCCGAGTAGGTGCGGCGTATTGTCGCGGTGGGAGTCGGCGTAGTGGAAACAAAAAAGGCAGCTTCGAGTGATCGAAGCTGCCTTTTTGCTTTCAGGGACGCGGCGTTTTATTCGTCGCCCTGGTCACCCTGATCGCCTTGATCTTCATCCGGCATCTGCGGCGCGCGTGGTTGCGCAGGACGCTTGCCGATCATCACGTTGACGTCCAGCTCCTTGTTCTTGCGCATCAGGTGAACCTTCACCGACGTGCCCGGCTTGATCTGCGCGACGACGTTGAGCAGGCGCGTGGTGTCGGTGATCGTGTCGTCGTTGATGGAAACGAGGATGTCGCCCGGCTTGATGCCCGCCTTGTCAGCCGGGCCGCCTTGCAGCACGCCCGCGACGATCGCGCCGGATTTCTGATCCAGCCCGAACGATTCGGCGATCTCCGGCGTGACATCCTGAGGCTCCACGCCGATCCAGCCGCGCGTGACCGTGCCCGTCGTGATGATGCTTTCGAGCACGCTGCGCGCGGTCGACACGGGAATCGCGAAGCCGATGCCGAGCGAGCCGCCGCTACGCGAATAGATCGCCGTGTTGATGCCGAGCAGATTGCCGTTCACGTCCACCAGCGCACCGCCTGAGTTGCCGGGATTGATGGCCGCGTCAGTCTGGATGAAGTTCTCGAACGTGTTGATGCCGAGGTGATTGCGCCCGAGCGCGCTGACGATGCCCATTGTGACCGTCTGGCCTACGCCGAACGGATTGCCGATCGCGAGCACGACATCGCCGACGCGCGTCTGATCCATGCGGCCGAGCGTGATGCTCGGCAGATTGGTCATGTTGATCTTCAGCACGGCGAGGTCCGTTTCCGGATCGACGCCGATCACTTTCGCGCTGGACGTGCGACCATCGGCGAGCGCGACTTCGATTTGATCCGCCCCGTCGACGACATGCTGGTTCGTTAGAATGTAACCTTCCGAGCTGACGATGACGCCGGAGCCGAGATTCGATGCAGGCGGCTCGTCGCTCTTGCGTTTGTTCTTGTCACCGAAGAAATAGCGGAACAGCGGGTCTTTCGCACGCGGGTCGGGCGGCAGATTGCCGTCCTTGCTGGAGAAGACGTTCACGACGGCCGGCATCGCCTTTTGCGCGCCTTCCGAGTAGGACGACTGAACCGGGCGCGAGCCGATGCTCGGCGCCACTTCCTGCAACGCGACGATCGGCTCGGCAAGCTGCTTGCCGAATTGACCCTGACGTTGAAGCCACTGCGGTTTCAAGGTCGCGATGATGAACATCAGGGCCAAAAGCACGGTGACCGCTTGGGCAAAAAATAGCCAGAAGCGTCTAAGCATTTGAAGGGATAGAGGATTTCATGGATCGGATCGAACTCGAATTGTATCTGAACAATCTGCTGGAAATCGGCCGCTTCAAGGACTATTGCCCGAACGGTCTGCAGGTTGAAGGCGCGCGCCGCGTGCAAAAGATCGCGACCGGCGTAACGGCCTCGCAGGCGTTCCTCGAGGCTGCGCTGGAGTGGGGCGCGGACACCGTGCTGGTGCATCACGGCTACTTCTGGCGCAACGAGGCGCCGCAGATCACGGGGCGCAAGCACCGGCGGCTGCGCACGCTGATCGCCAACGACATCAATCTCTTCGCCTACCATCTTCCGCTCGATTCGCACCCGGAGCTGGGCAACAATGCACAGATCGGCGCGCGACTCGGGCTGATCGCCGACAGCCGTTTCGCCGATCAGGATCTCGGCTGGGTCGCGACGCTCGCGATGCCGCTTTCGCTCGAGCACTTCAGCGCGATGGTCGAGAACGCGCTCGGCAGGAAGCCCCTCGTATTCGGCGATACGGACAAGGAGTTGCGTCGCGTGGCGTGGTGCACGGGCGGCGCGCAGGGCTATTTCGAAGACGCGATCGCGGCACGCGCGGACGTATATCTGAGCGGTGAAGTCTCGGAACAGACGATGCACATCGCCGCGGAATCGGGCGTGGCGTACATCGCGGCCGGCCATCACGCGACGGAGCGTTATGGCGTGCAGGCCGTCGGCGCGCATCTGTCCGAGCAATTCGATATCGAACATCTTTTTATCGACATCGATAATCCGGTTTAATACGTTGTTAAGCCGGCGTGCCCATTATTGGCCCTTGCAGCTGCCTGAATGAAGCTTCACCAGATTGCGCGAAAAACGTGGGGAAAACCCTGAAGCATCAATCACTTCGAGTGATTTTTGCTAGTCAGCCCTTGTAAATGCTAACTCCATTCGCGCACACTAACGGCGAACAACTGATGTGACGGTATAAATCCAACTCAGAAGTGGGGCGTGTGATGCGAGACAAGGATGAAAAACGCGTCGACGGCGGCCGCCGTTCCTGGCTGATTGCGACGACCGCAGCAGGTGGTTTCGGAGCTGTGGCAACCGTAGTTCCTTTTGTAGGTTCGTTTGCTCCATCGGAGAAGGCCAAGGCGGCGGGCGCGCCTGTCGAGGTCGATATCAGCGGACTCAAGCCAGGCGAAATGATGACCGTCGCCTGGCGCGGCAAGCCGGTGTGGATCGTCAATCGCACCGACGAAATGCTTGCCGACGTCAAGAAGGCCGACAACGAAGTGGCCGACCCGAAGTCGAAGATGGAATTTTCGATGCCGTTGCCGGAGTATTGCAACAACGAGTTCCGCTCGCGCGCCGATCACAAGAACATTTTCGTAGCGGTCGCCGTGTGCACCCATCTGGGCTGCACGCCGACGCCGCGCTTCCAGGAGGGTGCGCAACCCAATCTCCCCGATAACTGGCCGGGCGGCTTCCTTTGCCCGTGCCACGGTTCGACCTATGACATGGCCGGCCGCGTCTTCAAGAACAAGCCCGCGCCGCAGAACCTGGACATTCCGCCGTTCATGTTCACTTCCGCGACGCAACTCGTGATCGGCAAGGACGAAAAGGGAGAGGCGTAAATGGCGACCGCAGACAAGGAAGTGGAGGCAACGGGCTTGACCGGCTGGATCGACCGCCGGTTTCCGATGACCTCGACCTGGAAGAAGCACGTATCCGAGTACTACGCGCCGAAGAACTTCAACTTCTGGTACTTCTTCGGCTCGCTCGCGCTGCTGGTGCTGGTGAATCAGATCGTCACCGGCATTTTCCTGACGATGAACTACAAGCCTGACGCGACGCTCGCGTTCGCATCGGTCGAGTACATCATGCGCGAGGTGCCGTGGGGCTGGCTCATTCGCTACATGCACTCGACGGGCGCGTCGATGTTCTTCGTCGTCGTGTATCTGCATATGTTCCGCGGGCTGATGTACGGGTCGTATCGCAAGCCGCGCGAACTTGTCTGGATCTTCGGGTGCGCAATCTTTCTCTGCCTCATGGCCGAAGCGTTCTTCGGTTATCTGCTTCCGTGGGGGCAGATGTCGTTCTGGGGCGCGCAGGTGATCGTGAATCTGTTCTCGGCGATTCCGTTTATCGGCCCGGATCTGTCGCTGTGGATTCGCGGCGATTACGTCGTATCCGATGTCACGCTGAACCGCTTCTTCGCGTTCCACGTGATCGCGATCCCGCTGGTGCTGATCGGGCTCGTGGTCGCGCATCTGGTCGCGCTGCATGAAGTGGGCTCGAACAATCCGGACGGCATCGAGATCAAGGCGAAGAAGGGCCCGGACGGTATTCCGCTCGACGGCATTCCGTTTCACCCGTACTACTCGGTGCACGACTTCATGGGCGTGTGCGTGTTCCTGCTGATCTTCGCCGCGATCATCTTCTTCGCGCCGGAAATGGGCGGCTACTTCCTCGAAGCCAACAACTTCGTGCCGGCCAACCCGCTGCAGACGCCGCCGGAGATCGCGCCCGTGTGGTACTTCACCGCGTTCTACGCGATGCTTCGCGCCACGACCGATCCGTTCAAGATCGTGCTGATGATCGTGATCGCCTTGCTCGGCGTGCTCGCACTGGTGAAGGGGCGCGGCAAGTGGCGGCTCGGCCTGCCGGTGCTCGCGGCCCTCGTGCTGATTTTCATGGCGCTGACGGAATCGAAGTTCTGGGGCGTGGTCGTGATGGGCACGGCGGTCGTGTCATTGTTCTTCCTGCCGTGGCTTGACCGTAGTCCGGTGAAATCGATCCGCTATCGGCCGCTCTTCCACAAGGTCTTTTACGCGATCTTCATCTTCGCGTTCCTGATGCTCGGTTTCCTCGGCACACGACCGCCATCGCCGGCCGCGACGCTGATTGCGCAGATCTGCGCGCTGATCTACTTCGCGTTCTTCCTCGGGATGCCTTTCTGGACGCCGCGCGGCAGATTCAAGACGCCGCCTGAGCGAGTGCACTACAAACCTCACTGAGCGCACGTCCGGAGACGAATACGATGAAAAAATGGCTCTCTACAATAGCGATGATCGGCGCGGCGCTGCTCGCGTTCGGTGCGGCGCCGGCGTTTGCGCAGGAAGAAGCGGTGCTCGATCGCGCACCTGACAGTTCGGACAATCTGGCGTCTTTGCAGCATGGCGCCCAAGTTTTTGTAAACTACTGCCTGAACTGCCACAGCGCGAACCTGATGCGGTACAACCGGCTGACCGATCTCGGCATCAGTCAGAAGCAGATTCAGGAGAATCTGCTCTTTTCGACGGACAAGGTCGGTAACACGATGTCCATCGCGATGCGCCCGGAAGACGCGAAAGCGTGGTTCGGCGCGTCCCCGCCGGATCTGTCGGTCGAGGCGCGGGCGCGCGGCAACGACTGGCTTTATACGTACTTGCGGAGTTTCTATCGCGATCCGGCGCGGCCGACCGGCTGGAACAACCGCGTCTATGAGAATGTCGGCATGCCGCACGTGCTCTGGACGCTTCAGGGCATTCGCGATGCGAAATTCGAGACCGATACGGACGAAAAGACCGGCGAAAAGGTAAGAAGATTCGTCGGTTACACTCAGGTTACGCCTGGTGCCATGTCGTCCGTGGATTATGATTCAACTGTGGCCGATCTCGTTTCGTACATGTCGTGGATGGCGGAACCCGCGCAGCAGACGCGCAAGCGGCTCGGTGTCTGGGTTCTGCTGTTCCTGGCGCTCCTGAGTTTCCTCGCGTGGCGCCTGAACGCGGCATACTGGAAAGATATCAAATAGCGCGCCTTCGACGGCGTGGGTCGGCGCGACGACGTTTTCCTCGAGAAAACGCCGCGGCCGGCCCTTCGAGTTTACTGAAGGAACTTTAAAAACATGATGGTTCTGTATTCCGGCACTACTTGCCCCTTCTCCCAGCGCTGCCGGCTGGTGTTGTTCGAAAAGGGCATGGACTTCGAGATTCGCGACGTTGACCTGTTCAACAAGCCGGAAGACATCGCGGTGATGAACCCGTACGGACAGGTGCCGATCCTCGTCGAGCGCGACCTGATCCTGTACGAGTCGAATATCATCAACGAATATATCGACGAGCGTTTCCCGCACCCGCAACTCATGCCGGCGGATCCGGTGCAGCGCGCTCGCGCGCGCCTGTTCCTGCTGAACTTCGAGAAGGAACTGTTCGTTCACGTCGGCACGCTCGAGAACGAGAAGGGCAAGGCCGCCGAGAAGAATCACGAGAAAGCGCGCGGCGCGATCCGCGATCGCCTTACGCAACTCGCCCCGATCTTCCTGAAGAACAAGTACATGCTGGGCGAAGAGTTCTCGATGCTCGACGTCGCGATCGCGCCGCTGCTGTGGCGTCTGGATCACTACGGCATCGAACTCTCGAAGAACGCTGCACCGTTGATGAAGTACGCCGAGCGGATTTTCAGCCGCCCGGCTTATATTGAAGCGCTGACGCCTTCCGAAAAGGTGATGCGTCGATAGTTTGAGTGCGTTGGGACGCGGCGGCGCGGTTTCGCGCGGCCGCATTCCGGCAGAGGAAAGTTGATGCAAGAGATTTCCACCAAGCCGTATTTGTTGCGCGCGCTGTACGAGTGGTGCACGGACAACGGTTTCACGCCCCATATCGCCGTGCGGGTCGATGCCGCCACGCGCGTGCCGCGTCAGTTCGTGCGCAACGACGAGATCGTGTTGAACATCAGTTTCGAGGCGACGAGCCAGCTGCAGATGGGCAACGAGTGGATCGAGTTCAGCGCGCGATTCTCCGGCAAGTCGCACAAGATCGAGGTGCAGGTCGCGAACGTGCTCGCCATCTACGCGCGCGAAAACGGCCAGGGGATGGCATTCCCGGTCGAGCAGACGCATTCCGGCTCGGAGCTGGCGAGCGCTCCCGTCGGGGCGCGATCGCCTGAGCGTGAGACGCGGCAGATCGAGGAGCCCGCTGCTGAGCGTGCGGAGTCCACGCCGAAGGATGAGTCGCAGGCAGCCACGGATGACGACGACGCTTCGAAATCACCTGCGAGGTCTCACCTCAAAGTCGTCAAATGAAGTAGAATCTCGCTCTTCGCCGGCTTAGCTCATCTGGTAGAGCAGTTGATTTGTAATCATCAGGTGGCGGGTTCGAGTCCTGCAGCCGGCACCAAGACTTACGTCGACGGGTCGTGCGATGTCCGCACGACCCGTTTGCTTTGAGTCGGCAGGATCAGTAGGTTGAGTCAATAAGAAAAT
>NZ_JAQQDB010000026.1:0-100380 GCF_046030135.1 Caballeronia jiangsuensis
AACCAAGGTCAGAAGAAGCGTGGATCATGGCGGCGGACTGGATAGTGAATTCGACTTGCTCATTGCGCCGTTCGTCAGGGCGTGAGCGAATTGTCTGACTACATATGGCGGTTTGCAACATTTAGTTACACGTCGAAATCGTTTGCTACACCGAAACTGACTGGCGCAATCGTTGGCGAAGAAAGGAATTTCTTCCGCTTTCAACTTCGTTCGTAAAATTGGACTACTAGTAACACTCGCTCGAGCCTTGGCTTTATTGCTCATAGGCATGGCACTTGCACGCTCCTTCCTGCGATGCGTTATACGCGAACGGTCGGGACATTCGGTAACTTCTACCCGATAGGGAGTTACCCGACTGATGCAAGAAAACGACAGAGTTACCTCCGCCGGTCGAGTTAGACCCCGGGCCGCTGACTTAGACCCCGGACCGTTCGCTGCCCGCATCGTGTAGACTACTGTACAAACATACAGTACGGGGTTGAACATGGGAGCGTTGGCCCTCGAAGACATTCATTCATCGATTTGGCGCGGCTCGCAACTGGCTTCTGCTCGCGTGAACGTCGTGCCGTGTGGGTCTGAGACGCTTGCCGCGGAGCTGCCGGGCGGCGGTTGGCCCAAGGGTGCCCTGACCGAACTGTTGGTGCAGCAACCCGGTGTCGGCGAAATGCGATTGCTGTTGCCGGCGCTCAAGGCCGTCGCGCAACGACGCATCGCTTTGCTGCAGCCGCCTCACCGGTTCCAGCCCGAAGCGGCGGCGTACTGGGGGCTGCCTGAGACGTCGATCAACGTCGTGCGCGCTCATAAGACCGCCGATGCGCTGTGGGCAGGAGAACAGATCCTTCGCGCGGGGACGTTCGGCGCGCTGATCTTCTGGCAGACGCATGTGCGACCGGAAGCGCTACGCCGCCTGCACCTCGCCGCGCAAACCAGTGAATCGCTGTTCTTCATGGTTCGGCCGCTGGCTGCGGCGAGCGACACCTCGCCTGCCCCGCTGCGCCTCGCCGTTCGCCCTGCGCGCGACAGCGTCTCGCTGCAGTTTGTGAAGCGGCGCGGTCCGGCACGTGATGAGCCGCTTGTCGTTGAACTGACCCATTCGCCCATCCTATTGAATCGCCATGCAAGTGTGGATCGGCGTGTATCTGCCGCACCTCAGCCGAGAAGTCTTCCAGCCGAACTGGTCGTCCACGAGTGAGACCGGCTCGGGGTTGGTCGTGCTCGACCACGAACGTGTCGTCGCGCTGGATCAAGCGGCGCACGAGGCGGGAGTTCGCATCGGCATGCGCAAAGGCGGCGTAATCACGCTCGCGCCCGACGCGCGCATTCACGACAAGGACAAACTCAAAGAGCAGCAGGCGGTCGCGGATGTCGCCACGGCCCTCATGCAGTTCAGCCCTCAGGTCGCGATCGCCGAGGAGCAGACGGCGTTGGTCGACGTGTCGGCGAGCTTGCGCCTTTTCGGTGGCGTGCGTGCGTTGCGACGTGCGATTCGCGCCTCGCTCGCGGCCTTCGGCTTCACGATCCGGATGAGCGTCGCGCCCACCGGCCAAAGCGCGTGGCTAATGGCGCGGTATCGCGGCGGCCACCGTCTCTCCATCCGCTCGCTGACGCGTCAATTGCCGCGCTTGCCAGCCCTGTTGGTGCTCGAAGCCCGGCGATACGCCGACTGGTTCGACGGTCTGGGATGCACGAGCGTCGCGGACCTGCGGCGCTTGCCACGCGCCGGTCTGAAGAAGCGCTGCGGCACCGCACTGCTGGATACGCTTGATCGAGCCGTCGGCGAAGCACCCGAACTCTACGAATGGGTGCAGACGCCCCCGTCGTTCAACGCACGTATCGAATTGCCGGATCGCGTCGAACATGCTGAGGCCGTGCTCTTCGTAGCTCGACGGCTGATCGTGCAATTGACCGGTTGGCTCGCTAGCAAGCAATTGGCACTTACGCGCTTCTCGATCGAACTCGAACATGAACGCGGGCGCGCGGCGTTGCCGCCAACGACGATTGAGGTGGCGCTCGCCGAGCCGACGTGGCATGAGGAACACCTGACGCGCTTGCTCAAAGAACGGCTTGGACGCGTCGAGTTGGCGGCCGCGGTCATCGCTGTGCGACTTGAAGTGAATGACGTTGAAGCCGCCGAGCCGCCGTCCGACACGCTATTCCCCGAGCCGGGCGGCAGCGCGGCCGACCACAACCGGCTGATGGAGTTGCTCGTCGCGCGTCTTGGCCATGAGAACGTCTTGCGCGCTGCGCCCGTGGCCGATCATCGGACCGAGATCGTCGCGAACTGGGTGCCGGTGACGAGCGACGTCAAAGGCTGTCCGCTGCCCGGCGATCAGCCGCGCCCTTCATGGCTGCTCGAGACGCCCATCCAGTTGATGACGCGCCAGCACCGGCCGTTCTACGGCAGCCCGCTGCGTACCGTATCGCCCGGTGAGCGGGTCGAAGCGGGATGGTGGGGCGGCGAACTCGTCACGCGCGATTACTTTGTCGCGGAAGCCGACGACCACACCTGCTACTGGATCTACCGCGAGCGCGTCGGCAGCCGCGCGGAAGAAGACCCTCGATGGTTCCTGCACGGTCTGTTCGGGTGACGCGATGGACGTGTACACCTCCATGCTGCCCGGCTATGCCGAGTTGCAGTGCTTCTCCAACTTCACGTTCCTGCGTGGCGCCTCGCACTCGGAAGAACTGATTCTGCGCGCCGAGCAGCTTGGCTATCTCGCGATCGCGATCACTGACGAGTGCTCGCTTGCCGGCATCGTCCGCGCGCATGTTGCCGCCAAGGAAGCAAATATCCGGCTCATCGTCGGCGCGCACTTTCAGTTGGTGAACGCGGACGGCACGCCTGCCCTCGCCTTCACGGCGCTTGCCATGAACCGCAATGGCTACGGGAACCTGTCGGAACTCATCACGCTTGCGCGCACGCGCACGTCGAAGGGCACCTACCTGCTGACGCCGAACGATCTCGCGCGGCCCGAAGCGCCGTATGAGCACCTGAAAGGCCTGCCCGACTGCCTCGTCATCCTCTCGCCGGAATACCCGGCAAAGGAGGAGCGACTAGATGCGCAGATGGAGTGGCTTGCGCGCACATTTGAGGGCCGCTGCTGGGCGGCGTTGACCTTGCACGCTCGCGCGATGGACGACATTCACCGCGGCATCGTCGAGTACGTCGCCGACCAGCATGACGTACCGGTGGTCGCCACGGGCGGCGTTACCATGCACGTGCGCTCGCGCAAGCCGTTGCAGGACACGCTCACGGCCGTGCGCCTGAACCGGTCGATTGCCGAGTGCGGCTTTGAACTAGCGCAGAACGCTGAGCAGCATTTACGCGCGCGATTGCGGCTCGCGAACCTCTATCCCGAGCGGGCGTTGGCCGAGACGCTGACGATTGCCAATCGCTGCGCCTTTTCGTTGGATGAACTGCGCTACGAATACCCCGACGAACTGATCCCGGAAGGCACGACACCGACCGCTTATCTGCGGCAGGAAACGTACATTGGCGCGCATCGCCGCTTCCCCCGAGGCGTCCCGCACAAGGTGCAGACGCAGATTGAGCACGAACTGGCGCTCATCGCAGAGCTTCGATATGAGCCGTACTTCCTGACCGTGTACGACCTTGTGCGCTTCGCCCGCAACGAGGGAATCCTCTGCCAGGGACGCGGATCAGCGGCCAACTCTGCGGTCTGCTACTGCCTGGGCGTGACCGAAGTCGACCCCGCACGCAGCTCGATGCTGTTCGAGCGCTTCATCTCCAAGGAACGCGGCGAGCCGCCCGATATCGACGTGGACTTCGAGCACCAGCGGCGTGAAGAGGTGATCCAGTACATCTACCGCAAGTACACGCGCACGCGGGCGGCGCTTGCGGCCGCCGTCACGACCTACCGTCCCAAGTCTGCATTGCGGGATTCGGGCAAGGCGTTGGGCGTTGATCCGATCATCGTCGACAAGGTCGCCAAGTCGCATCACTGGTTCGATTCCAGCGCGGACCTGCTCAATCGCTTCGTCGAGTCCGGACTCGACGCCTCGACGCCGATCATTCAGCAGTGGGCGAGCCTCGCGTCGCAATTGCTCAACTTCCCGCGTCACCTATCGCAGCACACGGGCGGCTTCGCCATTGCGCGCGGCAAGCTCTCGCGGCTCGTTCCCATCGAAAACGCCGCGATGGTCGATCGCAGCGTGATTCAGTGGGATAAGGACGACCTCGAAGCGCTTGGGCTTCTCAAGATCGACGTGCTCGCGCTCGGCATGCTGTCGGCAATCCGGCGCACGCTCGACCTGATTTCAAAGCAACGCGGCGAGCCATTCGAATTGCAGGACATTCCAGCAGAAGACGCGAAGACGTACGAGATGATCTGCCGCGCCGATACCATCGGCGTCTTTCAGATTGAGTCGCGTGCGCAGATGAGCATGTTGCCGCGCCTGCAGCCCCGACAGTTCTATGACCTCGTGATCGAGGTGGCGATCGTGCGACCGGGCCCGGTTCAAGGGGGGATGGTGCATCCGTACCTGCGCCGGCGGCAAGGACTGGAGGCCGTGTCATTCCCCTCGCCTGAGATGGAGACAGCGCTCGCTCGCACGCTCGGCGTGCCGATCTTTCAGGAACAGGTGATGCAGGTTGCGATGCTTGCCGCAGGCTTCACTGCCGGCGAAGCCGATCAGCTACGTCGCGCAATGGCCGCATGGAAGCGAAAAGGTGGACTGCAGCACTATTACGACCGCATCGTGAACGGCATGCTCGATCGTGGCTACGACCGCGAGTTCGCTGAATCGATTTTCGCGCAGATCCAGGGCTTCGGCGAATATGGCTTTCCGGAGAGCCACGCAGCGAGCTTCGCCCTGCTCGTCTATGCAAGCTGCTGGCTGAAGTGCCATGAACCGGCCGCATTTCTCTGCGCCATGCTCAACAGCCAGCCGATGGGTTTTTACTCGCCCTCGCAGCTGGTGCAAGACGCGAAGCGTCACAAGGTGCGCGTGCTGCCGATCGACGTCACCATCAGCAACTGGGATTCGTTTCTAGAAGGCGACGGCTCAATGGCGCCGGTGCGTCTGGGCATGTCGCTCATTCGCGGCATGCGGGACGATTCCGCTGCTCGCATTGAGGCTGCGCGAGCCGTACGTCCTTTCGAGTCGCTCAACGATCTTGCAAACCGAGCGCGCCTCGACCGCCGCGACCTGCAGTTGCTTGCGGACGCGAACGCCCTCTCCGCGCTATCTGGCAATCGGCGCGAAGCGCTCTGGCAGGCGGTGGCAGCCGTTCCCGACAAGGACCTCTTACGCGCGACAACGCGCGAGGAAGAACTGCCGGTCCTCGCGGCGCCGAACGAGGCGCAAGAGATCGTCAGCGACTATCGCTCGACGGGCCTTACCCTGAACAGACATCCGCTGGCGCTGCTGCGCGAACGACTCAGCGAGAGGAAGATCTTCGCGGCCTCGAAACTCGCGACCTATCCCAATGGTCGTCTTGCGAAGGCGTGCGGCATCGTCACCGTGCGTCAGCGGCCGGGGACAGCGAACGGAGTCTTATTCATCACGCTAGAAGACGAGACCGGCCAGATCAACGTGATCGTCTGGCCGTCGTTGGTCGAGAAGTTCAGGAAGGAAGCACTGGGAGCCTCGCTACTCGGCGTCTACGGAGTCTGGCAAAAGGAAGGCGAGGTAAAGCACCTTGTCGCAAATCGACTCGTCGACATGACCGCGCTCCTTGGCAACCTGGCCACGTCGAGCCGCAACTTTCACTAAACGGGCGACGGTTCACAGCAGGGATCATTCAACTACTGTGCTCCCAGATTTACAGACGACACTATGGGCATGCGCTACAGATGCCCCGTTGCGGCACTCCGTGACGACACCGCGCACTGGAGTCGCCGACAGAATCCCCGACAGTCGATTTTCGCTCACAGTCCTGGATAGGCCGCGACGACGTCGCGCACCGCATTAATCCGTGCAATGGCCCTCTGGTCAGCTTCCTTCACGGTCCACAACGTTGACTGCGTAAAAGTGTTGAAACGCGTTTGGCTACCATTCACTATATCGGACAAGGTGGTAGTCGAGACGAGCACGCCGTCGCACTTGCCGTCTAAAACGAAGCGCTGCAGGACCCTCTGGTGACGCTCAATGAAACTCATATTAAGTCGATCCAGGAAGCCTTCCGCTGTCACCGCGCTCTCGCTTTGCAGCAAGACGTCTTCCGGAATCAAATCGTCAATGTTGAGAGCGACTAACCCGCCCCCTTGATAGGTCGCGAGCTGCTTTGCGCCTTTGCGCATCTGCGCTTCGACGCCTTTCTCCGAATATATTTTCTTGCAGGCGATCGGATAATCTCCGAAGCCAAAGTTCGCGACGATGTCGGGGGGGGTCCAATAGTCTTGCTTGCACGCCCAAACGTCGAAGGAACGCGAGCAGGTTCAGTTCCCACAACGCATCCTTGCCTTGCGACGGCGGCCGCTTTGAAAGATCCATGTCGTTACCCGCGATGCGCCTGAGCGCTTCGTGGATTTCCGCCTCATCTTGAAGCAATAAAATTGCCTCAACGATGCGATTTGCGTGCGCAGTGTTCACCAGCCTCCGAATATCACCTGAGCTGACGCCGGCAGCCCAATCGCGCGCCAGCGATTCCGCATCGACAAACAAAACATTGAGCGCGCTGTCCCTGTGCAGGGAAATTCTTCGCCCAGCCAAGTATGCCTTGCAGGCCTGAACTCTAGCGGCAACGTCCGCATAAGTTGACTTTCGGTACGAGGGATCAGGCGGGTTAAAAGATAAATTGTCCATCGGGGCTTCTGTTGGTCTCGAACTCGCCATTGCGGGGCCGAAGGTTAAACCGTTGAGCGGCGGGTGCTCGGTGACTTTTACTGTCCGGACGGTTAGCGCAGCGTAGGTTTGCGGAAGCAGCGCGGCGAACGCTTCACTCAACGAGTACGCGACCTCGGCCACATCGCGTTCACGAACGATTACCCTCAATCCAGCGGTAAGTTCGGCTTCAAGTTCACGATCGTTGATTCGGAGTTCGATAGTAGCCATCGTCTCATCTCCTAATGCGTGCGTCGTTTCCTCACTCGTGGTCCCGAAGATCCGACAAGGATTCTTCGAGCACGTCCGCCGCATCGAGATGGAGCTGCACAACGGCCTCGATTAGCGGCTCGCCGTTGGGCATCTTGCGTGACTCAGCAGAATCGCGCAAAACGTTGATCGCTGCCCGCAGAGCAAGCGCTGGAGTCAAATTGGACATGGTTCGTTTTCCGTGTTCAATCGCTCAGCCAGTTCTCAAGCTTGACGCCCGGGTAACTGGCAAAGTCTTTTGTGTTGTTCGTGACCAGGGCAACGTCGAGCGCAACTGCATGTGCGGCGATCAGCTTATCTAGGTGGTCCTTCTTGCGCTCCCGAGTAGCCTCACGAATCGGGCCGTAGGCCACCGCCGCCGCAGCATCGAACGGAGCCACCGGAATGTCCTCGATCAACGTGGCGAGGGTGCGCCGCTCTTTCGCCGGATTTGCACAAACGGCGACACCGTATTCCAACTCTGCATACGTGATAGCTGACATGACCACGTCACCGACAAAGCACTCCGCGAAGCGTTTCGCCACCTGCTCGGGCTGGTTCTTCATCAGGTAGATGCACATATTGGTGTCGAGCATGAAGCGCGGCATTACAGGCCCTCGCGTTCTGCTTGTTCCTGGTCGCCTCGTCCCTCGGCCATAAAGTCGGGGCTGAATTTGGCGAATTTCTTCAATACACCGGCAAGCGGTCGGCGCGCCGGTCGGATGCGGATTTCATCGCCCACGCGTTCGATCTCAAGCTCAAGGTCGCTGCGCTCATAGGCGAGGTCAGCAGGAATGCGGACGGCCTGGGAATTGCCGTTCCTGAAAACTCGCGTCGTTTGCATTTCGCTCCTCGTCGCGTGTGTACAATGGATGTACTATAAGCGATCGACACTCAAATGTAAATACGCGTGTGTACGCGACTAGCCGGGCCGGACCAATGAGGCGCAGGCGTTTGCGACTATTCGCTCGACGGGCCTCAGACTGGCATCCTCTTGCGTTGCTGCGTGAACGGCTCAACGAGAAGAAGATCTTCGCGGCGTCGAAGCTCGCCTCCTATCCGAACGGTCGGCTTGCCAAAGGCATGCTCCGCTTCGTCGAACCCGGATCCCGGCGGCCAAAGCATCGTCACGATGAACCGCGCTAGGGTTCCGCGTAGTTTCGTCTCCGCTCGCGCGGAATCCCTTTCCGCCTCCTGCGCCAGCTCAAGAACGACGAGGATGCCGTCGGTAAGGGCCGTGAGCGTGTGCAGGGGGTTCGCCGCCGTCGCCGGTCCGAAGGAACTTGGCGTGTCGGCGAGACCGGGGACAACGGGCTCGAGGTCGCTCGGAGAAAGGCAGTCGCCCTCTTTCAGCGCGAACAGCGACTCGGGGAGGATCATCGGGTCAGCCGCCTGCACGGTGAACAGGACCGGACTGTCCGCTATTTTCATGACGCGCCGCTTGTGGCGCGCGTAGGCTTCCACTGCGCCAAGTCGGAGATACGTCGACCGTCGATGCGAGAAAGCCATAGAGTCGGATGCGCGGACCTCGGCGCGAAAAGTAGACGCGTCCAATTTTACCCACGCGAAGCTATGTCGATGGTTTCCGAACTCGTCGCAGAACTTTTAAGCCAACTTGGCTTTCTTAACTGCGTCGAGGCCGTCGGTAGCGTCGAACAGGGATCCGGAAATCTCCGCGATCAGTCTCGCCTGGCACTGCGGCGTAAGGCGCTCGCGGCGGCCAAACTGTTCCACTGCCGCCCGCAGGCTTTCGGCCGCGGTCCCACCGTCTATGGGATCGATCTTTCCGGCGTGAAAAACGGTGGCGATGCCATGACTGCGCAGAATGCGCGCAAAGTCTCCCAACTGTGAAGGGAGGTGCGACGCTGACTGCCAGGTCGCAAGCTCTTTCTCAAGACGCTCGATCTTCTCGGCCATCGCTTTGATTGACGCGGATTCGGCTAGGGCGCTCATATTCGTGTTGTTTGTGGATCATCAGCGGCGTCTATCTGGCAGCGGATCAAGTTGTTATCTTCGTTCAGGCTTTCCGGCTCTAAGTGCTGCGGCGCTCACGTATCCGATGCGTCACTTGCCATGCCAGAAACACGGCGGGTGCGGAGAAGAGAAGGATTTGCCCGATCAGAGAGGGGCCACATCATCCGAGCTATGACAGCCCCGCAAATAAGCAGCGCGACGAATGCCGTCATAAAAACCTCCGTCTGCATTTTTCCTCCGGGTTTCCCGTTGTTCGATCTTTTTCGGTCAGTTCAAGGCCGAGCCTTGTCCCGGCGCTCTCATCAGTACACGAACCGCTCTTAACGATGAGGCCGACAGCAGCAACAAGGACAAACCAAACGCCAGCATCGACCATGAAAAGACGGACCGCGAGGTTGCCGCCGAGTCAAGCATGCCTTGCGCCTCCAGCTTCCGTTCCCGGACATTTTCTACAGACGCCTTCGCCTCAGCGCTATCACCATGCATTACCTGATTAGTCGTTACTGCAATGAGCGTCGCCGCCAGCGTCGCATTCGAATTCGCAGAGAACGACGTTAAGGCCGTCGCTGCGCTAATACCGGTCGCGCCGACAGCCACCATCAACGCGATTGCGACAACTTTGTTTCCAACCATTTTCATCTACCTCACCAGTTTTTTGCTTTCACTCGGGGCCTGAACCGCGACTTCGACGTGCCAACGCCCCGCCAACCCTTCTATCGGTCGCTTGACGCCGGCCTTTAGCGGTTCTGCTCCGTTCAGCGGCCGCGCTCAACCTTGCGAACGATACATCGCCGGCCATCGTCAGTTACGGGCGAAAGGCGCTCGAAAAATCGTAGCTTTCGCCCGCTCAGGAACCGGCGTTCTGTTCACCATGCTCATGCTGATCCGGGCTGGCATACCGAATTCGCAATAGTCCGCAGCGCGACCCTGCGGTGGGCGGGACTCCACCGCCTTGACAAGCGGCTATCCGGACACCACTGGTTTGTCAAAGATCCGCGCGCTTGCGACCGGATCGGTGAAGAGAAGAAGCGATCAGAGCGCCGTGGAGGCGTCCACGAACTTAACGAGGCTCGATTTGAAAAGATTTTGTTATGTATTGCCGTCCGTCCGCGTCACTGCGTTGACCGCGCTGACCATCGCCGTACTCGCCTCGTGCGGCGGCGGTTCCTCCGACTCGAACAGCACGAGCAACCAAGCCGGCAGTGGTTCCACAAACGCGGGCGATCAGGCTGGCTCTCCGGCCGCGTCGCAGAAGGTGACGCTGCTCCCGCCCGCATCTGTGCTGCAGAATGTCTCGCCCACGGGGGACCCGATAGCGGACAGCATCGCGTTTATCAGCGCGGTACGCCACAACGTCGGTCTCAACCAACTCACCGTTGACCAGAAGCTGGTTACGTCGTCGCTGAACCACGCCAACTACTTGGTACTGAACCAGGCTACCGGGCATAACGAAACGCAAGGACTTCCAGGCTACACGGGGCAGTCGCCGTTTACTCGCTCAGATGCCGTGTTCGGTGAAGTTACGACAGCCGGAGACATTCGGGCTTTTTCGACATCGTTGACCGGCGTCACATCGCTATTCGACGCACCGTTCCACCGTTTTTTGATGCTTGAGGGCTATACATCGCTCGGTGTTGGCGCGTCGACCAGTGCAACGTGGGAAGCGGTCAACATTGACTTCGGCGGATATTCATCGGTCGTTGGCGATACGCAACTCGTCGCGTATCCGTACTCCAGTCAAACGGGTGTGCCGGTTAGGTGGTTCGCAGCCGAAAACCCGAATCCGTTTGCCAGTCAGCCGCAGTACCAGAACACCTACGTAGGCTATCCGGTGACGATTCGGGCGAAGCTAACGGGGCACCTGACCTCGGTAAGCATCAAAATCACTGGTAGCGGCGGCAACGACGTCCCGTGTTTCCAACCTACGCCGGACGGCAACACAGAGATAACGAACGGTGCCATGTGCGTCCCATACACCGCACTCAAGGGCAGCACAGCGTACTCGGTTCATGTGACCGGCGTGCTCAAAGCGCTGCATGGCGACACGCATCCTATCGACGTCACCTGGTCATTCACAACGGAAGCCGATGCGTCGGCCAAAGTCATGGGCAACGAGAAGCAGTTCCACGTCGTGCCTGAATGACGCGAAAAAGCAGGCCGCAACGGCAACCGAACTGAGTTGATCCCAAGAAAGAGCGGAGGCACCACCTCCGCTTTTTTGTCTGGGCCAGGAGGAGTGCTCTCCGCGGCTTTCCCTAAGGATTGAGACGTCACCTCCTTGACTTTGAGCGTGGCTCTCTAGCCTTGTTCATGACGCGACCGTTTCGCGTCGCTATCGTTACCCTAAGAGACGGATTCAAAAAGACTGCTCCGTCCGTCTGAAGATGTTCCAGCAGACGAGGGAGCAACCGAGTTTGAGAAATGCTTCGTGAATGTCGGCGCGATGTTCGAAGCGAATACGAAGACGACGGAAGTTGTGAAGCCACGCATGAGTACGTTCGACAACCCATCGGAATTTGCCCAGACCACTCCCGTGCTCTGTCCGGCGCTTGGCAATCACCGGGTTGATGCCGCGCTTGCGAAGCTTCTGGCGATGTGTCTCGGAGTCATAGCCACGGTCTGCGTAGATGACTTTGGGCTTCTGAAGAGGTCGGCCACGTACGCCGCGTATCGGTGGAATGGCGTCAACGAGTGGCAGCAATTGGGTGACGTCGTTGCGATTCGCGCCTGTCAGGATCGCGCTGACCGGAACGCCGTTGGCGTCTACCAGGATGTGGTGCTTGGAACCTGGTCGCGCGCGATCCGTGGGGTTCGGGCCAGTTTTTCGCCCGCCCCAACGGCTCGCACAGATGAAGAGTCGACGGCTGCTCGCGAGAAGTCCAATTCGCCTGCCTCGCGTAACTTCGCCAGCAGTAGTTCGTGCAATCGCTTCCACACACCCGCCTTCTGCCAGTCGCGCAACCGTCGCCAGCAGGTTGAACCCGAGCCAAATCCTAATTTTGTCGACAGGTCGCGCCAGCGAATACCGGTCTTGAGCACGAACAGGATGCCGTTCAGCGCAGCCCTGTTCGCAACCGGCAACCGTCCCGGATACTTCTTGCGCCGTGGTTTTGGCATCGGCAGCAATGGCTCGATCAGTGCCCACAGTTCGTCCTCAACAATCGGCGCGCCCATCCTTGGCTCCAGTTGTTCAGATGGCCAAAGGTTAACAGCTTGCCGAAAAGGTTAACAGCCCCCAGCGGTGTCTTTTTGATTCCGTCTCTAAGCGAGGTCTTACATGGAACCAAAGAAGAAAGAGCCCGTCGACGCGATCAAGTCGCTCATCGACGACATTCAAGCTGCATTCACCGCCGCATGGAAAGCGGTCCTCCTTTTAGGCGGTCTGATCCTGGTCGCCTACTGCTATTTCGAGAGCATCGTGCCCGAGGGCCTGTCGCTCGGCGATGCATTCTTCCTCGCGTCCGCCGCGTTCTCATTCACCTGCATCGCGCTGGTCGGCGTCGGCTTCGGTGCCTTTTCGACGTTGTGGGCGCTCAAGCTTCTCGTTGTCGCCAACAACTTCCGCCTCCAGCGGCGCGGGGAGCCGCCGGCGGCTTCGCTGCATCGCGCAGTCGATAACGGATCGATGGTTTTTATGTCGTTTCTCGTGGCGCTCCCCCTAGCCTATCTGCTTGTTTTTGTCAGAGACCAGTCCCCCGACGCCCGCATGCACGCGACGCTTATGTTCTTTGCTGCTGTCGGAGCAATCACCGCGATCATCGTGCTGATCGTTCCGGCCAAAGTGCAGCAGCGCGACATTCGTCTCACGGTGATCTTCTTGGCGATGGCCATTTTTGGCGCGCTCGTCGCTACCCGCCCCGCTCTCCTGAATTTGTCGATGGTCAACCTCGGCGTGCGCTCAGCGCCCGGCCAAGTTGTGATCTTTTCGGATGCTGAGCATACGCAGTTGGCTGCAATCGCGACGGCGAGCGGACTGAAGGTGCAGTTCTGCAAGCTTCCGACCACCGATAAGTGGGGTACGCGCGACGCGCGCGCCGTGTGGCATGGGGTCGGCGGAAGCTCGTACATACGGCTCTTCGACGAAACAAATGGGTCGCGCGACGTTCTCGTGCGGGCAAACCGCGCGGATGTGGAAGTGATCCGCGGAGAGCGGACCCGCTTCGACTGCCCTCCGCAGGTGGCCGCTTCTTCGGTCGGCAAGTCGTCATGACCCGCATCTACGCGACGCGGCGAAAGCGATACACCACTGAAGCATTGAAAGGCATGGGGTTCGTCAAGGACGGCGGACTGATGGTGAAGCGCGGGGCGATGCGTCGCGTCCGTGCGCAGGCATCAAGCCTCGACAGAGTGTGGTGGCGCGTCACCCCGCTCGAACGCCGCTGGCGTTAGCCCAGCAGTAAAACGGAAAAGACGCTCAAAAACGCGTGTCTTTCCAAATCTGATACGCGCCTCCGGCCGGTAGCCTTGTCTTCGCTCATGAAAGCGTCTGCGCGGTGACCGCGCAACCGCTGCTGGCTCAATCGGCCGTTGCGCCATAGACAGAAATTCACGACTACAACGAGGAACCATGAAGCTCACAATGATCGGCATCGCCGCCCTGTCCGTTTTCGCGCTGTCCGCTTGCTCACAGATGCAGCCGGGCGCGCAATCCGCCAAGACGGCGGCGACCGGTTCCGCTGCCGGCGAAGCGTCGCAGAACGCCAATGCAGGCCTGCAGCACTGCCCGGCGCCGCTCGGCACCGTAGCCATCGTCGAGGATACGGAAGCCCCGTGGTACGGCCTTCTCACTGGTCAATACCAGCTCGGATCGACGGTGCCTGTCCTGAAACTGCTCGTCCAGCAAAGCAACTGCTTCGTGATCGTCGATCGCGGCCGCGCGCTCGGCACGGCTATGGGCGAGCGCGCCCTGAACGCATCGGGCGAACTGCGCAAGACCTCCAAGATGCACAAAGGCCAGATGGTCGCGGCCGACTACACGATCAGCCCGAGCGTGACGTTCAGCAACCGCGACGCGGGCGGCGGCGCAGCGGGGCTCCTCGCATTCGTGCCCGTGGTAGGCGGTGTGCTCGCCGGTGCCGCTGGCACGATGAAGGCGCAGGAAGCGTCGACCATGCTGACGCTCGTCGACAACCGCTCCAGCGTGCAACTGGCGGCCGCCGAAGGTTCGGCGCGCAACGTCGACTTCGGCATGCTCTCCGGCGTGTTCGCCGGCGGCTTGGGCGGCGCAGGCGCTGCGGGCGGCGGTGCCTACGCACGGACCGCGCAGGGCAAGGTCGTCGTAGCCGCTTTCACCGACTCGCTCAATAACCTCGTTGGCGCAATTCGCCAATACCGCGCGCAGAACGTCAAGGGCGGCCTCGGCAACGGCGGCGCTCTGGTCGTCAACTAATCGAGCCAGGGGCGGGAGGCAGCATGGACTTCCGCTCTGTAAAGGATTCATCCAAGCGGCCGTTATAACGGTCTCGTCGACCATCTAGGAACCCAACATGCGCCTCTTTCTCGCCATCATCATCCCGTGGCTCCAGTTCTTCACGATCGGCCGTCCGATCGCCGGGATCATCTGTCTGCTGTTGCAGCTCTCGATCATTGGGTGGCTGCCGGCCGCTATTTGGTCCGTGTTCGCACTCGGTCAGTACAAGACGGATCGCAAGATCGAGCGCGCGCTCGCCAGCCGCGCCTAGTTCGATAGCCCGGATCACGCCGACGCCGCACCGGTCGGCGCAGACCACGTAACGCTGCATTAGCGAACCGCAACAGCACAACAACGATGAACAGAAAGTTAATTGCCCCCGCCGTCCTCGCGTGTTTCCTCGCGGCCTGCGGCTCCTCGAAGGAAGCCAGCAACTCGAACTTCGAAAAAGCGCTCAACAAGCACTACGCCAAAGAGTGCATTACCGTCGAGCCTGTCACTCTGTCTGGCGATGGCAACAAGTATCCGGTCACAATCGTTTTGCAAACGAAGGATTCGTACGGAGAGGCCAAGGCCGACGCGATGAACGCGCAGACCACCCGCTATTTCGACGGCTTGGTCGATGCGGGAGTGCTGGCTGTGAGCACAGGGACGAAACAGGAGAAGTCGTGGTTGGGCAACAGGGAATTTACTGCACCAACGAAGATTTATTCGCTGACCGGCGCCGGAAAAAAAGCGCTGGTTCAGCCCGATAGCCTCGCGCTGTGCATCGGCCACTATAAGGTGGATGACGTCACCCGGTTCTCCGAGCCAAGCAACGCGCTCGGTCATACCATTTCAGAAGTGGCCTTCACAGTCAGCCCCGTCGATGTACCCGACTGGGCGAAAGATGACAAGCTCACGAAGCTGTACCGGCTGGATCAAAGGCTCTCGGCCCACGCGAAGGCCAATCGCACCATGGTCCTAGCGAGCGACGGCTGGATCGATTCCGCCGATTTCAATAACTAAAGCCGCAGGCCGCCCTTGCCGACGCTGCCCAGGGCGGCCATCGCGCTCGCTCAGGCGACCGGACTTGCCGGCCCTGTCACTCGCCCCAGTCGCCGATGACGATCTCACCTTCCACGTCATTGGCGGCCGCCACCTGTCGGGCAACGAACATCAATTCATCGTCAGTCAAGGTGGAGTGCTCTTGCGTCGTCAGCAACACGCCGACGCCGTTCGAGCCCGCTTCCGGCCGAATGTATGCCGCTCGATAGGTAGCCATCGCGTTTGCTCCAAATATCCGCACTCGGCAACCCGGCCCGCTCAACCGCCGTCATCCGCAAGCAGGGACGCTTGAGCCAAATCAAGGTTAGGCGTTGCCTTTGGCTTGGCGGTCCGCGGAGGCAGTGGAAATGGCTCCGCGTGCATCGCCTCAGCCGGATAAAGCTGCAGGAACGAGCGCGCCGCGTCCGTGCTCTTGCACGAAAGCCAGTCCTCGTATTCCGTCGGCGGGACGATGACGACCGACCTTTTCTCCGCTCCGGGTCTGTGGAAACGCTTCATCAGCGGGTGATCGTCGGCGTTGACCGTCAACATCGTCATCGACAGGCTTGTTGAGCCGTCCGCGGGATCTTTCCATGCGCGCCATAGCCCTGCTATAGCAAGCGGAGCGCCATCGGCCATCCCGATGCGCCAGCGCACTGCCTTGCCGGTCTCGTAATCCGGCTCGTAGAACCTCCGACACGGAATCAAAGCGAGTTGCAGCTTGCTCCACGCAGTGCGAAAACTGGTCTTCTGCCCGACCGACTCGGACCGGGCGTTCATCGTATCGAACGCTTTGACGCCCTGCGGGATGAACTTGCGCGGGACCATGCCGAACGTCGCGGCGTCAGTCAAATACTCACCGTCGACCCGGCGGAAGATCGGCGCGGCATAGTCCTTGTAGATTTCCGGCTTGTAGTCGAAGTTCGGCACCGGGAACAGACTAAAGACGTCGAAGGCGTCTTTCGGATTAGACTCGTAGCTCGTGCACACTGGTTTTGCCCTCCGTTGCCGAAAATATACACGGAGGCGGATCGGCGCCCGCCTTCCCCGTTGTCACAACCTGGCATAAAGGCGTGGCACCCGTTTTGCGCAAAACGCCCGTTGGCCTTGCCGCGTGACTGGGATGCGCCGCCAAGAGCGGCATCGACTGTGGCCGGCCAGATAACCTACGCGAGAGGTTTCCTATGGCTGCCCGCTCGATCGCTTCAATGACGCTGAGTTTCGGTCTCGTCTCCGTGCCGGTGAAGGTCTACACGGCCACCGAGAGCAAGTCTGGCGTTGGCTTCAACCTGATGCACAAAGAGTGCGGCACCCGGCTCAAGCAGCAGTATGTCTGCCCCCACGACGGAAAAGTCGTCGAACGCGCCGACATGGTCAAGGGCTACGAGTTCGAGAAAGAGAAGTACGTGATCTTCGAGAAATCGGAACTGGAGGCGCTGGAAGCGAGCGCGAGCCACACGATCGACATTGTCTCGTTTGTGCCGACCGAGGCGATCGACCCGATCTACCTCGACAAGCCCTACTACCTCGCCCCGGACAAGCGCGGCGGCAAACCGTACCGGCTGCTGCAGGAAGCGATGAGGGACAGCGGCACGTGCGCCGTCGCCCGTTGGACGTGGAAAGGCAAGCAGCACATGGTGCAGGTACGCGCCGGCAACAACGGCCTGATTCTCCAGACGCTGCTCTACGCCGACGAGGTACGTTCGCAGGCAGATATCGGCATTGAAGAAACCGAGATCCAGCCCACGGAATTGCAGCTCGCCGAACAACTGATCGAGCAATATCGCGTCGAGAGCTACGACGCCGCCGCGTACAAGGACGAGGAGAAGGAACGCATCCTCGCTGAGATCGACAAGAAGATCGCGGGCAACAAGATCACCGCCGCGCCCGCCGTCGAACACCCCGGCGCGCAAGTCATCGACCTCGTGGAGGCACTGCGTGCGAGCTTGAAGAAGAAGCCGTCTGCCGAACAACCAGCCGCACCGCGGGCGGCACGCAAGAGCGCGCGCACCGCCGCGCCAGCGGAAGACGCGGTCGAAGCCGCGCCGGCGCCCAAGCGCCGTGCCGTGCGGCGTGCGGCCACTGAGGACCAACCGGCACCGGCGCGCAAGACTGGCACGAAACGGTGATATGCAAGACGACGGGTACAGCCTCCGCGATGTGCAACGCATGCTCGGTGTGTCGCGCAGCGTCGTTGAACGGTTGATCGCGGCGGGTTTTGTATTACCGCTAAGCGGCGAAAAACGCGAGCGGCGCTTCACCTTCCAGGACATCGTCATGCTCAGGACCGCGCATGCGCTCCGCGTGGCGGGTGTCTCCCCAATGAAAATCGTCCGCGCACTCGATCACCTCCAGAAGAGCTGGGGGCGTGAAGGATCGCTCACTGGCGTGCGCATTGCTGCTATCGGCGATCGCGTCGCCGTGCGGGACGAGGCAAGCCGCCAGTGGGATGCGGAGACCGGCCAACTGCTTCTGGATTTCGAGCCGGGACACGCAACCGGAAACGTCTCCTCCCTGCAAGCGCCGCGCGAGCAGCGGGCACGCGAAGAAGCCGTTGATCTGTTCCGGCAGGCGCGGGCCCTGGAGGACGATGACCTCGACGCCGCAGAAGCGGCCTATCGGAAAGCGCTAGAACGCGCGCCCGACTATACCGACGCATCGCTGAACCTCGGCGGCATCCTGATGGACAGCGAGCGGTTCGACGAGGCGATAGCGGTGTACCAAGACGCGCTGCGATACCGGACGAACGACCCGGTGCTGCTTTTCAACATTGGGGTGGCGCTCGAAGATTCCGGCCGGTTCCGTGAGGCACTGCAGTTCTATGAGCGTTGCATTGAACAGGACACGGACTTCGCGGATGCCCATTTCAACGCCGCGCGCATCCATGAAGAACTGGGCGAAGCGACTCTCGCGATTCGCCACTTCAACCAGTTCCGCAGACTGCAGAAGCTCTAGGAGACGCTGATGACGATCGAAGCCGTTTGGTTCCTGATCGTTGGGGCGTTGATGGTGCTGATGGCGCTCGGCCGCAAACTGGTTGAGCGGCTGCCGATGACCGGCGCAATGGTGTACCTCATCGTCGGCTTCCTCCTCGGTCCGGCGTGTGCCGGACTGTTGACGATCGACGTCGAGCGCGACGTGCGCCTGCTTCGTACGCTTACCGAAGCGGGACTTGTGGTGTCTTTATTCGCCATCGGGATGTACCTGCGCGTCGAGCTCTCCAGGCCGCTTTGGCGCCTGACTTTACGCCTCGCCGGGCCGGCCATGCTCATTACCATCGCGGTCATGTTCGCCGCCGCGCGGTGGGGTCTCGGGCTCGCCGCAGGCCCGGCGTTGCTGCTGGCGTCCGCGCTCGCGCTCACGGACCCAGTTTTGGCCAACGAATTGCGGGTCGAAGAAGCGGGCGACGATGAACCGCTGCGCTTCGCCCTATCATCGGAGGGCGGACTCAACGACGGTGCGGCCTCTCCGATGGTCTACATTGCTCTCGCACTCTGCGGAGTCAGCAGTCTAGGTAGCCAGAATCCGTGGACGTTCGCCCTTGCGATCGCGTGGGGAGTGGCCAGCGCACTCTTTTTCGGCTGGGCGTTGGGCACCGGTGTGGTCGTGCTGGTGACGAAATTGCGCACGAAGTACGACCATGCGCTGGGGCTCGAAGGCTTTCTTGCACTTGGGCTTGTTGCCTTAGCCTACGGTGCGACCCTGATCGTCGACGGCTACGCTTTCATCGCAGTCTTCGCCGCCGGCGTCGCGCTGCGGCGGCAGGAAATGAAGGCCACGGGTGACAAACCGCCAAGCGAGGTGTTGAAATCAGTCGAGCGCGGCGAGCGGGAGGAAGCCGCCAAAGATCCGGAACTGGCTCATGCGTATATCGCGGAGAACATGATGGGCTTCTCGGTCGAGATCGAACGTTTCGTCGAACTGGGCCTGATGGTCATCATCGGCAGCGTCGTCTCTGCGCACTGGCGGGAGCTAATTCATTGGTCCGTTGTCTGGCCGGTGCTTTTCCTGTTTATTGTGGCCCGGCCGCTCGGCAGCACCCTCTCTCTGATCGGCTCGTCAATGGACCGCCATCAGCGGCTTCTGTCTGGATGGTTGGGCCTGCGTGGCGTCGGCGCGTTCTACTACCTGCTTTTCTCCCTCGAACAGGCCGGCCACGACCGCGTTGGGCCGCTCCTGCCAATCCTGCTCGCGGCCATCGTCCTGTCGGTGTTCGTGCACGGCGCCAGTGCCACGCCCCTGCTCAATCGCTATCTCAGCCGAAAGTAATCGGGGCGGAACAATCTTTGCTCGTTCCACGCTATAAACAAAAGCGCGGAGGAACTCATGGCAGAACAGCACAAGCCCGGCGAGAAAGTTCAGACCTCGGGCATCCGTGCGGCTAGGCCGCCTCAGCAAAGAGACTCAATTGTATGCGGTCATGGCCTAACAGCCTGTCATGTTCCACGTCACTGATAGCGTTGGAGACAAGGTGAGAGTCCAACTCAGCAGGCGTGAGATTCAAGCGCTGCGCGAGCCGCGTGAAATACTGCCCGCGCTTGGCCATGTCCTGATACCGCTGCGCCATGCCGGTCGGCAACTTCACGATGCCTTCGTTCAGCCAGAAATGTGCTGATTCGATTGCGTCACGATGCTGCGTGTCCAACATGAAAGCAGTGTCATACGTGCACGTCACGAACGCACAGGCGGCTTCCGCGTCCACCTCAAACTGCGAGGCTTCTTCGAAATACACCGTCTGCTCGCCACCGGTCGTCCTCGCATACCGCCCTGGCCGACCCGGATGCCGGTACGGATTCCACTGCTCTGCATCGAACGAGCGCAACCCGACCGACGGTGCTTCCCGGTCGTACTGCCCGACCGGATACCAGCCGTGCAGGACGATGTCGGTCTTCGGCAAGCCGTCGAGCTTCGGAACTGGGTACCTTCTCCCAAGCACGTTCACGTCGTGCCAAACCGTAAGCGCCGGAAACGCATGCGGCGCGTAATGATGCATCGAGAGAAAAAAGTCGATCGCCACCAACTGCTGCGGCGTCACGAACTCGAACTGCGGCTCACACAGCGCCCGGTTTTCTTCCGTATCGGGAATTAAACCAGTCACCAGTGCCCCCGAGTGCGCTTCGGCGCGGTCGCGTTCGGCCGCGTCAATACTGCAGAGCTTTTTCAGAAGATCGACGCGCGTCAGGTAGCTGTACGTGTCTGCCTGGATGCGCGTGTAACCGGCGTCACTCAACGACCGGCCCACCAACTCGCGTCGCGACATGTCCCACTGGATCGCAAGCAGATAGTTGCGGAAGTCGTTCAGCGGTCGAAGATGCCCGTATTGCTCATCCTCGATCATGGCCTCCAGCGACTTGTCGCGATCACCGGCGACGCAACAGAAGGAGCACCCAAAACGCGAGCCGCACGCGGCGCGAGCACCCGATTCGCCTACCACGACACCGCACGTTCCACCGTTTCCTGCCCGGTAGATCTCGGACAGGCGGTGAATAGTGCTCGGTGCCAACGGCGAGGGAAACGTCATGCCTTCGTCCGCGGCCAGCAGCGCGAGCATCGTCCACACATCATCGGACGTCCATTCGCTCAACGGGCTGAGGGTCAGCGCCCCGGTTCTGCTTCGGACCGCAACCTCGGGGCTGTCGCGTCGCTCGGTCATTGCTACCGCCCGCGAGGTGCTTTCGTCCCTGCGCAGCCCCAGCACCGTTATAACTTCGCGGGCACCGTCATCTGCCGCCCGACGTTCAAGCAGTGTTCGAAGCCGACCTCCCGGGCGTACCTTCCACTCGTCCGCGCACGCCCTGGTCCGTCTACCGTCACGCACGCCATTCTCAGGTGTGCGTACCAACGTGCCGCGTCCGATCGTGGAGACGACGAACTGGCTTGCCAACGACGGCGTCGTGACGTGAACCTGTACGGGCAACACCGACGCTTCGATAAACAACTGCAGCTCGTCCAACACTGAGTGCAAGAAGTTTGCGATTGTCGGATTCTCGATCGTCGTGTCCGCCGACTGAACATGGTGGGTGATCGTCGTGCCGCCGGCACGGCGAATCGCCTCAAGCATCAACACCAGAGTACACGTGCTGTCCTTGCCGCCTGAATAAGCGCAGCTCAGGCTATGCCCAAGTTCGATGTATCGCTGCATGACGCCGATCGCAGCTTCCATCTTCGAAACAATTTCCTGTTCCATCTTTCTCGCTCCAATAATATAGGAGCGACCCATTCGGGATTCGCTCCCGAATGGGTTAATGGTTCAAATCAAATCGACAGGCGGCCGTCGCTCGTTGCGCCTCTTCTAGACCGTCGTGCGCTGCGGCAAACATGTCTGCTTGCCGTGTTGCTCGATCCAGCCGAGGAAGCGTCTTCGCGTACCGGCTCACGCTAGTACCGTCGAAGCTGTCGGCACCGGCGGCCGCGCAGATGCGGATGCGCCGCGCCGAGTTCACGCGACCAACGTGCAAGTAGCAGTGACGCCGCCGCGCGAGGGACCCCCACACGTGCGCCGTCTGCTCTTTCCACTCTGTCGAACCGCCAATGAAGATGCCGACAGCAGGCGACAGAAGCGAAGCGAGGTCGTCGACCTGCATACCGTTCTGAACTGCGATCAGCATCCGGCACGGCATCCCGCGAAGTCGTTCCAGCCACTTCAACGAGTAGTCGAGCGAGGCCATCCCGCCCATGACGATGTGCGGAAGGACAAGCCAATCGGCGCGTTCGCCGAGCCTTTCGACAGCGACGGAAAACGCGTGCTCATCGAAGGGCTGAGCTTGCTGGTAGGCGGTCCAAGCGCCGTTATCCAACGCATAGCGATGGAAGCCCTCGGTACGCAACTCGCCCTTGGCCGAGACCAACAAGCGCCAGTCGGCGCCCTTCAGTGCGGCCAAGTTGCGGCGGGTGCCCGTGCGGCTCGCGTAACCCACGATCGGCCGGCGGTGCATGGCGATCCGCTCTTCGATTTCCGGGTCATCGTCAGCAGATCCGTCGACCCGTAATACTCGGCGTACGACATGAACGCTTGCGCGTAGCCGGTCTTCTGGCCACTGGCGTATTGCTCCAACCACGGCGGCGTCATTGGCGCACCCCGTTTTGGGGTTGCACTCTGCCGCCGATCACCAAGAACACTTTCGTCTCGACGTTCCGGATCCAAGGGCGAACTTCGCCCGCGTGCGTCGCGGTGCCGGCGATGTAACCAATCGCCGCTTCGAGGTTGGCAAACTGCTCCGGTGATGCGCCCAGCTTCGCTGCTTCAAACATAAAAACACTCCCACAGAAAGAACGCGGAGCGACCCCAGCGGGTCGCTTGCCCGCAAGGGTTGAGAAAAGAAATTGAACAGCGTTTGTGCCGCTTACTCGATCAGCTTGACGCTCTGCCACCAGCGACCGCCCGAGGGGAGCTCTCTGACAAACGAGAGTGCCTCCGCCTCATCGCGTGTGAGCTCGATCACCCCGCCCTTCAAAAAGGCCGTCTGGAGATAGACGACATTCGCGAGGGCAAGCGGGCCGTGCTGCTCGGCGATGGCGGTTAGCGTTTCGACGGCATCCAGCAGTTCGGCATGAAACTGCTTCGCGTCAGCGGCCAGACGAAGCGAAACGTCGGCATCGCCGATCGCGCCCAACACGGCATCGCACTGGGCTTGCGGGTCGTCAGGCCCGTACTGCTCGGGCTTGATCCAGTTTCGGATCACCATGTCGTTAAGGACGTCGTCGACGAAATCAGTGCAGGAATAGGTCATGGAAGGCTCCAGTCAAAAGGTAAAAGAAGTAGAGCCGTTGTCAGATGCGACGCAAACGGCCGGTATCGAACGCAGCCGCACGACGCATGTACCGCGGACGCGGCGGCTGCGACTGAGCAGTAGCCGGTGCAGCTTGCTGCGCAGGCGGCTGGTGAGGCACCGCATTCGAGTGAGACGGACTGCCGGCTGCCGCGAGCAGCAGCATGAGAAGGTTTGCCATAGGGATAGCGCCGCAAGGCGCGAGAGAAGGGTCGGAAAGACGAGAAGCGCCCCTTGTGGGGGCGACTCCCCACAAGGGTTGACAACAAATCAGGCGGCAAGCGCCTGCACGTCGATGACTGCGTCGGCCTCTGCGACGAGGTCGGGCGTCTGCGAGATGAAAAACTCCCGCTGATACCCACCTTGGCGCAATACCTCGCGCTTCATGCGCATGAACTGCACTTTGCGCTCGGGATCGAGCGGGCCGTCTGACTCGTCGCTGAACAAGGTCTGATATGGCTGACCGGTGTTCTGCGCGAGATAGAGCGCGATGCCCCGCGTGAGGCACTCGTTGATCCAGACCTTTTGACCGCCGGACATGACGGAGACCGACTTGCTGCTGTCGGACTCGGCGTCGTGAACCAGGATCTCAAAACCCTCGCGCAATTCACCGCTTGCGAGCGTTCGCTGCGTGCGGATCTCAACCGTGAAACGCATGCCGTAGCACGCGAGCAATAGCTCGTTGACGGTATGCGTCAGCGCCGGGCCCGCGTCATCGATGGTCAACGCGATCACGCCGTCGTTGCCCAAGCCCTTAGCCAGCAGCTTCCAATGAGCAATTTCATCGGAGAGGCGATCGGCACGCGACTGCGTGGCCGAGAACTTCTCCAACTCCAGCGCCAGCGCTTCGGCTTCGGCCTGCAACACACTCTGCGCGCGGATCGATTGCTCGATCCGACCGTCCAATGCCGCGACGGTCTCCCGGTTTGCTGCGATGTCGCGGTCAAGCTTCGCAATCGCGGCTGTCACATCGACGGCGGCCAATCGCCCGACCTCCTCGGCAATGCGAGCAAGCTCCGCTTCCATACGCGTCTTCTCAGACTGGTACTTGGCGGTACGTGCGGCACTTTCCTCGGAGATCGTTCGCAACTCAGCTTGCGCCGCTTCAAGTCCCGACACGGCTGCATCCAGCAATGGCTTAGTGGCGGCAAGCTCTGCCGCCGCCTGCAAGGCACGGCGCAACTGCGCGGCCGCATCGGTGATGGCGAGCATCTCAACACGCTTCGCCGCCAACTCAGCCGGCACGAGCGCCAAGGCTTCGGCTTGCGCTTTCTTCTCGCGATACTCCGCGCGAAGATTCGCCACCGAAACACGCTGCACCTCCGCTTGCTCTTTCGCTTGAAAGCCTTGCGCGAGCAGCGGACATTGCGTGTGCATCGAATGACCGACACACGGTACCTGCTCCGCCACCGAAGCCTGTTTGCTCAACGTGTCGAAGTGCGCGGCCTTCGTCGTGCCTTGGCTCATCAAGCTCGTAAGCGTTGCATCGAGCGTCGTCAACGTCGCGCGTTTGACCTCCAAATCGGCAATGTCGCGCTGCAAAGGAGCAAACCTCGCTTCCTCACGCGCAATTGCCAACTCGGCCTCCTCGCGCTTCGCCGCCGCACCGAGGATCGCCTCGCGGCGAGCCAGCGTTGCTTGGTGCGTGGCCACGGTTCGACTCAACACGGAAACGCGCTGCTGACAACGAACCGCTGCTGCTTGCTCGTCGTCGGCCGCGCTTTTCAGAGCACGCCCCAACTCGTCGCGACGCACGCCCAGCTCTCGCAGGCGCGCCTCGGTCGTGGCCGATTCGCTCTGCTTGGCCGCGAGCGTCGCCCGCTCTTGAGTCAGCTTGCTCGCATGCTCAAGCGCGGCATCGCGTTGCTCACGAGCGGCACGCAAGGTGTTGCCCTGCGCGACGATCGCCTGCTCAGCGTCTGCTTTGCGTTGCCGCTTTCCGGCTAGCGCGCCAAGCTCAGACTGGATGCCCTCAAGCGACTTGCCGAGCACCTTCGCGACATCAGCGGCCTTCGCCGACAATGCCTTTAGGTGGTCGATGCCAAGGAGTTCAGCCAGCAGCGTCTTGATCTCGCCCGCAGCGTAGGACGCGAGCGGCCGCCGGTTCTGAGCCGAGAACACGCTCGTGAAGAACGTTTCCAGAGAACCGTTGATCGCCTCGACACAGCGGTTATACGACTCCGCCTTGCCGTCCGACACCGTCCCGTCAGGCAGCGACACCGGGCGCCACGTACCGTCGACGCCACGATAGGCAAGGTAGTACTCCGCCTTGCCTGCCTTGCCGGGCTTGCGAAAAGTGAAGGACGAGCGATAACGAATGCCGTCGTGCTCCCATTCGAGTTCCTTCAAGGCACTGGTGCCACAGATGTGGTCCCAGTACGAGAAGGCGTCGACCGACAGCTTCGACGCACGCGACGGCATGATCGGATACGGGTGCAAGTTGTCCATTATCGTTGTCTTGCCCGCCCCGTTAGGGCCGGTCAAGGCGATCAAACCATCCGGCAACGTCTCCAGATCCAGCGTGACGCTTTCGCGTTTCATGCCATCGCGCACGCCAACGAAGCCTTCCAGTGTCAGTTTCAGAGGCCGCATGACACGTCCTCCGATACGCTCACCGATGCAGACATCGCTGCCATCTGCGAATAGAACGCGTCGTCATCCTCGTTGGGAAACGGCTCGTTCATCACGACGGACGGCACAGACTGCACCGCTGCTTTGGGCGCTTGAAGCGTTCCGTCTAGTGCGGCCGCCACGTTGTCGCAGACTCTGCCGAACTCGCGACGCGCGTTCGTCAGAAGCTCGGACCAACCGCTATGCCCGGTGAGGCTGCGGATCTCTGCAGCAGACCACTGGCTTGCATAGCCTTCCTGGTAGGACCAGAGAAGGTGCTGCAGTTCAACGGTCGGCGTAACGGCGATCTCGCACGCGCCGGGGGTTGTGGCGACCAGCAACAGCGTCTGACCGAACTGCGCCAATACCGCGCCGCGGTGCTGACCGAACGGCTGATGCTGAATCGCAGCGGTAAAGCCGGCCAAATCGACCAACGACTTTTGAAGATCACGCGATGAGCAGTCGACCAACGCAAAGGTGCGAACCCAGTTCGGGCCAGCGGGGTAAAGACCAAACATGATGCACTCCGTTATGGTGGGCGGAATGCGGCCCCGGTAGGGATCGCTCCCCGCCAGGGTGAAAGAAGAGATGAACTGCTAGAGAAAGGTCCTGCCACTACTAGTCGATGCGTCAAAGACGCGGTGAAACCTCTGTTTCGATAGCGACGATCAAAATCGGCTATCGGAACACGGCTCGCGTGTCCAAGCGAAGGAGCCATACTGGCCTCCTCGCATGAGCGGCTACTTACGCCGCGAACAAATCATCGTTGAGCCACGAAAGCTGACTTGCCGAAGCCGACTCGACGATTTCCACCGTCGCATCGGGCATGGGCAGTGCATCGTCGCCAACATCGCTATCCCGAGCTACGTGTGCCGTCACCGGCGCAGGCTCGGATATGCTCGACAATGCGTCAGCGTCGGTCAGTCGCGCCAGCACGCCAGCGGCGATTGCCTCCGCGTCCCCGGTTTCCAACAACTGCAGCCGGTCAAGCAAGGGCGCCGGATCGACCTCGGCGTGCTCGCACCAACGCTCGAGCTTACGGTCAATCGACGTTTCGAGGCTGATGCCTTGGGCGCGTGACCGGACGACGGGAAGAATGCGAGCTTCGACCTTCAGCTCGGCCGCGTTGCCAAACAGCGCCGCGATGGCGTCGCGGTCCACTGACTGTTTGTGCTCTTCGTCGACCTGCCAACGAATTCGCACGAACTTGTCGGTCGCGTCGAGCGCGATTGCCGTCAGGCGTTCCATGTCGGGCGGTCCGTCAAAGTCGACGCAGATCGTCTGCCGAGACGGCGTCACGACCAGATCAGCTTGCGCGCTTCCCACCTCGACATTCCACATGAGGAAGCCCTTGTCGCCTTCCTCGCCGTAGTGGAATCGCCCGATCGAACCGGGATACGCCACAACGCGCCCCGCTCGCTCCCACTGCTGTGCTTTATGGATGTGCCCAAGCATGAACGCATCGCATTCGGCCTCGAACAGACTGCCAAGCGAAAACTCATGATCGAACCCCGCCATCGTTACGCCGTGCTCGGTCGTACAACCGTTGACCGTGCCGTGTGAAACCCCGACAGTCCGGATGCCTGCGGCACGAAGCTGCTGGTTGACGCCCCCTGCTGCGGCGAGACAGTCGCCCAGGACGGCTTCAAGACCCGTCCCGGCTTCCTTAGCACCAACAGCGACCGCCAGTGCCCCCTTATTGACCGTGGGCAGACACGTGAACACGACATCAGCGCCGATTGCCAGAACCTCGCGCAGCTCGTCGTCCGAGAACACCGGGCCGTCCGAGGGGTAGAACCGCCCCTCGTGGAGGCTTACCTGCTGCACGCGCTCCGCAACATAGATCTGATGCGTCGTTGCCATCAGTTCGAAGTTGCGCAGCGTGCCCGGAGGCTCATGGGAGAACGTGCCCTGCAGCATTAGGACCGGCATGCTGCCGCTCAGACCGTTGATGCGGCGTGCGAGGCGGTTCAACGACGGCGCGTGTGCGTCGAGACGATGGTCCGTCGCATCACCGGAGATGACTGCCACGTCGGCATGGGCCAGCACCGCATGGTCGATGCCGAAACCGAAGCATCGGTCCGACTCTTCGATGTTGCCCGGCGCGTAGTGCAGGTCGGAAAAATGTGCGATCTTCAAGGTCGCCTCCTATAAATGAAAAAGGCCACCCGAAGGTAGCCAGTATTTGCCGACGCACCGCTAGGGCGCGCTAAGAGAGGGATTACGTTGACAGCGTGTCGCGGACTTTCATCAGCGCCTTGCCCAGAAGGTTCTGGCCGCGCCACTTCGATTTGTCCGTGATGTCTGGATGGTGCTCACCAAGACCCACGCCCCATATCGTGTCGTAAGGACTTGCTTCGACAAGCTCGGTCGGCGCCGTCGCAAGCAACAGCGTTCGCAGACCCGGATGCTGCGCGAACTTCTCGCGGCATCCGACATAGACGATCGACTCGCGCTTCGCCTTCCACGTATCGAGGTCGAAGCCCCTGACCTTGCGGCCTAGCGCTTTTTGCTCTTTCGGGAGGTGTGTGGCGAGGACAGCTTGTGCAATGTCCTCGTCGCCGAACAGCTTCGCTTTGGACAACATCATGAACTGTTCCACCGACACAAAATCGACGTCATGGTAAGTAAAGCGGCACGGGTGCCAGTTACTAAAAGCGTCCTCCGCGCCGAAGAACAGCGTGAAGTTGCCGACTCTACGCATTGGAATCTCCTTCGCGTGAACAAGTAGATGGGCCGCCGAGGCGGACGGATTCGATGCGCAGGTACCGCGCGGTCGAAAACATTTGAGCAAGCGGTTCTTGCTGAAATGCTCTCATGCGCGAGCGTAGAAGAAAGGATGCCAGCCCCCGGAGGGGACTGGCCAAGATTAGACGTAAGCAGCTTGTGCAATCGCGTCCTGAATTTCGACGTCGAGCGAGGAGGGATCGTCGAGCGCGTTCTTGAGACGCGCATTCATCGCATCTACATCAGCGATGCGTTCGATCCAACCGCGACCGTACATCTGGTGCGCGTACTTGCGAAACCCGTTCTGTCGCTCCGGCTGACTTAGGCCCAGACGATGCAGCAGGTCAGACATGCGGTGGCGCTTGTCTTCCAGCGTCTCGTCGTGATCCGGCGCGTCGTCGTTGTGGCCATCGGCGCCGTCGATGCCCGATGATGCGCCATCGCTTATCCGTGCGTCTTCGGCCTGCTGCTCTGGCTGAAGGACCGGATCGCCGATCGACTGTACCGTTCCGTCCGACTCCAATAGCGCCACTGCACGACTGGCAGCATCGGGCGCCGGTTGAGCCTCGTCCGCGCCATCCAGTAGCGCGCCTAGGTCGATGTCGGCATCGAGCACCGTCAACATCTGCTTCTGACGCACGGCCTGGCCGTTGTCGTCAATCCGCGTGATGTCGAACTCTTTCTTCGAGAGCCAGAAGCGTGTGCCGGTGAGCCTGCCGCGCGCCAATGCCACGGTCTGCATCGCCGAGTACGCCTTCTGCAGCACGTAGATGGAGTTGGTCGGCAGTTCGATTAGACCGAGCCCCTTCACGTCGGGAACTGCAAACAAGAAGTTTGCGGTCAGGTTGCACTTGCGGTCCTGATACTGCGGACAGATGTGAGGATCACAGACGCCATCGGGAATGTCGTCGTCTTGCCGGTGAACGACCAGTCGCCCACCGAAGGATCGCCGCGCCCGTTGTGCGCGTGCGTTACGCTCGACCGGCGCGTACGTCTTGCAATATCGCTTGCCGTCGCGGTCGTACTCCGAGAAGTACTGTCGCCCGGTAGTCGTGTACGCGGCCATCTGATTTGGCACATTGCGCAGCCAGTCGTCGAACGCAAACATGATCGGGAAACGGTAGAGCCGCAACCCTTGCCCGCGATCCTCGCCATACAGCCGCAGGATTTCGTCGGCCGTGTCCGGATTGGAGAAGTCTGAGCGTCTGCAAACGAAGTAGTCGACGTTTCGCGGAATCAGCGCGTTGCGCAGCTTCAGCGAAGTTTCGAGCAGCTTGCCGATGGCTTCGAACGACTCGCCCGCTGCCACCATGTCGTTGTACAGCTTGACGGCTTTTTCGTTGGACTGGTGCGCCCGCGTGAGCACTTTGATGCCGGGTCGAATCTTGCCGATCGTGGGCGGGCGAATAGCTCGTTCTTCAACGAGGCTACGCGGCGCGTGATCGAACATCTGAACAACTGCATTCATGATGGTTTCCTTGCGAGAAAGAAGATGGAGTTTGTCCGCAGTGATTCGGCCTGAGATTGCATCTCTCGGGCTGCCGCACTGCCGCGACGCTCGCTGACATGGGAAATGAAGATGGAGCGCTCTGCGTCGCTGAACATCGCGACTCGAGCTACTTCGCACCGCTCACGCCAAACGGGGGACGTGGTGTCCGCCTGCTCGCGCTCGGTATTGATTTGATGCGTAATGGCCTCGGCGATACGTTGATTGAGGCGGTCGGGCAACAGCATGAACAGCACCTCCGTTGAGAAAGGTCCGTTGGGTCCTTTGCAGGACGCGAGGACGAAAAAAAAGCCCGCTCCCGTGAGGGAGCGAGCTTCGTGAAATCGATAGAGAGACCTGCTCGCCACGTCCCTTCCGGGGACGTGGCGAGCAGGGAGCGGCCGGCATAGCCGGTGGCGCTCGGTCAGAGAACGTAAAGTCGTTCTCGCGCAGCATGGTCACGCCGCGCAACAGCCCTTTTCGGAATTACTTCCGCCGCAGGAATCACGGATCAGCCAACTTCGATCGTTCTACCCAGATCAGGCTCTGGAGAGAGAACACCCGAAAACCCGGGTTCGAACGATGTACCGGCGCAAATGAATGCAGCACTGGGTACGAGTATCACGGCTGAGATTGGGGAGTGTGTAGCGAGCACACTCAGCACAAGGAAGATTTCCACACCGGTAGCTATCCGGTCGGCGCATGCCAACGCACGAGGCGGGCACGACTTGCAGAAAAAAGATGGACTCCGGGCTTGGAGTCGAGGTCGATGCGTCGGTGACGCGGGGAATGGAGTTGAGTATCCGCGTTAAAGGCGGACGCGTGCGCTCGAAAGCTAACGAAATTCATATAGCTTTCGCCCGCTTGACTCTTGCCTAATCAATGAAAATTCTATGTGAGAGAGAACACAGACATACCGAAAATCCCATGGCTGCAACCGACCTAGAAGCGCCTGACGAAGACCCTAAGCGAACCGCTACGCTCACCAACGAGAGCGCTGCGCAAAGCGGTCTTCGTCCGTTGAACCGACTGACCAACGACAGTCGTCTCGCACGCATCAACGGCGACACGCTGGCAAAAACGGAACTGCCCTACTACTCATTGTTCGCGCGTGAATTCCTCCGAGCCGACTTCAACTTCGCGGCCGCAAAGATGACCGTTGCGCGCGGCGGCAAGCTGATCGCCATTGAATCCGAATTTCGCACGGCCGAGGCGTTCATGAAGAAGGCGCTCGTATGGGCTAGCAAGTTTCCTGGTCGACGCGCACCGACTCCGCCGGAGATGGTCACGCTTGAAATCAAGCACGCTATGTCCGGCCGCCTCGTGCGGCTCCTCTCGATGTATGACCAGCTTTTCCTGAAGACGATGGAAGCGCTGATGCTGAGAACCATGACGCCTCAAGTGCGCCAATCCGCGCTTGAGGCTGCCGAGGCACGCATCAATCAAATCCCTTTCTTGTGCATGCCGGACAACGACCGCTTTGCGCCAGAGGTTGTGCTACTTCCGGACTCGGATCGAACTCACTGACATTCGACTTGAACGTCCCTGCGTTTCCGCCTGAACTCACGGCGGCGCTGGACTGCTCGCTCTAACAACGACGGGAGGACCCTGCATGGACTTACGCGAAATTCAACGACTGCATGCGCAGTTCGCACCTGACTCGATGACCATCGATCTGCCGCGACAGATTGCTGCTCTTCCGGCACCGGCCAACCTGACGGCAGACGCCAGGACACCGACGCTTAGAGTGCGGCTTCCTAGGACGGTGCCTGTCGCTCGCCGAAGCCTCATCGCAGTGGCTATTGCCGCTGTCGTGGCTATGGCGGGTATGGGAGCGGCGTCGTTGTACAAGTCTGTGGGCGCGCCCTCTGCGCATGCCTTGAAGACGGCTAATCAGCAGCAATCGGACCTGAGCGAACGGCCAGTAACGCAAGCACAGGCAGTTGCAGCAGCGACGCGCCCGATCGATGCAGAGCCGCCGCATCCGGTAGCGCTCGCTCCGTTGCTGACTGGAAAGGACATCGCTCCTGGTCCCTCGATCGGTCTGACTGCCGACCAATTCAAGAATTCGTTGGGTACGACGAGCGGCGCCGCAACGAGCGCGGCCGCGCCCAAGCCGACCCCTCTGGTTTCTAACGATGAGCAACGAGCGGCGGCATCACCTATTCATCAACCGCGTCGCGAGACGGAGCCGGCTAGCCAGGCTTCCACCAAGCCCGCGACCTCAGTGACGCCTGCGCAACCGGCGGCCCAGCCCGCCACTGAAGAACACGCGCAGCAACCGAACGCGTCCCCGACCCGTACGCACAGCTACCGCCACCGCTCTCACTCGCGCGATGAGCCGGTAAGCGACGGCGACACCGCGTCAGCAACAAATAAGAAGTCGGCACCTGCGAACCGCGCCGGCGCGAACGAAGTGCAAATGTTTTAAGGAATCGACACCATGAAAACCGAACTCAATATCACGCTTATCGCGCGCGGTTGCGCGATCACCGGCGACATGGTCGTGGATCACGGCATTTCGTGCTTTGGCCTGCTCGACGGCGGCATCATCTCAACCGAGGGTCTGCTACACATTGGCGAGGGCGGCCTCGTCAAAGGCATGGCACAAGGCGAGCATCTTCGCATCGACGGACGCGTCGATGGCGACGTCCATGCGCGCGGGTCGCTTGAGATCAACGGCCAGGTGTCTGGCAACATCTTCTATTGCGGCACCATCCGCCTCGGCCCGCGTGCGGCGCTTAATGGGACGCTCAAACGCGTTGCGCGAATGCTCACGATCGAAGCCGAGTCGGAGCAGGAGCAAGCGTCGATTGAGACTCAGCGCACAGCAGAAAGGCCCGCTGAGGAGCGCACGGAATCGAACGTAACCGACATTTCGCGGGCGATGGCGTAAGCCACTCAATGTGTTGTATGACTTGCCGATAACTGGCCAAGTTAGCCCTGCTTCATCCAACCGTGAAACCCACCGAACCCATCTTCGACTTCCTCACTGTAACGTGGGACGCGGCCGCGCAAGAGGCCGCTTTCGAAGGCCACTGCTTCTGCATGCTCGACACCGGACGACTCGTGAATAGCCACTCGATGCCCGTCGACACGCCTCATTGGAACCGACCGGCTTACCAGTCCGTCGCAAGCTATAAACGCGCTCTGCAACGCAAGCGCTCGTAACCTCGAGTCCGTCTGCACCGCCGCTGTGAACGAATGGCCCGCCTTATAGCAATGCTTGCGTAGGCTTACCTTTCGTAACTCAATGAGAGTCAAGTCGCCTATGGCGGACAGCAAGCGATCGCGATCGCCAAGCGGTGGCAGCCCGACTTCGTTCTGCTCGATATCTGGATGCCGGACACGTCAGGCCTTGGGAGTCGGCCGCGCCCGACAGTGCGGAGTGACCCACAATGACCATGTATGCGGTCTCGGGCTGCGCTCTGAGCAGTCGGGCAACGAACCTCTACGAATAGCGACGTCGGTTCTCCAGAGTTATCCGCACCGGCCCTGGCACGCAGTTACACAATCGTCGAAAAATCCACGTGACGGCGTCGACGACCTCGCGCAACAGTGGCGGAGGGACGCTCTCCGGAGAGCGTCCCACTGCGTGTGCGCATTTCGTTAGTGCCTTGAATCAAAACATAAAAAGGCTTGTTACAAAAGTTGCCGAATATTCACACCCCACTTTTCACAATACGCAATTCTATCGAGGGCCCGCTTTGCGCGCGTCAAGCTCCAGCACGCGTCGTTTGATTGGGCGTAATTCGCCAGCCAGCTTAGCTCTGCAGATGTGGAGTCACCCCGCGATAGCGGGTTGGTGAAGCTGCGCTTCAACGACAAATCGCGATTCGAAATTTTTCGACGTCCCCGAGACCATTAATGATTCGCGAGCACGCGTCATGGCGACATAGAACAGCCGCCGCTCTTCTGGCTCAGTCGACTTGGGATCAGGGACGATCGTCTCTTCGCTGCGGGCGATCCAGACGTGATCCCATTCCAGCCCTTTGGAGCTGTGCATTGTTGTGAGAATGAGAGCGCCCGGCGTCGGCTCGTTATTGTCTTGGCGCAGAAAGAGCAGCCGTTCAGCGAAACTGCCGGACAGGCGCGACAAAACATCGTTCGTCGCTTGAATCGCGCGGATCGCGGAATCCTTTTTCGCGTATTTCAACATCCACTCCGCGACGCCCGAGAGCGTCAGCGAGTAGAATTTACGATCGCACAGGCTTTGCCATTCGGCGAGCCGCTTCATGAACTCGCGATAGTTCGTCGCCACGTCCTCGGGCAGCCCGAGACCAACCAATTCCGCCCGCCCCTTCTGCGTCAGTTCCGCACCCATATCCGCGTGGAGTGCGCGTAGCTGCTGGGTGGTAAGCCCGAGGTGCGCCAAGACTGCATCGAGGCCGGTGCCTTTGATTCGCTCCACGATTTCGAGCAGATTGCACATCAGCGCGCCCTCCGGGCGGCTCAGGACAGACGCGCCCGATGCCCGGTAGTACTTGATGCCATGCGAGCGGCAGACTGCCTCAAGGGGGTCCAGTATGCGGTTAGTACGCGCCAGGATTGCGCACGACTGCCCTTTCGCCAGCAACGGCCCGAGCACCTCGACCGCCGCGGTTGCCTCCTCATACTCATCTGGATGGCGGGAAGTTTGCACACTACCGCCCGGGCCCTTCTCAGCGCGCAAAACCTTGGCGATCCGGTCGGCGTTGTTGCGAATCACGCGGTCGGCCGCGCCCAGGATTTCTGCGCGGCACCGGTAGTTGCTGCCCAAGACAACGGGCTTTGCGGCGAGCGACTGGATGAACGACTCCATGCCTCGGTACCCAAGTGCTTCGCGGAACGCATAGATGCTCTGGTCGTCGTCGCCCACGACCGTCACGACCGAGCCCGCGTTTGCATGTAGCTCGATCCACCGGTACTGCAGCGGGTCGGTATCCTGAAACTCGTCAACGAGCAGATAGGTGAACGCGTATGGGGCGATGGTGCCTTGCTCCATCCCCTCGACGGCGAGGCGCAGCATGTCCTGAAAGTCGATTTTGCCGTTACGCGCGAGCGCGTCCTGATAGGCGTGATAAAGCTCGCCGTCGGCAGTGTTCGGGTCGCACCGCCCGAAATTGGTTTTGATCTTCTCGATCGTTGGAATGACGTCTTCTGCCTTCCCGTCGCGGCCGAGTTCCTGCATCACGCGAATGAGCAAGCCGAGCCGGTCACCATCGGAGGCGATATCGAGCGCGCGCGCACCGGGGCGTTTTAGTTGCTTGAAGGCGAGCGAATGGAAGGTGCCCGCGATCAGGCGCTTCTTCACGGATTCGCCGGCGGCCGCCAGGATCCGCTCCCGCAGTTCGAGCGCGGCGTCCTTGGAGAAAGTGACGGCGCCAACCGTCGCGGCGCTGTCTTGTAGCAGCAGGGCTGCTTTTGTAGCGATCGTTTTCGTCTTACCCGCGCCCGGGCAGGCGATCGCCACGCAATGCTGGCGCAACTGGGCGACTTCCCGTTGCTGGGGATTGAGTTCGTCCAGCATCGCGCCTCCTTAGTTGCCGCGGACCGTCGTCATCAGCTTCAGGTGCGTCATGTACCCGCGAATGCCAAGCGGGTTGAAGCGCTTGAGGAAGTTGACGGCTTCATCGTCCACGTCGGACTGGTCGCGGATGCCGTTCCAGACCATGAAATCGAAGTGGTCCATCGCGCTGTCAAACTTCATGATGACGCCCAGCACGCGCATCGAAAAGCGCGAGTACGCCTCAACTTCGATGTCCATCGCGGGCATTGGGATCGTCGGCTCAAACACGAATTCCTTGTTCGCCCGAAGCTCCGCTTCCTTTTGCTGGCGGAAGCCTTCGGCCACGCGCAGTTGCTCGTCAACGTAGCTCTCGATGCCTCCGAGGAGCTTTTCGAGCGCGCTGTTGACCACTTCCTTGTCGTTTTCGCCGAACGTCGAGCGGCCGAAACGCTGCATGTTGATGCTCATGCGGTTGATGTACGGCCACCATTGTTCGAACAACGGCTTCAGGCGGGTGTGGTTTAGACGCACGCGGGCGGTCACGACTGCTGCGCCGGAAAGCTGGCGGTCAAGCAACTGACGACCTATTTCGCGGCGGCGCTTAATGATGGCGATACGCTCGGCGGCAGGCAGGTCGCGGAACAGCTTGCGCGTCTTCGCAACTTCCGCCCGCTTCATATCGGCGTCGTCGGTGGAGATCACGCCTTCCTTCTGAAGACGATCAGCGTCCGCCTCCATCTGCGTCAACTCGCGCTCAAGCTCGCCGTCGTCAGCGCCATCGGTGGTCAGCGACGCCTCGACCGTACCTTGTTCAAGTGCGCTAAGCGCGACCGTCTCTTCACTGCCGGGTTCCACAACCGTGCTCATTCGCCGTTTCTCCTGTCTGGACCGCATCGGTCCCGTTTCATCGTTGGGGATTAGGCAAGCAAAGCGCGTTGCCCATATTTAGCATTGTTGCGGCGGTGGCAGCGTGAAAAAGCTCGAAACGGTGGCTATTTGAAGCGCCTTTCGCCGAATTGTCGGCGCGCTCTAGGCAGGCAGCGGCAAGACGAAGGCGGAAAAAACAAAGGCAGCGCTATCCGGGTAGCGTTGCCTAAGAGAAATAGAGCAATTTTTCTGATGAATTGCTAATGCGCCTGGAGGACCTTTTCCCCTATCTCGACGACTGGAAGGACTCGGCAGCTTTCCACAGGAGACCTCCGAGGAGTGCAGCAACCGCGACCCAGTAGCCCACCAAGACAGGCAACGGAACCACCAGCACCGCGAACAGCGTTCCAGTGACAAGCAGCAGTCCATGGCCTGCCAGATGGAAAGACAATGGACTTACAAAGCCCGCAGCCGACGCTTTGATCTTGCGGCGCGCCGCACCGTCGATGAACATGCCGACGGCGAAAAGAAGTGTTCCAACGATCCACATCTTCATCACCATCGCACGGAAGAGCATGCGGTACACCAGTAACCAGAAGTTCTCGGTCCAGGTGTGGGCGAACGATGAGAATCCGCCGTCGTCCAAGCCGCCTACCTTTCCGGATGCATTCAGCGTGCGGTGGAGCAGCCCGCTATCGACAAATGCACGGTGGAACTCTTCGTTGGCGCTGCGCATGGCGCGATCGACCCGGTCCTGTCCCACCGACTCGACGAGAGAATGTGTTTCCGCTTCCGGCACCTCAAAGAGCTTGCGCTCCGGAATCGCCGGCATGACCGCGATGGATAGCACCGGCACGAGCAGAAACCAAACCTTGATATGCGAACCAAACCGGCTAGCCATGCAGCACCTTGACTAGCATGAGGGCGGGCACCGCGACGAGCGCCATCAGTCCGCCCCAAAACAGCGCCGGTCGGAATTCGGCGATCGTCGCCAATGCATAGCACCGGGCGCCCGCGCCGTAAGTGAATTCGTCCGGCACGGCCGCGTTCATGTCGCCGTCGAATGCAGCAGCAGTGTCGCGCGCGCGCTGGGCCGTGCGCGGCTCAACTCCCGACAGCTTCGCTATGATCGTAACGGTGAGCGACATCATATTCCTCGAAGTAACGGCGGAAAGCTTCCCCCTGAAGCACACGTGCGGCGAGCTGGAACGCCGCGGTGCGCTCAGTGATCTCGTCCGGGCAACGCTCATCGACCATTTCGAACTGGTACTCAGCGTGGCGCGCTTCGAACGCGGGAATCGCCTCGACCATCGGACACCACACCGACACCTTGTCGCCAAACCGAGCGACAAGCCGGCGGGCATACAGCGCTTTCGACGGCTCGAACAAGCCCTGCATGAAGGCGATGTGCTGGTCGCCCGTGCGCTTGGCACGCCGGAAACCCTCTAGCGCCGACTCGATCATCTCCGCAGCCAGCGGCCCCTTGTCTCCGATAAACCGCTCCCCGATGAAGTCGGCCACGCGCGAACACGCGAGCTCCAGCTCCGGTGCGACATTGAAGACCGCAACCAGCCTGTGCGAGAGCTTGTGATCGCGAATGATGTTTTTATATGCAGCGGACATAATCTTGTGTTTAGCCTTCGATGATAGGAATGCGACCCTGATACACGGCACCGCCAGAGATGCGCATGAAGTACTGCAGATTCGGCAAGCTGTGGAGGAGCTTGACGGGAATGAGCGGCACCTTCTCCAACTGGATTGAGCGGGACTGTGAGCCACTGAATTCAAGCGCGTGCGCCTCAGTCGTGGTATTGGTGCTGTTGGACACGTTCACCACGCGGATCGCAGTCTCCCCGACCTTGTCCGAGAACCACTTCGCTGTATCTGAGTCCTCTAATCTAAGCACCACCTGATTGTTGAGGTTACCCAAAACCTGCAGCATTTTCGCTGCGTTTCCAAGTTTCGCTTCGAGGTCGGCACGCGCCTGGAATGCGACGAACGCCTTGAACCCTGCCCCGCGTCCCTTGTTCAGGATTTGGATAACCTGCTCGTTGATGGCCTCGGCGATCTCGTCGATGATGAGCACGACGTCAGGCTTCTCTGCATAGAAGTTGTAGATGGCGCCGCAGACGGCCGCGACGTCCGACAATGCCATGGACGCGATTGCCTTCTGGACGATGTTGTTCGACAGAGAGTCGAGCCCCATGTACAAGACCGCCTTCTGCTTGATGATCTTGTCGATGTCCCATATCTCGCGCTCGTCCTCGAAGTCGTCCGCCTTTGGCGCGAGCATGAGGCCCGTTTCGCCTGTCGCGAGCATCTGTAGCAGCGGCAACGCGGACGCGATGATCTTCATGTAGTGCTCGCGGTCGTGGGTGTGCGTGGCGATCAACCCATCGATCGTCTCGTGCCCCCGGTCGTGAGCGGCAAAGCGGTCGAGATACAGCTTCACCATCCCGTCAATCAACGAGGCGTCGTTGCGGCGCTGCGCGTCTTTTACCGTCGCGGTTACGGTCAGTTCTTCCCAATCGGTCAGGCCGTTCTCAATAAAGAATCGTCGCAGCCCACGGTCGAGCAAATTGCCAATGCCTGACTGTGCGTATTTGAGAATCGATCGCAGGTTGGGCTTGTCGCCGACATACAGCTCACCTTTCACGGCGCGGTCGATGAAGAGAAACGCGAAGTCACGGAACTGACCTTCTTCCATCAACTGCGCGATGCGCGACGGGATTTCCGACGGCTGCGACCAGTTTTCGAGCGGGTTCAGGCGGATCGACTCATGCGGCTTCGCCTGATTGAAGTACAGGAACTTGCGCCCGGTGCGCGCGCATTCCTTCTCCACGCGCTTTTTCCACTCGTCATCGTTCTTGGGGTCGACGATGATCAGGACGTCCTTCGGGTTGTGAATCACTTGCGTGGAGATAACTTCGTAGGTGCGGGTCTTTCCCGCGCCAGTCGTGCCCGCCACCAGCGTGTGACCGCCCATCGCCTTATAGTGAAACGGCACCTCAACCTTCTTCTGCTCCATACCGTGGATCCAGGATGATCCCTGCGGCATGCGATCGCGGATGCTGTCGCGCGGACCGAATAGCCGCTCGATGCGCTCCTCCACGGTCCGGCCTATCTCGGTTTTTGACAGCCACTTCGGCAGCGACGGAATGTCGGTTACGGGCATCCGGAGGATTTCGTGGGCAATCTGTGTATGCTTCTGCGTCCACTCGTATCCGATGCCCAGGTACATCGAGTCCGCTCTTTTCCGCATCGAGTTCTGCGTGGCAAGAAGCTTTCCGATGCGAATCTTGCTCAGCCATTTCGTTGAAATGGCCATGCGAAAGCTCAGTGCCTTCCATATCTGGAGCGCACGAATCGACAGCAGGGCAACGCCGGCTAGCGCAAACGCCCAGCCGTAGGGCATCCCCGAGACCAAGATGCCAATGATGACGATGGGCCAGACGAGAAACGGTCGAAATTCGTAAATCGGACGGAAGTGATTGACGTAGTTCATGCCGCTGGTCGCTCCACGATGAGACGTCCGGCGCGCTCAACAATGCAGATGTCATTGCCGTGTGCGCGCATCAGGAGGCTGCGCTTCTTGAGTTGTTCGACAAGGGTATCGCTCGTGATGCCGTATCCGCCGACGAGCCGCTTCTTGACGGCGAGCCCCTTCTCTTCCCACGTCACTTCCGCCTTTCCGGTCGCCACGTCACCGGCGAGGGCTTTGAAAAACTCTTTCAGCATTGCAGCGCCGGGGCCGAGGAGTTCCGTCAATTCTTCGTCAGACGGCCCGACCCTGTTTGCATTGGACCTCGCTGAACGCGCTGCGGCAGGGTCGACCGGCGCCGGACGCGATGCAGGCGCGCTCGGGCCGGTCGAGGGCTCAGCCGCAGCCGCACCAGCGGCCTGTGCTTCGCTGCGCTCCAACGCATCGAGCAACGACTGAGAAAACTTCGGCGCGGAGGCGCTCGCCTCCTGCTGCGACGAGGCCGTTGCTCCAACAACGGCAGACTGCGGTTCCGGGGTCGTGGCCGACGCTACTGATGCGGTCGTTGCGGTCGACTGTCCCGGGTTCACGGAGGAATCAACACTAGCCGGGGCGGGCGTCGCGACGAACTGCGGCTCAAGCGCGAGCGCGACGTGCACGGCTGAGGGAACGTCATACTTCACCGGCGCGAACACGGCGCGTTGCGCCTTGCGCTCGAAGTCCACCGCAACGCCCATGGCCTGCCGCACTACCTTGTGGACGAGGGGTTCAAACCCCTGCGGGCTGCGCTCGGGATTTATCGCGTTGAAGAGGTCGTCCAGCACCGCTGTGTCGAACCCGGAGAGCAGCTCGGGCGAGATGACGGTCTGGGCAAACATGGCAGTGCGCATGCGCTCGTTCTTCAGTGGCGTCACACGCCGCTCAACGGCGAACTGACCGGTTCCGATCCACGTGCCGAACGCCCCGTGCGCCGCCGGATTCCACTTCGTACGGTCCGAGAGCCGCAGCATTTCGAAGTGACGAAACGGCTCGTCAAGCAACGAGCATGCGGCGGCCAGAAACACGGCAAAGTTGTATTGCGGCTCGAGACGGCGACGCTTGTCGGACGTGAGATCGGCCGCGAATTTCTGCCCGCCCGCGAGCCGCATGGCATAGAACGTTGATTCGATCGTCGCGCGAAATGCACCGCCCGGCTCGCAGTGCAACTCAGGCGTGAGCGGCATCGCAGAAAACCAGCTCGCACACCGACGCAGTACGGACAGCCACTTGCGCGCGAACTCGGTTTCCGTGCTTTCATTGGCGCACTGTCGAACCAGTTCGATGCGCTTTTGGTGCGTGGCGAAAAGGTCTTCGACCGGGATAGCTTCGTGAGCGTTCGTCATGGAATGAATTTGCTCGCCAACTTCATCGCCCCGGTTCCGGTTGCCGTTGCACCGCCGCCAAAGATCGTCGCGAGCTTCGGGATTTCGAAGGACAGGAGCAGCACGAACACTGCTAGGTCGAACACGTACGCCCCGTTGACTGTCGTCGACCCGCCCACCTGCGTCGCCTTCGCTACCGCTTCCGTGATTGACGCCCCTACAAGCTTGATCAGAACTGAGACCACGACCGTGTACATGCCCGCACTAATCATCCAGTCGAGCCACTTCTTGAAATAGTTTCGTGTGTACGAAGAGAAGCCGAGCGCGATCGCAATCGGGCCGAGCACGATACCGATGGCGGCCTGAATTTGGCCTATCGCCGTGTAGTAGACGAAGATGATGGAGGCGAGAACCATGAGCATTCCCGCGATGGCCAGTACGATCATATCGGTGAACAGCGCAGGAATGTCCCAGAGCTTTACCGTCTTTAGCTTGGCGGTCAGTGCGTCGATGATGGTCCCTGCAAGTGAGGCCATTTGCGAACCAACCGAGCCATTGTCCGAGGTGGCGATGTGTGCCGCCAACTGCTCGAACCATGTCCAGAAGCCAGCGGCTGATGTGGTGTAACCGAGATACAAGGCGACGAAAATGCCCAAAATCGCCACTTCCTCGAAAAGATCGACCCACGCTGCGATCGGATGGTGGGTCCCGGCGAACCGGACTCCTACCAAGACCAACGAGATGACGCCCAGGCCCCACGCAAATCTGTTCGCCTCGCTCATCACATTCGAACTGGCATCGACCGCGGTGCTGACGACGTTGCCGAGCAAGACGTGGATCTGCTGTGCCGCGCTGGTCGCCCCTTTGGCGAAATCACCTTTCTGACTGGCCAGTATTGCCGCAGAGCTTGTCGCCGCCGAAGCGGGCACGTCGACCGCTGCTTGCGCCATGGCCCGATTAGAGGTGATGGCGACGCAGCCCACCGCCGCGGCTAAGATTAGAAGCGTCCTAATGAAAGAAATGACGGAACACCGCATCATTGCCCAAGCACCTTCGACGAGCCAATCTGTGCGTCAAAGGCAGCACGCTCTCTATCCTGTTGCGCCTTGATTGCCGCCTGACTCGCGTTGTTCGCCTTCTGATCCGCGACTGTCGCCGAGTCTTTGACAGCGTCGTTGCGTTGCTTGGCCGCCATCATCGTCAGAAGGTCGCTGTTCTGACTGGAGATGATGTCCAGCATGTGCGTGGTCAACTGAGCGGTAGCCTGCATTGTCGGCGACATATTCAGTTGGTCCTGAATCTCCTGCCGACGCTTGGCGAGCGTGCTGACGTGCGAGATGACGTCGTTGCCCTGCTGGAAAAGCTGCTTCGCCGTCTTGTCGTTGTTCTGCAGTAGCGTGTTTTGGTCCGTGAACCACTGGTCAGCCGTTTTGCCCGATTGCGTAATCAGCGCCTGCACCTTGCTTGCGTACTCGGCGTTGTTCTGCAGGCCTCCGTACAAATCCTTCAAGGCGTCGGTGTACTTGCTCAGGCTCGAAATATCGCTCGTGATGCTTTTGAACTGTGCCAGCATCGCCGACGGATCGAGGTTGGTCGCCTGCTTGAGCTGGTTGAGCATCATCTGGTACTGATACACCAGGTTCGAATCCTGATAAACCTCACCCTTCACGGCGGCCGCGGCGGTCATCGTGTTCTGAATGAAGTTGGACGCATCGAACACCGGCATGTTCGCGTTGGCGTGTTGCACAAACCCGAGCGTGAGCACGCCGGTGGCTGCGATGCGGCGGAGCATTTTTTTCATCATGGCGGTACCTTGCTGATAGAACGTTAAGCGTTGACGAGTACGTCTCGCACGTACTCCTCCTGCCACTGTGGGCTGCCGGACTTGACGTGCTTGTCGAGAAGCGCTTGCGCACGGCCGTCCGAGCGGAGGTAGGCGAGCGCTTCTTTCGGGAACTGGGCCTGCAGCATCCGGCTTTGTTTAGCCGTCACCCACAGGTAGTCGCGATTGGGCACCGCATCCGAGATCATCTTGATCTGATGCGGCGTGAGGCCGAATACATCGCGATACAAGCCTTGGTTATTGATGGCGTCGCTGTTGGGCAGGTAAATGAGGTTGGGGATGTTCTCTTTCAAAATCTCAAAGTTCGGCACGCGCGCAAGCTGCCCGAGCGACTGCGTCGCCATCACCAGCGCGGCGTTGAGCTTTCGGATGGTCACCGCCCAAATTTCGAGGCGCGCGTAGAACTTCGGGTAGGTAAAGAAGAAGCCCGCCTCTTCAATTTCGATCACGGTGTAGCGCTTGCCGTCGAGGATCTGGGCGATCCGGTAGAACGCGTAGTCCATGAACAACGCGGCGGCCACCGGGAAGTTTTGGAACAAGTCGCCCATCTCGATCGACAGATCGTCGGAGATCGCGAAGCCGTCTTCGGCGTGATCGAAGAACTTGCCGTTCTTGTTGCCTTCAGTCCAAACCTGCAGTCGCTCGCGAAGATCCGCGGGCAGCAACGTGATCAAGCTCGACAGACGCCACTTCTCAGCCGGAAAGCCGAGCGCCAGCGTCTTGATCCGATCGTAGATTTCGGTCTGCTGCTGCGGCGTGCAAGTGTAGTCCTCGCCCTCGATGGCAAGCTGCACCCAGTCCGCGACATATGACCAGTGCTTTTCCTCGCCGATCAGCGAAAGCGGATTGACCGAGGTCGCGGCCTCAAATCTGCCGGTTGCATCGATGAATCGACCGCCGCCGAGCAGGGACGGGATACGGGTCGATCGGTCCTTGTCGAAGCGGATGCGGCGCGCGCCGTGACGGCCCGTCTGCGTCATCAGGTAGTTGAGAAACACAGACTTACCCGCGCCGATTGGACCGACGACGAGCGTATGGGCCTTGCCCCCCGGATGATGCAAGTCAAAATACTGGAGCGTGCGATGGCGGGTCGGCAGGCAGGTCAGCGGGCCGGTTTTCGTGCCGGACTGCTGCGTCAGCCATTCGTTGACCTTCGAACCCTCGCCCACACTGCAAAGTGGGGCGATGTCGGACACCGCGGGCGTCTCAACGAACTGCAGACGCCTTTGCTGGTCCCACCGGCCCGGCAGCGTTGCGCTCCACGAGGCGAAGAGGTTCGTCTTTTCGAGGATTACACCGAAGCCAGCATTGCCGATGACGCCGACCACCTGACGCGTTGCGTCCTCGCACTCCTCAGGAGTGCTCCCATAGACGACCACCGAAATGTTCGCGAAGCCGTACTGCTGGCCTTCGGCGTCGAGCTTCGCCAGCGCGTCGCCCGCTTCCTTCGCGAGAATCTCACGGCCTTCGTCGTTCTTTTGCTCTTCCTTCGTTGCCCACTGCTTGAGGATGGCGACGGGATTGAAGGCCGCGACCTTATAGAACCCTCGAATCTTCTTAATGTAGGCGCTTGCACGTGATGTGTCGAGGAATCGGAACATCACACAGACGTCCAGTTCCGCGTCCACCTGTGAGAGAACGTCGAGCGCCGCCTCCTGAAAGCCCATCCACTCCTTGATGCCGATGATGCGGGCGTACACCTTGCCGTGCGCCGATTCAAACATCAGCTCGGTCGCGCCGATTGTGACTTCTGTCTCGGTCAAATGCGTGTCCAGCATCGTGACCGGATAGCGCACGCGGCGCTTGGGCGTCGACGGATTCGCTCGCTGATGCAAGAACGACAGGACGTTCTGAAGCTGCAGCCGCTTCATCTTCAAGCGCGTAACGCCGCCGACGAATCCGTCGATCACCGACTCAAACCGCTTGATCTCGTTCTGGATCTTGGTCAGGTCGAACGCGAAGGCGCTGCGCGCGAGAATCGTGTCTTTTACCGCTTCGAACATCGCCACAGCCAGATTCTTGCCGCCGACCGTCATGTGATAGCCGATCTTGTCGAAGATCCGCGAAATGCCGGTCTCAGGCGTGAACGCCAGCGCGAGCGAGTGAGAGTTCTTGAAGTACTTGCCGCTGCCGATGATCGCTTGATTTATCGCGTCGACGCGCGCATCGGCTTCCGACGCGAACGTGCCGTCGATGCCTCCGCGCACGCGCCGGTGCGACATGCGCCACCACGCGGTGATGCGGTGATCGAAGTTGCGGCATGCGTGGTCGAGATTGTCGCGGGCGGCCGTGATGTCGCCGGGGTTGGGCGAGTCAGCGTCGATGCCTTCAAACTCGAACACGGTCAGCAGCGACCCGTCCTTGTTGAGCACCAGTTCGGGCGTAACCATCGTCGCCCAAGGCGCGATTTCCTGCACCGCGCGCTTGGTGAACATCATTTTCAGCATGGAAGGTCCTGATCAAACCCATATGGGCGCTTGAAGCGCGCGCTAAAACGGCTGCTCGGCCCCGGCTCATAGACGTCTGGGTAGCGGTTGTACACCAGCATCACGATTCGCCACCACGGGTCAGTCGAGCTTTTCCAGCGCAAGAACACATGCACCACGACGCCGACAAGGAGAAATCCCGGGGTCCAGCTCGTGTAGGTGAGCAGCGCCGTCATCGTCCCGTTGAAGATGGCGAGCCCCCGGTCTGCCCCGCCCATCTGGCGCGGCAATGAGAGGCCTCGACTAACCTTGTGCTGGCGCATATCAGCAGGCGTTGGCCATGTGGAAGTGGCTCTGCATGATCGGCACCGCGACCGACGCGATACCGAGGCCGACGAGCACCACCGAGAACGTCTTGGCGATATTGCTTTCCGAGTTCGCCACCGCGACGCCGCCGAGCGTGATCAGCACGATGCCGATGCCGTACAGGTACGGGCCGCTGATCAGGTTGCTGATCGTGCAGATGATGTCCGTCAGGCCCGTCAGGTTCGAAAAATCACCCGCGGCCATAGCGGCCACCGACACGACGCTCAGCAGCGCGCCGACCAGCATGGACTTGCCCGGACGCAGACGTTTTGCCACCGTCGCGGCTCTGTTGAGTACCTTCTTGCCCTTCATTTGATGCTCCCGTTAAAAAACGCGTTGTAGGTCGTAATCGTTGTTTTTGAATCCCCGGATTTCGAGGATTTCGGAGACATGCCGCATCTCGCCGGTGCGCTTGAAATGCACGACGTAGTTGAAGCAGTCAGCGATGTTTTTGCACATGTCTTCCAGCTCCCACCGCGATCCGGTCGGGATGCCGAGCATGGCGAGCGATTCGAGGCGGCTGAGTGCGGTGCGCCCGTTGTTCGCGTGAATGGACGCGAGGCCGCCATCGTGGCCGGTGTTGAGCGCCTGTAGTAGGTCGTACGCTTCGCCTCCGCGCACCTCACCAACGATGATGCGGTCGGGCCGAAAGCGCAGGCATAGCGCGACGAGCAGTTGCGTCGTCACGTTCGTGTCGGCGTTAGAGAGCAACCGCACGCGGTTGGGCACGTGCAGCTTCAGTTCCATCGTGTCCTCGATAGAGATCACCCGCTGGTCGGACGGGATCTGTTCGATCAGCGCGTTGAGGAACGTGGTCTTACCTGCTGACGTGCCGCCGGCGACGAGGACGTTTTTGCGTGATTGGACGAGCGCGACGAGCGCGCGCATGAGCGCCTCGTCTTCAATGCCTTCCTCGAAATGGATTGCTTCGGCGAATTCCGGCCGAGCATTCGCGGCCGAGAACGCGCCCATGCTCACGTAGTCCGCGAGCGTCAGCTTCGACTCGCGGTGCTTCCGGATGCTCAGCGCATGGCCGTCAATCGAGGTCGGGCTCATCACCGCCGCGATACGCAAGTTTTGGTGGCCCGCGTTGATGATGCCTTTGTCGCTTCCCGCTTTCGCTGACTTCTCGACGGAAGAGGCGAGCGAGTGGATCGCGCCTTCGAGCTGTTCAGGGCGCAGGTCGATGTTCTCGCGTGTCATCACGCCACGACGCTCCACCCAGACGTTGCGATAGTCGTTAATCATGATTTCCGCGAGGTCGGGCGAGTCCAGCAGCTCGCGCAGCGGCGAAAGCGCATGGAAGAACATGCGCACGGCTTCCGCTTCGAGGGGGCGCAGCTTCAGGAGTTGGTTGTCGGCAGACTCAGACATGCGATGCTTTGTGGGCTATCTAACATGTCGGCTATTGTTGGCGTTCGCAAACGCGCGCAGGCATCGAAAGAGGCGTCAAATTGAGCATCTTTCTTGGCCACTGCGGCAATATCCTCGGGACTGCAACCGAAAAGGCCGACCGATTCATTCGCTGAGGTCGGCGACCAACGCTCTCCGGAGAGCGTCCCACTGCGCTCAGTCATTTCCTTAAGTTGCTGAAATCACAAGGGAAAGTGCTTGTTACAAAAGTTGCCGGATATTCACACCCCCCTTAGTCGGCACACTTTTTATATTATGAAACGCCGCGGCTTACTGACTGGCGCTACCAGACCGGCTTGCTATATTGATCGTTTCCGCCCTCTCCGGAGTCGTCTCCGATGCGCGTCGGAAAACCAGTCAAGCCTCTTCCCCACCCCAATTGCGACTACTGCGGCACGACCGCGACGCTCGTGCACGCCGGTAACGACGCCTACCCTTACCGCGACGATCACGGTCCGCTGTGGCTTTGCGCGGCCTGCCAGGCGTGGGTCGGCGTTTTTCCGCGCAGCACCCGCCACGTACCGCTCGGCCGTCTCGCCGACGCCCGCCTGCGCGACCTCAAGGCGAAGCTCCATGCGGCGCTCGAACCGTTGGTTGCCGCGAAGGTCCGGCGCGATGGCTGCAATGTGTTTGAGGCGCGCGCCAAAGCAATGAAGTGGCTAGCCGGCGAGATCGGGGCGGATGCGGAGAAGTGCTCGATTCATACGCTCGACGCGGATCAATGCGAGCGCGCGATCGCTGTTGTTGAGCAATTCCAGCGCGCTCGCACCGCTAGCCCTTCAGAACCAGCGTGGGAAGATCGTTAACACGGGCAGTCAATCAAACGTTTGCTATGTCTCGCACCCTTCCCTTCCAGCGCTCTTCTCAGGCAGTCCGCGCGCGCCTTAACAAAGCGCAATTGCTCCCGATCCCGCGTGCCGTCGCCGATGACCTCGCGCTTCGTGCGCACCTGTCGTTGGAAGCCATCCGCGGCGCGTGCGACCACATAGCCCCCGCGCAGCACACCACCGAAGTCGTGTTGCTCGGCAAGTTCCTCAGTGAGGCGGGCCACGGCGAGTTTTCGCACGAATCGCTGCTGGCAGCCGACCGGGCGATGGCCGAGGTGTTCGAAGGCGGCCGGCAGACCGGAACGTGGGGGGTGTCGTCGGAGTCAGCCTTCGCGCTGCTGGCTGCGATCGTCAGCATGTACGACCGGCAACTGCATAGCGCGACGCTCGGCGCGCTGACCACGGCGAGCGACCGTTTGGAACGGTTCAAGGGCGGAGAGGCATACCAGCCGCTGCAGAAACGCCGGGCCTGAGCCTCGTGCATAGTCGAAAAAAAAGCCCGGCAAAATCGCCGGGCTTCGTCTTTCAGGGGAATGCCCGGCCAAAGCCGGGGACTAGCAGATCACCTCCATCGTTTCGCCAAACGGCGCTTTCCGAGCCCGTGTCAGAGGCGTGGTTGACGCCCACAACACCGGGTAATGCGGCGCGACCGTCGGGAAGCGCCCCACCATATCTGTCAGATAGACCAGAAAGGCGGGGTTCATACCGTCTTCCGCGACTCGATTGAACGGCTCGACGAACGCCGTCCCGCCACCACCACGCACAGGCTTGATCTCGGGCGAGTCGCCCCGCTCGAAGATCTGAACCTGCGTGACGCGGGTATCGCAATCCATCACGACCAAGCGCGCGGGCTTCAACGAGTGGAAAACCGCGAGGATCTCCGCGTCGAACTGCGCCTGCGTCTCGTCGAACACGGAACCGCTGGAGTCACGCACGAATACCGCATCGCCGATCGCCGGTGTGTGCAACGACGGCAGATAGAAGCCGAGATGCAGATACCGGCGATGTGGCGCCGCGAAGCTGTAGTCCGACGGCGACGACTGCTGCGCAAAGCGATGCAGCACCGATCGCCAGTCCACGACGGGCCGCACCGCTTCGCCCGCCATCGCCTGCAGATCACCAGGGAGCTTGCCGCGCATCGCGGCCGCTTTCGCGGCTTGCGTAACGGCAACCTTCCACTCCGCTTCCTTTACCGGCTTGTCCGGCCCCTTGTAGGGCCGCACTTCACCGAATGAACCAGGACGCGAAGGCTGATCGCCGGGCGACTGCCCCGGCGCGGCGCCGTTCTGGCCACCGGGCTTCGGAGCCTGCTTGCCGTTCGGCTGCTGCTGGTCTTGCGGACCTGGCTGCGGCTGCTGTTGCGGCTGCTGGTTCTGCGGCTGCTGGTTCGGCTGCGGAGGCTGTTGCTGCTTTTCCTTCGCCTCCTGCGTCAGCAAACCGTAGATCTCCTCGGCCGACTTGCCCGTATAGCGCGGATCGACTAGCGCGCCTTTCGGCAGAACCATGCCCGACGACAGTACGATCGGATTGATCGCGTAGTCACAGGCATCGTTCCATCGGTTGAGGTCTCGCGCGCCCTGGCGCCAGCAGTGACCATTGGCCACATGCAGCACTTCGTGCGCGACGACACCCCGGACTTCGAGGTCGCTGAGCGATTCCATGTACGTCGGGTTGTAGCCCAGCGTTTCGCCATCCACCCAGAACGTCTTGGCAGTCGGATCCTCGCGGACATTCAATCGGAGCGCGAGCGCTCCGAAGAATGGTTGCGAGAGGACAAGCTCGGTCCGTTGCCGGGCAAGGCGCGGATGGACCGCGCTACTGCCCAACACCACATCATTGCGGTCCATGACGCCCCCTTACGCGACGAGGCGCAGTTGGCTTGCATGCGCCGATTCGATTTCCATCGGCTCCGGCTGCATGCCCATGAACGCGGCCATCAGCCCTTCAATCTCCTGTGCCTTGCTGGCCACCTGAGAACGAAGCACGCGCGAGTCTTTCAACTCGGCCCCCGTGTGCACGGCCAGATGCGTCTTCGCCTGCTCGAGGATGTGAGTAAGCTGCGGGTCGTTCGCGAAGTTGAGCTTCGGTAGCAAGGCGCACAGTTCTCGCACGTTGTTGGCGACGTCCAGTCGGACGTTGCCCGTCGCGTACAGGCGATTAGCCATCTGTGAAACGGCTTCATACAGACGCCGCACCAAGTCCTCGTTCGCGGTCGCGATCGAGGCGAGAACGTGCTGGTCCAACTCGCTCTTGAGCGTGTTGAGCACGTTCGCCGGCAACTCGACGCCGAACTGGCTCGCGTCGGGAAACGGCAGAACCGCCATCTTTACGCCGAACTTGGTGGACAGTTCAGCGAGGGTCGGATAGTCCGCCTCGTTGAAAAGTCCGTTCAGTTCTTCGCGAGCCGCCTCCTTCAGGTTCAGGTAGTCGGTCAGGAACACGGACACTGCCAAGTCGAACTCGTCCTTCAACCAGCGCATCTTTTCGGCGAAGTCCATGTAGACCATCGTCGGCAGCAGCCGCACGCCCAACTGGTCGTACTTCAGCGTGTGGTCGTAGAAGTACGAGCGGATGCGGCCGGCGAGCGTCACAACTTCTGCGAAGCTCGGCGCGTGCTCGGGCAACAGGCGTTTGTTGAATCTGCCGATGCCTTTCGCGTGGTGCTTGCTCTCGACTTCCTGCGTCACCTTGCCGTCGAAACGGCGGGCGACCCAGGTCGAAATCGTGACGGAGCAGAGCATGACCTTCGATTGGATGGAAGTGATGTCCATGAGAGAACCTCGTAGAAATGGAATGGATGAAGCCAAGAAAAAGGCCCTGTGCGTCCGAAGACGCGACAGGGCCCAACATGGGTGATGCTGAGAAAACAGATGTGCGGGTGAAGCGTCTTACTCGCCGCGGATGATCTTGCCGATCTCTCCGCCTTGCGCGCCAATGAAGGCATACGAGTTCTGGATCTGCGGCGAGCGCTGGACAGCGTCTCGCACCAGCAGCGCCGCAAACTCGCGATGCCCTTCACCGATCAGACGCTCGGTGTAGCGCACGACGCGATCAAAGTTGTTTTCGTTCGCGCGTGCCGCAAGCGCTGCCGCGATCGCGTACAACGCCGCCGGCATCGTCGGGATCATCGCCGTGTCGGGCGCGAGAAGAATCGCGTCCGGATTCGGCAGTTCGCGGAAGATCTGGAGGAAGCCAACAAGCTCGGTCGCGGCACCCTCTCCCACCGAACCGGCGTAGGAGATGTGCTCCAGGTGCTTCGGCACGACATCCATCGTCTTTGCGACGAACCCCCAGCTACGCGGGCTCGGTGCGTTTTCGATATCGCGCGACGTCTTCTGCACGGACAGCAAGTCCGGCCGGAAGCGCAGGAACGCGATGAGCGCGGGCGGGATGTTTTCTCGCACGGCCCACTGCGTCCAGTCGTCGATCGTCGGTTCGAGTTCCACCACGGTGGCGAAACGCGAGATCACCGGATCGAGAATCCCGGAGACACCGGCGTTGTCGGTACGGCGGTTCGTGGCCGCGAGGAACGTGACCTGCGGTGGCAGGATGTGCTCGCCGACGCGCCGCGCGAGCAGCAACTGCATCTTTGCGGCTTGCACGGCGGGCGAGGCCTGCCCAAGGTCATCCAGGAACCAGATCAGCGGGCGTCTGGCCGTCATCGCGCGCTCCAGATCCCCGAACGGCAGGAACTTGGCGGTCGTGCCGTCGGGCGAAGGAAACGGCAACCCTTTCGAGTCGGTCGGATCCTCGACAACCGGGTGGCTGATGAGCAGTTCGTGATCAGTCGCATGCGCGGTCTGTTCGACGATGTCGCTCTTGCCGATGCCGGGGCGGCCAGTGATGAGCACCGGCAGACGCTTCGGCACGTACAGCGAGAGGAGTTCGGTGAGTTGAGCGGGCGTGACTTTCATGATGGCTTCCAGAGAGAAGCCCCATAAAGACTACGCCCGTAGGGACGTGGTCCCTTAGGGGCAGATATGAAAAAGCCGGCTCGTAGCCGGCTTGGTCGATGCGTCGGTGACGCGGGTGATAGATGCAGTGTAGGGGTCGGGCGGTCAGACAATCTGTGGAAAGGTCACTATTTCGCATCGTCTTAAGCTTTGGCGCTGGCGCAACCGACGAAAAAAAAACCGGCACGTAGCCGGGTTCGTCGAAGGTGAATTAGCTCGCGCGCTGTTCGAGCGCCACGCGCGCGTAGGCGAGCGTACCGTCGTTTGCACGAAGCGATACCTGCAACTGCCGCACAGGATCTGCGAGCGCGTAGCGCACGCTCGTCCCCTGCCGCAGGCTGACGATCTGCGAGAAGCCGTCGGCGATCGTGCGATCTACCCACTCCGCACCGGTCAGCACCGCGCCGTCTTCCGCACGAACGCGCGACATCTCAGCCGCTTCGCGAGCGCGAGCGACCTCGCGGGCGACGCGCCTCGCCTCACGTTGGGAAACCGACAACGCCTCCCATTCTGCTTGCTGCGCGGCGTCCATACCTGCCAGTTGAAAAATGCCCCGGCGCCGAGCCGCGGCGCGAACGCCGATGAGCTTGATCCCGAACACCTCGCGCACCGCTTGCTTGCTCGCGCGGTTCGCATCGTCGGGCCGGTCCAGGATACTGAGGAGATAGGACATGTCGGCCGTCTGCACTGCCTTCGCAAACTCGTTGGCGAAAGTGCGCGTGTGCCTGCCGTGATCGAGAATGGCCAGTTGCGAGTCCAGTTGGAAGCGGCGGGCGCTGATGCTGCCCGACTTCCGCGCCTTCTCGAGTTCCGCTAGCCGGTTATCACGCGCGCTGTCGGCGAGCGTGCGCCGCAGTACCTCCGCAAACTGGCAGGTCGGTAGGCCGACATCGACGGGCTTCAGGTACGCCTCAGGCAAAGGATGCGCTTCGAGAATGCCCTTCGCGTACAGCAGGTCGTCGACTTCGACCGTCGTTGGCGAGTTCGGCACGAGACCCATCAGCATCGAGAGCAGCGCGGCATTGTCAGAGGTGATCGCCTGCTTCGAATGGCGCATCACCGTTGCGAGCGGCACGAGCTTCGCAAGCGGCAACGCACCACGCAACTCGGGCACCGCGAGAAGCGGCTTGGCCCATTGCAAGTCGGAATCGAACTTCGACAACGAAGCGTAGTCATCGATGACCGCTTGCGGAACGGGCTTGCCCGCCGCGAGCGCGTAGGCGACGTGAACCTCGTGCCGACCATTGCTCTGCCGGCTGTCCAGAATCGGGCCCGCGTAGCGGAAGCCGAACCGGCGTTGCGACTCGTCTTGCAGCAGCTCGAACAGGTCCAGCCCGCGACGGCCGCTCTTGGCCGCGTCTTCGTTGGCCTGCGCCACCTGATCGGACGAGAACAAATACAGCGGCTCGCGCGCCAGATCAAAGGCCAGATAAAGCAGTTGCCAGTGCTCGCGCCGGATTTGCCACGCTTCGAGCGCGGCGAACGACGGTCTGAAGTAAGTCGCGTCGATCTCGTCGACGAGCGACAGGAAGAGGCTTGTCGCCGTCCCGGCCCGACGAACGGTCAGCTTGCCGTTATAGCGAGTAACGGATACGGAGTGGCTGACGAACGTGAGCGCGATCTCTGCCGCGTCGACTGCTGCGACGCTCGCGTCGTCTCGCAGGAAACGGAGCACTTCGAGCATCGTACGGAAGGAATGGGCGGAGCCTGAGAAGGAAAGCTGATACATGGTCGATTGCCTCGGAAAAATTGCGGGCAATCGCTCCCTGTCGGGTCGATGCCCGGCAAGGGTTAAGTGCGCCAAAACGGGCGCGGATAAGAGTTGAGAAGCTACTACGCCGCGTCGATTAGACGGGCGATCAGACGAGCGAGCGACCACGCGTGGTCAGTCGAAAACACCTTCGCGCGGAGCAACGGCATGATCGCGTAGGTGCGGTCGAGCGAGTCGCTAAGCTGCGGTCGGCTGATGAAGTCGACATGAATAAGCCAGCCCTCGCTGTTTCCGATGCACACGGAAACGGAGATTCGTTCGTATGACGACGGCTCGGGCCGCGGTCTGCTGTGGCGCGCTCCGTACATGGCTTCGTTAGCGTCGTCCTGCAGGTTCGCGTGACAAAGCCACTCCGGTTCGAGCTCCGTTCCGCGCATGAAGCGGCACAGATCCTGGAAGACCTGATCGACCGTCTTGCCGTCGGTGTCCAGCCGAGCGACCGACTTAATATCGATCGCACCATCGGCGGCAACACCTCTTCGCAGCGCATCCGTGTTTGCTATAGACATAACCAACTCCTGAAAATGAAAAGCGCGCCCGAAGGCGCGCCAGAAAAGGAAAACAGTAAAAAAAAACCGCACCTTGAAAGGTGCGGTTTCGTCTTTGGACTCAGCTTGCGCCGTGTCGAATCACTTGCCCCAATCGCGTTCGCGATCGGCTTTGCGGCCGTTGTTGGAGGTCCAGATGAAGAAAGCCGAAATGACAATCGACATCGCCAAAACGAAGATTCCTGTGGACATATTCATTCTCCTTCCATGCTCCAAATTCCTGCGTACCATAATAGCACTCCCGCGACAGCCAGAAATCCCGGCAGCACGAATGCGTCCCACCCCTGCCCAAGCGCGGCATGCCATGACGCGGCGGCACCGCCAATCGACGCCGCCGACAGCGTATGCAGATAGCGCCCGTTCTGCTGGCGCTGTTCTTTTGACGGCACGGCTATTGAGTGAAGGATTTTCCCGAAACCGGTGCCATGTTCTACGGGCATCGAGACCCTGTACTCCCCACTAGCAGCAGCTACCGGCAACACAAAGCCCTTGCACTGGAGACTAAACGATGGAGAACATTCCGACTGCTCCATCGTTTTCATGAGCCCCAGTACCCGCGGAGCCAAATAGACACGACCCGTGAGAGGGTCGAGGCTAACGCGGTCCACGATGGTCGTACCGGAGCTGTACTCGATTTTCACCTTCGCCAGTTTCATCGACGACCTCCGCACTTCAAGTCGATGCCACCGGCCAAACGCAGGCCCTCCAACATCGCTCGATAGCCCGCGAGCGTCTCGAGTTGCGTCAGGGCGACGTGGTTTTCGCCACCGCCCGTCAGGTCGGAGCGGCCGCGCCGGGTTCTGAAGCTCAGCGCGATGCCTGAACCTCCTTGACGCTCGAGCACGTCGACAAACAACGTCTCGGTGCGCAACGACACCCGTACTTCGGAATTGCCGCGGCGAGTATCGGTGACGATCTCGTGAGCATGCGCCGGAAGACGCAAGTCCTGCGCGACGCGTCGCAGAACGCGCGCCGCATGACGTTGCAGAGCCGCCTTCGCGCCGGCATTGGCACTACTGCGGTCCGCATAGAACACTCGGGGGAATTTCATGATTTGCCTCATTGCAGACGAGGCAGGTCCCTTGCGGGAAGCCTGCCCCGCAAGGGTTGGCGCGGTTTTCACCGCGCATTCAGAAGATGCGTACTGCGATGCCCGATTAGAGGAATCGCGCCTTGTAAGCGTCGAGCGCAGGCTTCAAGCGTTTGAAGCTCGCGTCGCCGTAACCGTCGCTGATCCGCCCAACCTCGGCGAACATATGCGGCCGCGCTCCCAGCGGGCTGAACTCCGGGTGAGACACGATCGCCATGAACTCGTCAACGTCGCCTGCTTGCGCAGCGACCTCCACCGGACGCATCCCGTAGAAATTCTTGCCGTTGACGTCGTTGGTCAAAGCGTCCCAGCCGTTGGTCTGCCCGTGGGTGATCAATTGATAGTGGTTCATCGATGGTTCATCCAGTTGGTCGAGGCGTCGCCGCCAGTTAGTGGGTGATCCGATAGCCGGACCCATTCGAGACGAGAAACACCTGCTGACCAGCAGCGAATTGCTGATCGTCGACCTGTGTAACGACCACGGTCTGACCGTTGGCGCGACGAAGGAAGACTTCGACACCGCTGTGGCGAGACATAGCCGCGCTTACGCGCTGAGCCACCAACCCTGAAACCGAGCCGGAAAGCGCGCCGGCGATATAGCGGCCGCTCCCGTTGCCGATGACTTGCGAGCCCAGGAAGGCACCTGCTGCTGCGCTAACGATCGATGCAATGCCCGACGAGCCAGAATTGCTCTCGATGGTGATCGGGCGCACGCGCATGATGGTTGCCTGCTCGAACTGGCCGATGCGTTGAACGTCGTAGCGCTGGTAGGTATCCGGCGAGCCGAAGTCCGCCGTGGCGCAGCCAGTCAGAACCGAAAGAAGCATCACGGAACAAAAAAACTTGATCATGGATCACCTCGAATGAACGTGAGGCAATCCATTCCCGAAGGGCTGGTTTGCCCCAAAGGGAAGAGAAACGGGAAATACGCAGCGAAAAGCTACGCGAGTCAGTCGGTAACCGAGGCGATTGCCGTCGAGACGTACACAACGACAACGAGAAACGACAGCATCTTCCAGGCTTCGGCGTCCTGCTTGGCGTACCAGGCGAGGCTACTGAGAGCGTGTTTGAGCATTGGAAACATGGGCAACTCCTGAAAAGGTAGGAGCCGCCCTCGATGGGAGGCTCCCATCAAGGAAAGATTTGGACCTGAAGAAACGGCGTCCAGCGAACTGCACTGGACGCGTCATTTACGAAGACCTACGAGGCGGTATGGCTGAGGTGATGCAGTCTGACACGACCGCTTTGCACCAGATGCCGTTCGGCTTGATGGTTGAGCGAATAGTCCCAATCCACCATTGCCGTGCCGTCGCTCCACACCGAATGAATACGACCGGTGTAAAGCTGCGGCGGGCTGGCCTCGACGTCCTGACCGACCACACGCTGATTCGCCATGAAACCGTTCTTGCTGGAAACTTTGACGACAGGTGCGAGATTGCGAGACATAGACAACTCCAAAAAGATAATGGGAGCTGTCTCCCGGAGGGATAGGCTCCCAACGGGACGAAAAAAGGCGACCAACGAGGGTCGCCAGAAGATTGCCGTCATAGACGGCTGGAGAGAAGATGGTCCTCCAGCACGCTGGAGGGGTAGGTCGATGCGCAAAAGCGCGGGGAATGGAGCACAGTCTACGGAGTCAATCGCGCAGTCGAAGTCGGAAAGCTCAACAAATCGCTATGCCTTTCGCTCCAGTACGGAGACGAACACTTCTCGAGTAGTGACTTCCCGCGCGACGAATCGACGAATCATCCGGAGCGGGGCCGGCAGCACGAAGCCGGGACAAAAAAAAGCGCCTGCTCCATTTCTGAAGCGGCGCTTGAAAGTCCGTCGCAAATCCGAGGGCCGTCGACGAACCTGAGAGAGACGCCATTCTAGCCATCGATACCGTAGCGGATGCGTTCAAAAGGACGCTAAAAACGTCGCTATTTTGAATAAACACCGTCCCAACGACCGGAAGCGAAGTAAATGCAGCGCGCTCCGACAGAAGCGCAAGGTGCAAGGAGACGCTGGTGGCTGCCAATTGCCAGGGCGAAGAAAAGGCCACCCAGGGACGCGCCCTGGATGGCCTCAGTTTTTCTTGTTTTTGTATTGTCTGGTCTCTCAGCACCCTTATTAGCGGGTAGGGTCAATATAAACTGACAAATAAAAACCGACTGTTGGATAGGTCACTTTTCTGTCTCATGCGAGCTTTCTCTTGTGCATCGGAGATTAGCAACTAAGCTATTACTGCGTGTCCTCTTGGCTGTGGACGCGCGCTGTTGTAGATCACATCCAGTAGCCCGCTGTCGTTAGCCGCGACGCGGGCTAATGAGATGGTCACCCCCACCCTACGAGCGGATTACGCTGTAGGGTGTCTTTCTTTCTGGTGAGGGCCATCATGCAAGACGTGACGCTGGTTGGAATCGATCTGGGCAAACATTCCTTTCACCTTCACGGCCAGGACCGGCACGGTAAACCCGTGTTTCGCAAGAAGGTAAGCCGCAAGCAACTGGTCGAGTTCTTCGCCACGTTTCACGCCTGCACCGTGGTCATGGAAGCGTGTGCCGGGGCCCATCATATGGCCCGCAAGCTCGCATCGTTCGGGCATCAGGTCAAGCTCATCTCGCCCCGGTTTGTGCGCCCCTTCGTCAAGAGCAACAAGAATGATTTCGTGGATGCCGAGGCGATCTGCGAGGCGGCGTCGCGACCTGCCATGCGGTTTGTCACGCCTAAGACCGAATCGCAGCAAACCCTGTCCGCTCTGCACCGAGTACGTGAGTCGCTGGTGCGCGACCGCGTAAAGACGAGTAACCAGATGCACGCATTCTGCTCGAATTCGGCATCAGTCTGCCCATCGGACAAGCTGTGATCAGGCGCTTGTCGACGGTACTCGCCGAGCATTCCCTTCCACCGTCGCTGGTTTCCAGCCTTGAGCGCCTGCACGCCCACTTCAAGTACCTGAGCGAACAAATCAACGAGATCGACAAGGAATTAAGCCGCCAGCTCGATGCAGACGACCTCGGCCAGCGCTTGCTGAGCATCCCAGGTGTGGGCCCTATAACGGCGAGCGTGCTGGCCGCCGAAATGGGCGATGGCAAGCAATACGGCTGCAGCCGGGACTTCGCCGCCTCGATCGGGTTGGTGCCGCGCCAGTACAGCACCGGCGGTAAGTCCAACCTGCTGGGCATCAGCAAGAGAGGTGACAAAAACCTCCGCAGACTGCTGGTCCTGGGTGCAAGATCGTACATGCAGCGGCTCGATAAGCACGCCGGTCGATTGGCCGACTGGGTCCGCGCGATGCTGACGCGGCGACACCCGAACGTGGTGGCCTGCGCTCTCGCCAACAAGCTGGCGCGCACCGCGTGGGCGCTGGCGACCCATCATTCGACATTCGACGCGGACTCGGCCTCCATGCCTGCCTGAACAGCCGCCCGGATCCTGCTTTACCGAGTCTACCCATCTGGTTTTGCGATAGCCTGAAATTTGATGACGTGAACGGTACATCGGCCTGACGAACAACCTGCCGAAAAAATTGGCTCTTGAAGCCGATGGGCTTTTCAGGATCGTCAGGCGCGACTCTCATCGTGGCGCGGGGAGATTTCCCCACAACGACGCCGGATAGATTTAAGCAAACCAACCACAACGTCAAAAATCAGGGGTTGCAGAAACGGGGGTGACCATAGATTTTTTCGGGCAGCTCGGCTCAGAAGCCCGCCCAGCTTGACTTTGCGCTGTAGCTGCGAAGATGAATCATCTACCTCGATCCTTCTTCGACCATGCTCCAGACCATCGACCTGTCCTCGCTTCGCACCCGTTCAAACGCCTACGCTCCAGCGCGTGCCCGCGACGTCGCACTTACCCCGGTGGTGGCGGCGCTGCTCACAACGGACGCTGTGGTCGCTATCGGCGTGAGCGGCGGCAAGGACAGCGTCGCCTGCGCCCTCGCGGTCGCCCGCCCCTTGACGCCATTGGCCACAACGGACCTCGTATCCTTGTTCATTCTGACCTCGGCCGTGTCGAGTGGAAGGACAGTGGTCCCGCCTGTGAGCGGCTTGCCGCTCACCTTGGCTGGGAGCTGCTCACGTTGCAACGGAAAGCCGGTGACATGCTCGCCAGATGGGAGAAGCGCTGGTCGAACAACGTCGAGCGCTATCGCGATCTCTCCTGCGTGCGGCTGATCCTGCCGTGGAGCACGCCGTCAATGCGTTTCTGTACATCCGAGTTGAAAGGAAGCCTAATCAATTCTGCGCTGAACAAGCGTTTTCCGATGCACAACATCGTTAGTGTCACCGGTGTGCGCCGTCAGGAAAGCAATGCTCGGAGCAAGATCGCTGTCGCCGCCCCGCTCGCTCCCCTGTCGACCAAGGGCCGCACCGGTGTGACGTGGAATGCGATCATCGAATGGACCGTTGACGAAGTCTTCACTGAGATTGCTGCGGCTGGACTGGCGCTGCATGAGGCGTACACGGTCTACGGCGCGTCGCGCGTCTCATGCGCGTACTGCATCATGAGCAAGGGCAACGGTGGCTGGCTGACGTCGCGCCGCACCTGCTGTCGCCGGAACTGGCGGCCGACGTCGCGCGCGCAAAGGCTGCGGCCGTCGAGCGCCAAGCGATCGAGGCGGAGATTCCTGAGCACCTGCTTTTCTCGTCGGGGTGGCCGACGGCGCGCCCGACGCCCGAGGAAGCGGAATTGCTCGCGAGCGTGCGCCGCCGCGTCGCCCAGACAGTGGGCATCGAGGTCGGCTACACCAGCGCGGCCGACGTTATGCGCCGGTACGACGAACTGCTGGCACAGCGGCAAGGCACACCCTCGTCTGCCGACGCAAATGCCACCGAACACGCAGCCGCGTCAGTCCCGGCGCAAGCAAGTTTCGCCTTCTAGCGGGCGAAAAAAAAGCCACGCCCCGGAAACCGGGAGCGTGGCGTTGATCAAAACAGCACTAGGCGAGGCACAGCGAGAGCTGAACGTCTGCCGCAAAGAATGCAGGATCAGCTCAGCGCCTGCGCGCGTGACTGGCACCTCCCACTGGAGTTGCGCATCGCTGAAAGAACCCAGACCGTACAACAGCCGGTCTGTGTCTTCGCGATTAAGCAAGTCGCCGAACGCAAAGCTGAAGACAGCCGGCGCACATGCGTCCTCAGCCACGAGGCCGAGCGTTCTCGCAAACTCGTCGGCGCGGCGAACCTTCCACTCCTCCGTGCCTTCGGGCGCACGCGTCACGGTGATGCGCGTCGCCGAAGGAACCTGCGGGGCGTTGCTCACGGCGTCGCGGAACGCTGGAATCGCCTTCTTGGCGAAGCCCGGCGCTTCCATCTCCACCGGATAGGCAACCTCCGTGACGAACGAACCGACCGCGCTGTACTGCCAGCCAGCGTGACGCCACGGAGCTGCACCCATTGCAACCAACAGATTGTGCTGGTCGATGGAATGACACCGCACCTCGGGCATCCGCTCTATCGCCGTCTTCGTTGTGGGCGGCACCGGCACTTCGATGTGTGCGGTTGCACAGTCGTACTCCTTGAGCACTCGCCAAACGCTGAGCGGCCCGCTGTTCCCATAGATCGACAGCAGCAGGTCGATGTCCGCGTGCAGCGAAACGCTCAAGCTGCCCCCGACCAACTCATCGATGCGAGACTCGAAGCCAGCGCGGATCAACGAGAGCCGGACATCGTCCAGCTGCGACTCAGGCACCGCCGAGTAGCATGAGGAACCGACTGACAGTTCGATCGCCCGATCCCGAAGAAGCGTGGGCTTGGCGAGTTCACTTCTCCAACTCGCAATGTAGTTTTCCGGCTTAATCGAGCCGTTACGGCTTCGAAGCATTCCGCCTTCGCAACTGGCCGCATGCGAGAAGATGCGGCGCATGACCTGCGCATAGTTGCCCAGTGCCACCGCCGACCAGTGGTCAGTGTGCGGATAGACGTTCGACTCATAGCCACGCTCGAACAACGCGTAGATCCACTCGCCGTCAGCCTTCTGCATTGCGCCTGCGCGCTTACCCGTCAAAATCGAAGAACCCATGTTTTGCTCCAGTGATACGCGGAGCAGCCCCAACGGGCTGCGTACCCGCTGAGGTGAAAGAGAACCGCTCCGCGAGGGAGCGGTTAATGCTGTTACCGCAGACGCGGCATAACGGAGAAGGCCGTCAAGCACTGCATGCTGCACATGACAAAGCCGAGCCAGGCGCCGAACGCTACGCCGAACAGGACGCCGTGTGCGCCGAAGGCGACGCTTGCGCCGATGACCACCACGACGCCGCGCGCAAGGTGCGACATCAGGAAGCGGTTCACGACCCAGTCGCATGCACGGGCAAAGAGCCCTGGGCGGGCGCGGTCTCGCTGACCGGCCACCCGCCATGCCAGCGAGGTCGCCAGAACGCCAAGGACCGCGGCCATGATTCGGCCAATGCCCGATGCGTCGTGCAACAAGTGCTCGTACGCGAACCTGACGGCCATGCCGACGTAGCCCGCCGGCGGGAGCAAATTTGCGGCCGTTGCGACAACAAAGGCCGCACAGCACCACCAGCGCTCTTGCCACAACGCCGCCGCCACTTTGAGCGGTGCCGAAAATACGATTTCAATGTCTTCCGACATTCGGATACTCCTGTTGAGGTTGTCGTGCCCGTTGAGCACGAGAAAAGAAAATGCCGACCCCTTGCGGAGGTCGGCAGTGATGGAACAGCGACTACTTACGCAGCGAGCTTGGCCTTGCGGCTCTTCCTCGCTTTCTTCACGGGCGGCTTCGGGACTTCGTACCCAAAGCGCGCCCACGCGGCCGGATCCAACGGAATCGGATTTGTGCGCCCCGTTGCGAGGTTCACAAACACGCCCGAGAACGGCACCGCGCCGGTTCGAAACATGGTCCAGAGCATGTTGAATGCTTGGACGGCGATCGCCTGATTGATGACCAGCGACTGCTTGCGCAGCGCCTCTGCCATCGAACAGGACGGGGTCTCGTCTTTCGCATCGAGCTTCGCGTCGATCAATTCCGGAAACAACTCGCCCACATGCGGCAGCCGTTCCGGATGTTTCAGCGCGTAGCTCTTGCCACAAACCTGACCGATGACAACTTGGCCGCGATCCGTGTCGTTGCCGCAATCGAGGTAATACGCCCCGCTGTGCTGCGCTGCGCCAACAATCGCGGCCCGAGCAGCACGCGTATCGACGCAGCCAATCACGAGATCGACGTTGTAGAGCGGCTCGCCCGGACCGAATCGCCGGGTTTCCGCCCGCCAGTTCGTGCCCATCAGTGCGTTGAGCCGATTGACGATGAGCGAGGCTTTGTACTCACCCACGTCGTTCGGATAGAAGCCCTGCCGGCCGACGTTGGTCGGGCTGACGGTGTCGTCATCGAACACGGTGCAGTCGATGCCGCCCGGGTGACCCAGTTCCAGCATCGCGTGGTGCAGCCGCGCCAAGCTCGGGAGCACAGCACTTCCGGTGCCGCCCGCGCCTACTACGACCACATTCCAGCTTCGCTCGAGCATCCGCGAAGGAAGTTGATGTCGGATAGTCCCGTTCATGCAACCTCCTGCGCGCGAGCCGCCGCGTACCAACTGCTCGGCACGCGCTCGACGTGCTCGAAGATGCCTTTGGCACACAGTCGCATCGCCATACTCGGCACCGATGACGCGCAGTTGCCGACGACGAAGGCGAACTTCGTCTCGTGTCGGTCATCTTCGTTGTCTGTCGGCGAGAAGTGCGCGGGATGCGCGCCATGCGAATGGCAGTCGATCACCCGCAGTTCACTTCGAAGAAGTTCCGGCCGCTCGTACTTCAGCGACCCGGTCCCCTGCGAAAGCACCTTCACAGGCGCGAGGCGAAACTGCTTCGTCTCGACGTTCCAGACGATCCAGGCACCGGTTTCCAGCGGATGCGCGGCGCGTGCCATCGCGACGAACTCGCCGACCAACTCGGGCGGCACCGCACCGCAACGCAACTCGGTCGACTCTGCCACTTTCCCGTAGGGGATTGCGGTCGGGACCGTGTAGTGCGCAATGCGGCGAACGACTGAGAGCCACGGCAGATCAATTTCTAGAAAGACACCGTTCTCGCCGATCAGCAGTCGCTCACCGGCCGACTGCATCGGCGCGACCGACTCACGCCGGGGCACCATGACGGAAGGAAATGAGCGTTGAAGCGCGGCATCTGCAGGATTCAAAGCACCAGCGTTCATCATCGAACTCCTTGTTTGCCAGCGATTAGCTCAGCGAGGGTAAGGTCCATAGGGACGAGCGCGTCTTTCGGGAATTGCTCGCCGTACTTGCCGTCGAGCATTTCCTTCCAGAAGGCGAATTCACCATTGGGATGCGAAACCCGTTTGTTCCCGTGGTTCGGGTGCGTGAAGGCCGATTCGAAGAATCCGCCCTCCCATCCGCCGATCGACTCGATATCGATCCGCTTAGGAACGTGCGCCGAGCCGATGCAGATCCGCCCCCAGTCCCAGGTGTTAAAGTAAGGCGGTTCGTGCAGCTTCGATTCAGGCGTTGGCCGGCTGTCTTCCTGCAGCGCGAACACGGAAAACCCGCTCGAAGCTGCACGGAACACCAACCCTGGATGCGGGACGACCGCACTGCGCCGCCCGATCTCCTGACAATCGAAGAAGACTCTTCGCATCGCCGGTCTGCACCACCACATCACCGCCTCTTGCGACACCGCGAGCACCGTCTCAGGCAGAAACTCGGCCTTAGGCGCAGCGTTCTGAGCCAGCTCGCGCAGGCAATCGACGAGCGCCATGCGGTCGATCGGCCTTCCGGCACCGATCGTTGCCCGGCCGCTCTTACCCTGCGTCACCGGATGAACGGTGCCGTAGACCGCGCTGCGATCCTGACGGCCGTACAACAAGATGGCGCTGATCGCCGCGAGTTCGTCAACGCGGTCCGAGCCGATATCAAGCCCTTTCATACAAAGCTCCTAGTTATGCCGCGAGACACGCGATGACGCGGTCCAATTGGCCAAGAATGGATAAGCCCTGCGACCAGTCCGCGTACTGCTTGCGGATGGCGTCAGGCGCGGAGGCAAGCGGCGTAAAGCCGAGGTAGGTAGTGCCGTCGCCGGCGCTGGCGAGGTACTCGTAGTGCGAATCGAGTACTTCCCCCACGCGGGTGTCGTTTTCCACGGTGAGGGTGGCCGACGCATAAGCGCAGCGCGGCCGATATTCACAGCCGAAGAGGTCGCGATTGCCGACCCGCTGCAACATCAACGACAGCTTCTCCAACTCCGCACAGATCCGACGCGTGCGACCGGCGGTGAACCGCTGAAGCCGTCTGAGCGCCGCAACGCCAAGTGCCCGTTGAGGCAGATAGCGCCGGGTTTTCGCGTGCCACCGGTAGACGTCCATGTCGTCGGGACAAAGCTGAGGACGTACAACGGAAGGGAGGTAGTAGTCCATCTCCGCCTCGCCTCGCCGAATCGGTCCGTCAGCATCTCGCGCGCTTCCTCATCGGTTGCGTTCGAGTCGCCATCCCAGAACCAGGAAGCGAATTCCCCAAGGAACTCATCCGGCGTCCGAACCCACATCGTGCGTCCGGCTGCACGATTGATCAGCACCATCGCCGTCGACACCAACCGCGGGTGAACATTGCGAAGCTCGGCGGCACGTCTGCCGATCTCGAAGATGCTCTCCTCCGTAATCTCGATGCCGAGATAAACGGGCGAGGTCGGATTGAACTCGCTGCTGTCCTCCTGATACTGGACAACGTCTTGCACCGCCTGCACGTCGCACAGCACGAAGTCAAAGCCAAGGCAGTCCAGACGCGGCGTATGACGCTTGGCCCATGCAAAAACCCCGTGGGCGAGCGCGTCGCCCGCGCCTTTGAACTCCGGTACGTCGCGCGGCCTCAGCACGCCCGAGTTGAACTGGGCGGAGATAAGACCGGCGACATCCTTTTCGGCGTTCCAACGCATCACTGCGCGCGTTTTGACGTCCGAGCCGATGGCCGGCAGGCTTAGAAAATCATTGGGAGTTCGACGTCCGGCAGCGGGAGCGCGTCGCGGTTGCCAAGGCTCTCCCGAGACAGCGACTTCTGCACCAGACGGGCGAGGATCGAAGAGCATTGCTCGATCTCCTTGTCATGAAAAAAAACCGCCCTTCCGGGCGGTTGCTGATGGGAAAGCGCCAGGTCCGGGTCGGACAAGGCTTTAAGGAGGTCGCGCTTACGCATGGACGCTGCAGGGCATGACTGCACCCTTGGCACCGGCCGCGCGCACGAACGTGAACCGCATCACATCGCCTTCCGTCGTCGGCCCGTCGATCGCCGCGGTCGTCAGCTCCGGATACTGCGCGGAATAGAGATCGCGGACATCGTCGGGCGAGAAGGTCGGCCCCGGATCGGGGAACGTCACGCCGTTGTAGACGAACTCGCGCGTGAGCTTCGCAACTTGGATAGCCATGTCTGCTCCTTAGTCGAAAAGCGATGCGAGGTTGGTCCCGGTGTTAGCCGGTTCCACCGATGCTTCCGACGAAGCCGAGCCCGGCGATGCGTTCGGGGCGGTGCTCTGCCCTTCAGCGTCGTCACCTGCGTCGTCATCATCGTTGTCCGCATCGGTGCTCGATCTGCCGGGCGCCGGCAATGCCGGCTTGCTGCCGCCCTTAGCCAGCGTCTTGGTCGCTTTGGAGACTTGCGTCGTCTTGGCGGCCTCGAGGATGGCGGTGGTCGCAGCAACCTGCTCGGCGAGCGACGCGTGCGCGCCGGTGTAGGCCACGAGCGCGTCAATAAAGCCCGCTTCCAGCTCGGCGGCCGTCGCGGTGAGCGCGAGCGGCTGCAGCATGGCGGCGTCTTTTGCCGTGCCTTGCGGCATGACGCAGACAACCATCTCGTCGCCCTTCATCTGCAAGGACAGGGTGAGCTTCGTGCAGTGACGCAGAAGCGGTTCAATAGCTGCAAACATGGAAAACTCCTGAGAAAAAAAGACCGCCATTCAAAGGATGGGCGGCCAATAAAGGATGGAAACTACGATCGATGCACGGGCGAGCCGCGCGTTAGAACTTGAGCACCTTCGGGATCTTGCCCGCGTAGTCGAGGCCTTCGACGGCCAGAAGCGCGTCAATGACCTCGGGCTTGGACTTGCCGAAGACCTTCTTGAAGTTGTCGCCGAGCGCGGCACGAATGCCCAGCTCGTCAGCAACCACCATCATTTCCGACTTCGTGATCAACTCCAGAAACTCTTTGCAGAGCTTCCAGTGCTTCGCGAGATCGAGGTGATGATGCTTGCACAGACGCGTGAGGTGCTGGACGTCGAGACCCTGGATCGCGGCGACCGTCACACCGGTGACGGCATGCGCGAGCTTCGCGTCGTTTGCGGCCGCCGTCGAGGCTGCCGCTTTCGACACATCGCCGGACGCGACTTGCTCTTCGGTGAGCTTTTCCCAGATGCCCGAGAGCGTCTTCTGATCGACGCAGCGCATCTGGTCGGACAGTGCGATCGCAACGAGGTATCGCTGAGCGAGTGCGGGATCGGCGCCCACCTCGCGGCGCAGGGCTTTACGCCACAACGCCACGCGATACGCTTTGATCCGGTCCGACTCAGCCACCACCGTCGCCGGCGGATTGCTTGTCGTCGATGCCGCGGACGAACCGGTCGAGCCCTTCGCTGCTGCAGGCGACGCTTTCGGGCCCCCCTTGGCTGCTTCGGGCTTCGGCTGCGTCGCGGCTTTGACCGCTTGCAGTTGCGCCGCCACCTTCTTCATGTTGCACACGGTGTCAAAACATTGGCCGCGATAGACCTTGCCGATTGAGTCAGGCAGGCCGCTCACCGCCGCGCCGTAGTTCTGGCACGCATGACACGCCTTCGCCTGCTCCTCGCCGACGCCTTTGGAGCCATCGACTGCGAGTTGCACGCGCGTGTGATTGTCGCCAGCACGCACGATGCGCACGACCGGATATTCGTCGCGCAGGCCGGTGGCCGTCGCTTCGAGCATCTTTTCGGTCTTCTCGTTGTAGCAGGTGCGGTTCGTACAGTTTCCGGTACCGATGGACTCTCCGAACATTTCGCCTTGCGTGGACGAGTTGTGCGGACATCCGGCGCACTCGGCCTTGTCGAAGATCGCGGCCGCCAACGAACAGGCGACCTGTTCGATGGTTTTCTTGACCTCCGCCACCGCCTTACCCTCCTTGATGATCACCGGCAGCAGCTTGTCCTGCGTCTCTTTGGGGAGCGCAGCAAGCAGCTCGGCGTGACCGAGGAGGATCTGGCGCGTGCTGAGCGCATCGAGCACGGGCGTGCTGCAGTTCATCAGCGCGAGACGCTTGTCCAGCGTCGCACGTGACCAACCGAAAATGCGCGCGACTTCGTCGCGATCGCCTTTGCACAGCCCGACTTGCTCGGCTGCGGCAATGGCTTCTTCGGCGGGCGACATGTCGGCTCGCTGGATGTTTTCGATGATGGCGAGCTGCTTCGCTTCGACTTCATCGATGTCGCGAACGACGACCGGGATTTCATAGTCCTCGCCGTGCGCCGCGAGCGCCGCCTTGTATCTGCGGCCACCAGCGACGAGGCTGAAGCCACCGTCGGCGAGCGTGCGCACGATGACAGGCTGGATGACGCCCTTTTCGCGTACGGACGCGGTCAGCTCTTCCATCTCCGCCGCATCGAAGTACTTGCGGGGATTGACGCTGACCTGAATTTGCTTGAGGGCGAGAGAAGGTTGCTGTTGCATGGCAGGGCTCCTGAGAGGGAACCTGCCCCCTTTGGGAGTGGTTCCCAAAGGGTTGAACAACGTGGGCTGACTGAAGTCAGCGCGGGGTCGATGCGTCTATGACGCGGGTGATGGAGTAAAGATAGCGGTTTAAATTGCGGGCACGCCAGGCAAAAGCTCACGAATTCATGCCGTCTTTCACAACCACGCTGGTCGTGGCTCTTTCGCGTCGGCATCCAACGGCTTGCCTCGTGTCCACGCAAGGCGATGCACTGCGATGAGGTCCGCAGCTAGCCGCTCCGAGTCCGCGGCCGACAACGCGAGGCCGAGCGAGCGAACATCATCCACGCCAACAGCGACTTTGACGAACAAGGTCACGTCCCGATAACCCGGCGCATCGAGTTTGTTGTCGTACTGGCAGGAGTGCACCACGTCGTCGTCCGGCAGCGGCGTGTGGGCCGGTTCGTCTGCCAGCCCCCATCGTTTGATCATCGCCTGCCAGCGGGTTTCCCCATTGGGAAAGTAGCGGTGCACTTCCGTCGCGTGCCGACTGTTCAGCCGTAACACCTGCAGGCAGTGCTCCAGCAAACCGTCATCGAGCCGTCGAAAGTCCGTGAGGCTGAACGGGTAGTCGTCGCCGTTGTAGATGCCTGCGAGGAACTGAGCGACGATGCGCGCCTGCCCGGAACTGCCCTCCGCCACCTCTAGGAGATGGGCGAGTGAATCCAGGCTCGCGTCACGATCCTGAGCGCGGATCTCGGCCGCTCGCTGCGCAGGGGTCGTTCCGCCTTCCGCTTGTGCGAGGAAGACGTCAACGGTCTCCTGGAGTGCTTCCGCCAAATGCGTCGGGACGGTAACTGCGATAGATCGGGTGCTGGGGGTTGGAGAATTACTCATTGCATTGTCGTGGCGTAACGGACGCTCCAATTCGCGTCTGTCCGCATGATGCCATGAGTAAAAAGGTGCGCCGGCAGAACGCCGGCGCCCAAGGCGGCCGACGCATAAACGGGGACGCCAATCCGCGAGTGAAGCGTATTTGGATTAAGGGACAAATGATGCGGCGAAACGAACACTCGCACTCGCAATGGCGCAAACACCCCGGGGCGTGGCCGAACGGTCATCAATTCTCGGGTAAAGGGCCGAAAAAAGGTTCATCGCAGTCCGGGGGACCGTTCGCGATAGGCTTTCCCCGGCCAGGAGCGGTCAACCGACACGGACGCCTGAATCGTTGACAATCGACGTGTGAATGGCAATTTTCTTCGTGAATTGAATTTCAGACCATAACGTGTAGAAGAATGTAAATGCCTCCGATCGACGATTTTCTTCTGCGTTATGGTTTCCGTGAACTGTTTACGCCGACCGAAAATTGAGCCACTGTAGGGATCGCGCCGACTGAAAATCGAGCCAAATATCCTGCTAGTTTTTCATGCAAGGCGTTTGGAGACGTGTCCCATGACTGAAAGTGTCCATCCCTTTTACGAGTCGAATCGCAGCGCCATGGAGTCCAGCATGCGCCATCGCCTTGATTTGGCCCAGACGATCTTGCGCGAATACGCGCACCTTTCCGACATCGAAGGCATCAAGCATGAAGTAATGGCTGAATTCGATATAGTGCTCACTCAGTTGCCCTATGTCGGCGGCTCGGAAAATCGCATGAGCAACTTCTTCATGCGCCTCATTGGCTTCCTTGCCATCGGCCGGGTGCTCCGACGGCACGGGGTCCCGTTGGCGATGATTAACGACATCGCGCGAGAAACCTTGAAGTCGCAAGGGCTAGCAGTGCCCGAAGCAGAGCGCCTCGCTGCAGGTCGCCAATTTTTGTCGCCAGAGAACCGAGCCCTGCTGAGCAAACAGGCCGTCATGAGCATGACAGAAGGGCACCGGAAAGCGTTTCCGGACGATTTTGCATACGAATTTGTTGAGCCGGGCCCAGGTGACAACTTCGAATTCGGGATCAACTACACAGCCTGCGGCTTCTGCAAGTTCGCCGCTCGCCATGGTGACAAGGAAATCCTGCCCAGCATCTGTGGGCTCGATTTCGACGACTATGCGACGCGGGGCATCCAACTAGAAAGGACCCAAACATTGGCAGGTGGTGCGAGCCATTGCAATTTCCGGTTCTCAATACTGAAGTCTGAATAGGACTCTCGGCTGGATGGTTGCAACGGGGCCTTCCGCAATTCCGAGAGGTATGCGCCGATCAAAGCCGAAAGTCTGGAGGCCCAGCACTCGCGGATGTTCACAATCGAAATGAGTTCGTGAGTGGCCGCTTTCGGGAGGCGTGACCGCCTGAAACGGGTCGGGCCCAGCCAACCGCGTCGGGCAGTAGCCGGCCAGTTGCCGCCGTTCGCCGTCGCCGCTACATGGTCATTCGAGCGGCTGCTCCGCCTCAAGCAGCGGACCTTCGCGAATGTGCCGCGAACCAGTGCTATCATAGCTATGAATATCATACTTAGAATCGTTGCGAGGTTCGAATGTCCGCGTTGTCCAAGAGAAGCGAGACGCTGTGCCCAGTCGCGCGGTCTCAGGCTGTCATCGGTGACCGCTGGACTGTCCTGATCGTGCGTGAACTGTTCATGGGCAATCGAAGGTTCGACGGCCTGCTGGCGCAGTCACAGGCAACACCACAGATGCTCTCGTCCCGCCTCAAACGACTCGAAGCAGACGGCATGATCGAGCGCAAGCGCTACATGAAAAAGCCCGCTCGCTACGAATACGAACTCACGGAGATGGGTCGAGCGTTCTATCCGATCATCCTTGCGCTTCGCGAATGGGGGGAAACATGGCACAAGTCGCCGGACGAGGACGTCGCGGTCCGCTATATTCACGTCACCTGTGGCCACGATGCCGGGGTTGGCACAGTCTGCCAGGCCTGTGGTGCACCGTTGCGGCGTGAACATCTAAAGGCAGAACTGAGCCCTTCCTACGCGCAGGAGCGCGCGGCGCGACAGGACGCAGTGAAGACCGCCAAGTCTGCTTGATTGATACCCGCCGCTAATCTGCCAGTCGTGACTCCCCTTTCGACTGGTCCCAAATTCGGGCGGCTTAAGTCAGAGAAGTCAGACCCGCATGTTCAAGCCGGGCTGGCTATCCGGCCGGCTGTTCTTGCATCAGGCAGACTGCGATGAGAGAGACTGAAGTCCCATGGTCGCTCGGGTCCTCGGTCGCGACAGGCATCTCGCAAACACCGGCGAGGTTCGGGCGCTTTCTCCGAACATATCTCGCCCGATCTGATCGCTCCGCATGCGGTGCCGTTCAATGTCCGCGAATGGCTATGCGCTCATTCGCCGTTCTGGACTGACTTGATAAGATTGTTCCGCAATGCCACGACCGCCGTTTGAATTTCTGCGAATTCATCGGGAGCGAGGCCCGTCTCGACGAGTTTCATTTTCAGGGCTTTTTCGCGCAGTCGCCGGCCGCTCTTCGTGAGACTGATTCGCACCTGGCGCTCGTCGCCGGGATCGCGCTGCCTTTCCAAATAACCCATCGCCTCGAGTTTCTTCAGCATCGGCGTAAGCGTGTTGGACTCGAGAAACAGCTTGGCGCCCAGACCGCTAACGGTCTGGTTGTCCTCCTCCCACAGCGCAATGATCGCAATGTATTGCGGGTAGGTCAGTCCGAGTTCCTCGAGTATCGGCTTGTACGCTTTGCCAAAAGCCAGGTTCGCGGAGTAGACCGCAAAGCACAAATAGTCTGACAGCGGCACGGCCGCAGCAGGCGCTTGGTTCGTCGTTTTCATCTGTATCCTTTTGGCTGAATCCTGATGTTCCGCAAGACATACAAAAGTGAGATATATCGCATGCGATTATATCGCAACACCTGCGCGCCGTGGCCGACGAACGTCTGAGCGCCTTTGTCGACGTCCGCTTCAGGCTGGCACGCGATACAGGGCTCCAAGCTTGTTGCCATCCGGATCGCGCAGATAGGCGAGATAGAGGATGCCAAACGCGGCCTCACGCACGCCGGGCGGCGCCTCAGCCGATATTCCACCGTTAGCGACCCCGGCGGCATGCCAGAGATCGACCTGCCTGGTCGACTGACAGGCAAAGCCGATCGTTCCGCCATTGGCAGCGCTCGCCGGCCGACCATCGAGCGGCTGCGTGATAATGAAAAGACCCGTGTCGCCGCGATAGGCATAGCGTCGACGCTGATCATTATCATCACTGAGGCCTTCACCATAGCCGATCGCGCCTAGCACGGCATCGTAGAATCGCTTTGCTTTTTCGAGGTCATTGGTACCGACCACTACATGACTGAACATTCCTTCCACCCTCCTTAGTAAATAACGACCCATCCGATGCTGTGGCCGTCGCGCATGAAGAGCAACAATGCGCGACGTCCCGGATGCGGACGGACTCGCGACCTAGCGGCGGGCGAACAGGTTATCGCGCGGCGTTGCGGCGGCACGTTTGCCCACCTGGGAGCGTCCGGAGACTGCACCGCCATAGGCCCCGTGTGAGTCCGTTGCGCCCTCGCGTTCGGCGACGACGGCTCGCAGGCTCTGCCCGCTTTGCGAAGCAGGGGCGCCAACTAAGGGCTGGTAGAAGGGAGCCGGTCCATAACCGCTGGCGAACGCCGGTGCGGTGACGGAAGCGGAAACGGCGACGAGCAGAGCAACGATGAGCTTGGTCTTCATGATGGGATTCCCTAAAAAGTTGTTCAGTGAGGGGCACGTGTCCCGGCGGGAGGCACGTGCCCTGACGGGTTACTGCGTGACGACGGCCGTGCTGACCTCGATGTTGCCGCGCACGGACTTCGAGTACGGGCAGATCTGATGGGCCAGGTGCGCGAGCTCTTCGACGACTGCCGTTGCCAGACCCGGAACGCGGACGGTGAACTCGGCGCCGAGAAACCATGCGCTACCGGTCTGGCCGACGTTCACCTTGATGCCCACGGAGTAGTTGTGCGGCAGCGTGACCTTCTTCATCTGGGCCACCATCCCGAACACCGTGGTGTAGCAGGCCGACCAGGCGCCGGCAAACAGCTGCTCGGCTCGCGGGTGGGGGTCAATGCCGACGAGTCCGACGGGTTCAAGGCCGGGCGCGGTAAGCGTGAGGTCATAGGCGCCGAACTCGCCGGGCTGGACATTGGGGTCGCGGTTGACCGACGAATGAGTGTTGCCCGAAGCGAGGACTTTTTCGATCTTTTCCATGATGAATTCCTGTGTGTATGAAGATATCAAGCGTATTTAAATCTTTCGCGATGTAATCGTATGCGATGTTTTAATCACGCCGTAATGACGTTCAGGCCGACCTCGATGTTGCCGTGCACGGCCTTCGAGTACGGGCAGATCTGGTGGGCGAGGTTCGCGACAGCCTCGACAACTTCCGCTGCCAGACCCGGAGCGCGGATGGTGAACTGCGCGCCGAGGCAAAAGCCGTTGCCGACCGTCCCGATGCTGACCTTGATGTCCAGGGAGTAGTCGGTGGGCAGCTTGACCTTCTTGATCCCGGCGGCGATCTTGAACGCGCTGATGTAACAGGCCGACCACGCGCCCGAGAACAATTGTTCGGCTCGCGGGTGCAGCTCGGTTGCAATGAAGTCACGGCTGTCACCGTCGGCTGCCGACAACTTGAGGTCGAGCACGCCGTGCTCGCCGCGCTGGACGTCGGGGTCGTGATTAACCGTGGCGTGGCTATTGCCCGAAAAGAGGACTTGATCGATCTTGGTCATGATGAGTGCCTGTGTGAGTAGGGGGTAAGCTTTTATATCGCATGCGATGTAATCGCTTGCGTCGAATAATGAAGAAGGGCACGCCCGGTGTCAATCGCAAAAGATTTAATCGCATACGCTTGTTCGATAGCTTGGTCGCAGATCCGACTGTTGGCCAGTGGTGGCGCCGATCGTATCAACCCGTCGCGCCGGGTGTGAGCGAACAAGCCACCGCCGGTCCAACCTGGGCGTCCGCGGACGGTGTGAATTGCTGCCGAGTCCTGTCGAGAGCACGCGCGGGCTCCCGTCTGGCGCCTGGCGTCCCTTGTCCGGCGGTGACGGCGCGCAGCACATCACGGGTGGGAAAACCGCTGCTAAGGGGGCGCCAGGACGAACTGCCGACTCGACAGGAAATCGTCGATGAAATCACGCGACGCTTGACGATATGAATTTCATAGCTATATCCTTCGCCATCGTCGTATGCGATGCGTGAGCGGTCACGAATGTCACGAATCGTTCGACAAAAGCAATCCGGCGTCGGCTGAGCGAATGCAGCATTGTTTCCACCAGATCTCACGCGCCCGGCGAGCCGACGCGCATGCGATTCCATCATACGAAAGGAAGGACTATGAAGATCGAAGATGCTGTCGTTTTCGTAACGGGCGCGAACCGCGGGCTTGGCCTCGAGTTCGCAAAACAGGCGCTCGAAAGAGGAGCGCGGAAGGTATATGCGGGTGCACGCAACCCTGCCAGCGTGACGCTGCCGGGAGTCATACCCGTTAAGCTCGACGTGACCGATCCCGCGGCCGTAGCCGCGGCGGCGGACGCAGCGCAAGATGTCACGCTACTCATCAACAACGCTGGTATTGCGCGGCTCGGTAGCCTGTCGGACGACGGCGCGATCGACGCGCTGCGCGATCACTTTGAAACCAATGTGGTCGGCATGCTGGCGGTGTCGCAAGCGTTCGCTGGGAGGTTGGCCGGTAACGGCGGCGGCGCAATCCTGAACGTGCTGTCGGTCGCGAGCTGGGTGAACCGGCCGATTCTGTCTGCCTATGGCGTGTCAAAGTCGGCCGCGTGGGCGCTGACTAATGGCTTGCGCCAGTCGCTGCGCGAGCAGGGCACGCAGGTCGTCGGCCTGCATGCCGGATTTATCGATACGGATTTGGTGCGCGAATTCGAAGTTCAGAAGGCGACGCCGGCGGACGTTGTGCGTCAAGCGTACGAAGCCATTGAGGCCGGCGCGGAGGAAGTGTCCACCGACGAACTCACGCGGCAGGTGAAGGCCGGGTTGTCGTCTGGCATCTATCTGAAAGATGCGGCGCAACGCTAACAGCGCCAAAACGAATCGTCGATGCGTGCCGATACCTTTCATGGAGAGTAGCTGACATGAGAGCTGCACCTAATTGAGCTCGCGTACCACCCTGGTTTCGTCGTCGCGGATGGTATGTCCGTCAGGAAAATCAAACTCTTATGCCGACTCTTTTTGACCCTCTCCAGATTGGCGACCTCACGTTGCCGAATCGCATCATCATGGCCCCGCTGACCCGTAAGCGCGCCGGTGACGAACGCGTGCCTAATGCACTGATGGCAAAGTATTACGCCGAGCGCGCCTCCGCCGGACTGATCCTCACAGAAGCCACCTCCGTGACGCCGCAAGGTGTCGGTTACGCCGCGACGCCGGGTATCTGGTCGCAGGAACAGGTCTCAGGGTGGAAGCTCGTCACCGAAGCCGTGCACGCCGCTGGCGGCAAGATCTTCCTGCAACTTTGGCATGTCGGCCGCATGTCGGACCCAATCTTCCTGAACGGTGATCTGCCGGTTGCACCGAGTGCGGTCGCACCACAAGGCAACGTAAGCCTAGTGCGTCCACAGCGGCCATATGTAACGCCGCGCGCGCTGAAGGTGGCCGAAATTCCGGGCATCGTCGAAGCCTATCGCACGGCTGCCGAAAATGCCCAGGCCGCCGGTTTCGCCGGCGTCGAAGTGCACGGTGCGAACGGCTATCTGCTCGACCAGTTCCTGCAGGACAGCACAAACCATCGCACTGACGCGTACGGCGGCTCGATTGAAAACCGCGCCCGCCTCCTGCTCGAAGTAACCGATGCGTGTATCGAGGTGTGGGGCGCTAACCGCGTCGGCATGCACCTCGCGCCGCGGGGCGACGTGGGTACGATGGGCGACTCCGACGCGGCGGCTACATTCGGCTATGTCGCTTGCGAGCTGGGCAAGCGCACCATCGCGTTTATCGCCGCTCGGGAATCGCTCGGCGACAGGCGTCTCGGGCCACAACTGAAAGCCGCGTTCGGCGGTCCATTCATCGCGAATGAGCAGTTCACCCGGGAATCGGCACAGCAAGTACTCAATGCAGGCGAGGCGGATGCCGTCGCGTGGGGTCAGCTGTTCATCGCCAACCCGGACTTACCGCGCCGCTTCGAACTCGACGCACCGTTGAACCAGCCCAATCCCTCCACTTACTACGCCGAAGGGGAAACCGGTTACACAGACTATCCGGTGCTGGAAACAGGAGGTTGAACGCGGGCTCGACGTGATACTCAAGGAACTTGTCTCCGCGGTCACGAAGTAGAAGTTGTCTTATGTGGAGGGTGTGACTTTGCCGGATGTTGCTATGGCGAGTAACAACGGAACGGCAGCCGCGTCCGCGGTGGGAATAACGTTCAGTGGGAGCGGTAACTACCGTCATGGTTAGCCTCTCCAAGTTTTGTAGGTTGTTCCTGTCCATGATCGTTTGATATCCTGAATTCGCGCGGTTGAAAACTGGGCTGTGGGCGAGCGTCTATCTGAATGGAACGAAGCCTGCTCTAACCATATACCTAACGTCAACGGGCGTCCGAAGCACTTCTATAGCGGTTATCGACGTCTTGTGCTGGCGGCCGGCCGTTCAGGGTCGCGCGGCGCCGCTCGGCGTCAGGCAGCCGCCGGTTGGACAAGGTGCTTCGCTTACGTCAGGTAGCTATACTCCAACTCGACGAGAACCTTCAATCTGCAGCAAGATTTCCTGCCCGTAGATCAGCGTCCGTTACTTTAAGTTAACTCTCTACAACCATGCTGCCAATTGCCGACCGTTGGTTTGAACTCAAGCGCATCAGTGATGAAATCACCCTGCTCTGGGAACCTTATGTCGTGCCTCTGATGCGGTGCAATATTTGGCATGTGCGGGGCCGCGACCGCGACCTGATGATCGACACAGGAATGGGCATCGCCAGTCTACGTGACGCGGCCCGGCATCTGCTCCAGACGAACGTGACCGCAGTCGCGACACATACTCACTCAGATCATGTGGGCGGACATCACGAGTTCGAGCACACGCTTGTCCACGAACTTGAGGCCGACAATCTGCGCTCGCCACGCGAGCGCGGCACGCTCCTGGCGTCGGTATTGGGCGATGCCGCGATTCGCCGATACCAAGAATTCGGCTATCCATTCGATGGCGATCTGATCACAGCCGTTCCAAATTCCGATTACCAGATGTCCGATTACCGCGTGCGAGCTGCGTCCGTCACGGAAATTGTCAAGGAAGGGAATATTGTCGATCTCGGTAATCGGCATTTCGAAGTCCTCCATCTGCCAGGTCATTCACCAGGAAGCATCGGTCTTTGGCAGACGAGCACTGGCACGTTGTTTTCCGGCGATGCGATCTACGATGGCCCGCTGCTGGACGAGATCGGCGGTGCCGATATCCCGACCTATGTGCGTACGATGAAGCGTTTGCGCGATTTGCCCGTGCAAATCGTCCACGCGGGACACGACGCGAGCTTCGGACGGGACCGACTGGTCGCCCTGATCGACGCATATCTGGCGAAGCGCGAATGATCGTTATCAAAATTACAGCGTGGAACGGCGATAAACCATCGGCATGGATCCCTTTTCGGCCAGTAGTTGCCGTGCGGCGAGGATAGGACCCTGCCATTGGAGCTTCCGCATTGCTCCGCAACCTTTGGCGCGCAAGCTTCATTGTGCCGGACGCACAGTTTCACTAAGGGTCTCTTTCAGCCAGCGCACGACGATACCCGCGATATGCTGATTTCTTCCGAGATAGGAATGATTGATCCGTTCGTAGCCCGGATAGTCGCGCAAATGCGTCTGTCGGGGCCGGACGCGCACGACCTTGGCAATGTCGGCGCTCGACTCAGCAACGAGACCATCGTTCGGCCGCTCGCCGATGAGACGCTGCAGCACGAGGTTGCGCAGCATCCCGGCAAAACCGCCGTTACTGCCTCTGCCAAACTCCAGAAACGGCAATCCGCCCGATATCGACAGTAAGGGAAGGCAGCGCGCATCGGCGGCAGCGTCCTGGTTTAGCTTGCCGACGAGACCGGTGGCGCTCGCATCGGTGAGTTGCATGGACGACGGGCACACGGGCGAACGGTTGAAGGGGTTGGGCAGCGTGACGGAATCGGCCCAGTCGAGCAGATGGCCGACGTGCCGCTTCGAAAGCGCTCCGCTGTGAGGCGTTCCAAGCGTCGCGATACCGCGCACCCGGATGCCCGAGCGTTCTGCGCCGTATTGCACGAAATGCCGTGCGACGAGCCCGCCCATGCTGTGTCCCACGAGAAAGATGCCGTCTTCGCGGATAACCTCGTCGAGTTCCCCGAGTAGCATCTCCAGATCACGCGCTGCCTGATCGATGCCGCGGTACGAATCGTAGTTGAACAACGCGGCCGCGAAGCCGTGCGCGGCCACAAACTCCGCGAGACGGCTAAGGTAGCGGCCGTGCGCGGTGAAGCCGTGCACGAAGACAACGACAGGGACGCGCGCATCGGTCACGAGAAACCATTTGCCGGTATCGGGGTGAATCAGCTCTGCGCCGACGCGTATCACGTCGCTGTATTCAATGCTCATTCGGCGGCCTCCTTATCACGACGATGTCGAAGTGGGATTCGATCGGCCGCGGCACGGGGACCGGAATGTACTCGCCCGGGTCGAGCACCGCGAGCGGGTCCAAGAGCTTCAGCGCGAAGCGGTCGTCGTGCATGAGAAGCGCGGCGGACAATCCGCGCACTACCTGCGACGGGTAGGCCGCGAGAAACGTGAGCGACGAGCTAACAGTCAGCGCGCCGGCCACGCAATGCGTCATGTCGATGCCGAGATCAGCTTCGTCGCTCACGGCGAAATCGGCGAGTTCCTCGAGGGGAAGCTGAGCGGCAACGCGTGCATGCACTCTGAGCGGCCCCAGCACGATGTGCTGCAGAATCCACGCATGCTCACGCAAGGCGCGCGCAAATATCTCGATCACGCGCGCGGGCTCGGCGCTCGGCCCGATCGCGCGAAGCTCGAACGGCGGTGGACGGGCGGGATCGCCGCCGTACGTCGCGTCATCTATCGCACCTGCATGCTCGGGCCGGGCGTCGGTCGACCGCGCATCGGCGGGTTGCGTCGCGGGGACGTCGCGCGCCGGCGGCCGATCGAACACGTTCTCGAGCCGCATCGTGATTTCGATCGGCCCGACGTCGCCATCGAAGAGATAGCCGAGCCAGACCGCCAGCACAATATCGACGCCCTGATCGCGCGAATCGGCTTCGCTCACCTGCACGTGCACGATGGCGTCCCGCAACGGCCGCAGCGGCGTCGGCGCTGCGCCGTCCGTTGCAACGTATCCGTCCAGCCAGTTCTGCACACTACGCGCGAGTGAATCGAAGGGCCGAGGCTGCGCGCCGCCCGCATCGATGGATGGACGCGCAGGCGCCAGATTCCATACGGCGGGAATGTGATGCACGAAGCGCGAAGCACACAAGAGTGTTCGAAGGTCACGTTCCGGCGTCTTCGCGTCCCTCCGCCGGCCTGTGGGGTCGATCGATTCTCGCCGGTACGGACTTAGCACCGCGTTGATGACGAACTCGGCGTGGCCCTTTCTCTGCAGAAGGACTGTGAATCCGGACTGCATCAGCTCTCGCTCCCGTGCATAAGAGACGGACGTTTCGATCGGTCCGACGACTTCTTGCTCTCCGTCATCCGTGTACACGATTTGCGCGGGCAAGTCGTCAGTCTTCCCGGGCGCTTCGCTGCCGCAAAGCGCGGCGAACCATCCGTCCTGATCGAACGACTTCACGATGGCATCGCCCACGGCCCAGGCTGCGTTGCCCCACAACACATTTGACTTGCCGAGCAAATCCTCTTCGAAATCGAATTCCGCGCAAGGAGCCTGACGCTTGCCGTAAGCCGCTCGAAGCATCAGCCGAGGTAGTGCGATGCAAAGATAGCGTGATTCGGCCTTCTGACGCAGCCCGTCCCATCCGCCTCGCTCTGGCGAGAACCGTTCGACCCGAAGGTCGCGCGCGGCGTGTATCTCATCGAAGTTCGCTAGGCCGAACATCGCCGGGGCGGCGTTGGTGACGAATACCGCATGCGCCTTTGCGCCGAGGGACGCGAGATGATGGAGTATCTCAAGATCGGACCCGCCCGAATCGAATTGGAAGTCCACGATGATTGCCCCGAACGGCTCGCCGCCGAAGGTCGCGAGGCCATCCCTATAGACCATGTCGTACAGCGGACTGTAGCGTCTGCTTTTCGTCATGCGATAGACGTCCCGTTTCGACGCGTTGAGGACTTTCAGCTTCACTTCCAGGACGGGTTCGGTTCGCGAGCACACGTACCAGAGTCCCCGCCAGGCCGCTTCTAGCCGCCGGAAGTCGGGGTGATGCATGATCTCGTTGAGCTGCTCGGTCAGCTTCGCATCCAGTTCGTAGATAAGGCTTTCGAGCGTCCGTCTGGCGTCACCGGGGACCGCGAGGCCGCTCTCAAGAGCTTGCGACGCTGCGGTGTGCAAATACTCGCGATACCTTGGCGGATCGTATCCATCCGCGTCCTCTCCCAGACCGGTCTCCTTCTCGAACAACCGGTAGATTTCATTTACCTCGGAAGCTCGATCGCGCTCTTCGCCTGGGTAGTGCACGTTTCCTCCTCAAAACGCATCTCCGGCTTGACGGCAGGTTTGGGCTGCCGCGCAGGCGGATGCCTCGGCCTCACCCCTGGGTGGGGCACCCTCGCGCGTTTGTCTTTCACGTAAACGAATTAAGGAGGAGGATTTTGAACGAGGTTTAGAATTGCTGCGCTCCCTCCTGAAGCCGTGGCTCGCGTCCCCGGTAGCCAAGCTACGCCGAACGCCCGCCAGCGAACGGACCATCGCAACCGTCTTTGCTCAACTTGGCCGACTCTACTCGACACGGTCTTTTCGGATCTGCGACTGGCATTTCCGATTGGTCCAGTCGGTAGTCGGAAGCTGGTTACCGCTCCGCGCCCGACGTAGATTCTCTGGGATGACTACAACGAGACCACGTTCTTGCTTTCGGGAAGTGCATTTAACTGCCGGCAGTGGCTTTGGCTCCGCCCTGCGTCTCGTTTGACCGGTCCCTCTCGGTCTCTGGAGGCTATCGGACCGTTCGTCTATTGCAAGCGGTTCGTGCGCTTCGGGTCCGTACGAACGGAACGGCGCTTTCAGACCGAGTGGCATCCGAGGCTTAAGGCAACTGGAGATTGATTGGCGACGTCATTCTCACGTCGAGCCAAAGTGCGGATTCCCGGGCAATGCCAATATACGACAACTCAAGCACGGCAGCCTTTACACACGTATCGGAAGCCATACTTTAGCCAAGAGTAGCCTTGAATATTGGTCTCGCAAGTGCGAAGTACGCAGGGCCTGGAAGATGCCTTAGCGGAATACGTCCGCAGGCCAAAATTATGGTTCAAGTCTCTGGGCGGCAAGTGTGGCGCACAAAGGAGGTTCTCGCGTAGCAGGAGATTTTTTTATCGCCGCGGTCGGTGAATCCGCAGTCGAAACCCGCTGATCAAAGGCAACCGGGCGACCGTTCACCAAGTCTGCACATTTCATGGTCGCCTCACAGCCCTACAGCGGGCGCTGTTCTCGATTCCAACCGTCGTCTGCAAAACGCGACCGCCACCCAATACCCCCAGTCTGAATGACCGGAACAATCGGTTAGCCGCCCCTGAATGCTCGACCGCGCGACCGGCCGTACTGGGTCGTGTGTTGCCGATCGCGCAATGATTTCGTTGATTGCACACCGGTTGGCAATTAACGGCCAGCCAACTTCAGACATCGACACCCGCAATCACGCTTCTGATTCGCAGGACCCGGTACCCTCGGTTTTCTAACCTACTAGGCTCCGAAGCGTGTCCGCGTTAAAGCTCGCGGCCGGCCACCCTCGCCCGAACAAGACCTCTAGCCTCCCCCGCCATCGAGGGACCTGATCAGATATCGAATCCCGATTCGTCGTCATCGCTTCGAATTCACGGAGCGCGTCGTAGATTACTCGCGCCGCCGGCATTACGACAAGCGCGTCGATCGCACGCTTTTGCATGCCGACCTGCTCGGCAACCCAGTGCAATAGTCCCGGAAAGGCATCAGGTTGGCGCAAGGAGTCAGGCAGGCAGGTCCATGCAATATCGGCTATCGAATAAAGAATCGCCATTTTGCGGAAATGCATGTCGGCGACGTCGGCAGGTTCGGGTTCGATGCCAGACACAATCGACAGACGCACCCGCTTGATCATCGCGTGGTGGAGATCGGCTAGGGCCATGATGAGATAGTAGGATCGCGCGATGCACAAATAGCCCTTGAGCCACACATTCACATCGTCACTATCGGCATGCCATACGCTGGCATGGCTGTTGGCCAGTTGGACCAGAGCATAGGCATCGCAGACAATCTCCTCAACTATTGCGCCCTTGATTGCTTCGAACCGAATTCTGCGGTCGGCGAGGTCTTGGCGCATGCGGTCGAGTGCGCCCGGTTTGAACCTGATCTTCCCTCCATAGGTAGCAATAGCCTCAAAGTCTGGGTCGCGGTCGTAGCAGACCTGGTCCAATGCGAACGTGAACGCATTGTTCGCGCACGACATGAGACCAGACATAAAGGGATCCGGTCGGCGCACCATGTAGTGAGCAGCTTCGTGGGCGAGGATGTAGCCATCGACTAACGATGAAGTCCAATCGACGAGAATTGTCGGCAAAATGGCCTTCAGCGCGCCATAGTGCACTATCAGCTCGGGCTCTTCATGCGAGTAATGCCCCTTATACGGCACCTTGAGCGAAAGCAGCGCTTCAAAAAGCGTCGGACTTTCGTCGGCAATCGCCAGCCCAGCCGCGGCCGCAATGATTTCGGCCGCCTCTTTGTAGGGCTGATCTGTGCCGACCGCAACGACCGAGTCGAAAAGACGCTTCAGCACCATCGACTGGGCGAGATCTAGGAGGATAACAGCCTCATTGCTGCGCTCAACCAGACAGGCGCTTTGTCTTTTGCTGGCGACGATCTCCAGCGAGAGCGTCGGCGGCTTTGTTCCATGAATATTGCGCAACAAAAGTTGGCGAAGTACCTGATGCACTTCATCCTTTACCGAGACTGGATCGCAAAGGTCTGATTGGCGCTTCGCTCGACGGCGCGACCAGTCTGTGCTCCAGACTAGGGGGTGGCACACGACGCTACTCAGGCTTGGCCGCAGCACCGATGTCAATTTCGACACCATTCTTCGACGCCTTGACCTTTATGCCGCGCCCCCTCAGCGCCCCAATCAGGAGGGAAATCGACGCCGAGAGCAGTGGGGCGTTTTCGATCACCAGGTTGAGTAAGGTGCCGCCGTCCTGGCCGCTGCTGGTCTCGACCTCCGCTTGATCCCTATGCTCGGCGGCGAAGGCATCGAACAAATCCTTTGCATCCAGCGATGCCTCCAAAATCAGTTCGCTCATATACCCTCCTTCGCCCCTAGAAGACTACACAAGCAGAATACATCAGGAAGTCGTATGCCGGATGTCATGGACTCGAAAGTCAGACGGAGAAGCGCAGGATCACCGCGACCGTGATCTAACCCCATAGAGGTAGATGCCGTGTCGGGCGGCGCAAGTCTTCAACACAGAATTAGCACCTGCCCGTAAGCAGCTGAATAGCAAAATTCCCCTGCGATTTAGCCGCTGCTAACTTCACCATCGAGCGCAATATATTGCCTGATAATTACCGGCGCCCCGCCCAAGCAAGGGCGGCTTGACTGTACTGCCCGACACACGTCGTGCGAGTGCCCTCGGAATGAGGTGTCGGTTCTCGACCAACTCGCGAGTAGCACGAGTATGTCTGGCAACGTTCGCTGACCGCTGAACGCGACCGACCGGACTGGCAACGCTTTCCGACGTTCGCAATGGCGAGTTTGAGGGGCCGTAACGGGTCGGCTTCCGCCGGATGCAGCCATATGAACGCCCCCCTCCCATCAGCTGAGTATGGGCCGGTCCTGTTCTGTCTCTTCAAGCCGCATCTCGAGAATGGAGGCGAGCACAACACCGTAGGCACTGCGACTGGCCTGACCCAAACCTACACCGGTCTCATTTGCAATCACATATAAAAGCACACTCGCGCTGTTTCGCCTGGCAGCGCATTAGCAGGCTGCTGAAGTACACCCGAGTTAAAGAGGCCCCGCTCCAATTACGCGACTTTCGTCGCAAGATTTTTCGCATTGTGCAGATCCAATGCGAATTCAACGTCCCTTCAAGCGTTTTGAGGCCAGTTCCTGGCCTCATTTCCGCGTTTTCCGTCACTACAGACGGACTTGTGACAAGGATCGCAGGCGCACGAGGTTGTATGCGGCCATGTTCAACACGAACATCTGATCCACCTTCTTTAACCCGCGCACCATTGCCTGGCGCATACGTCCCACGGTCTTCGCCCATCCAAAGCCTTGTTCGATCAGCTTGCGCTTTCGCTGGGAAATGGCGTAGCCCGCGCTCGAGGAAATCGTATCGGCCACCGCCGAACGCCGCCCCGAGGTGTTTTGCGCTACGTGCGGTGTGACCTTCATCTCGTGGCAGGCCTCGATGAATTCCCGTGCGTCGTAACCCTTGTCCGCGCCCAACGTGATCTCTGCGCCCGCATCCTGTAGTGCTTGCCGCGCGTCGTTGATCATGATCTTGGCCGCTTCACGCTCAGCATGCCCGTCAGCGCGTGTCACGCGCGCGTTGACCACCAGACCGTGCCGGTTATCGGTCAGCGTATGGCCCATGTATCGCAATTCGCTGCCCGTCTTGCCTTTCCGGTAGAGCCGCGCATCAGGATCGGTACTGGACTGATGCGTCTCGTTGCTGCGCTTGCTACCTTTAAAGTCGCCCGCGCTGCTGCCTTCGTCATCCTGATCGTCATCGTCCTTGCGAACGAAGCTCTTGTGTCCCGCCCACGCCTGGATCAGCGTGCCGTCTACGCTGAAGTGCTCGCCCGAAAGCAGATCCTTCTTCTGAGCGATGGCCACCACTTCGTTGAAGAATTCGATCACGGCATCGTGCTTGATCAACCGCTCGCGGTTCTTCGTGAAGACCGTGGGCACCCACACCATGTCATCCATTGCCAGGCCGATGAACCAACGAAACAAGAGGTTGTATTGCACTTGCTCCATCAATTGCCGCTCCGAGCGGATGCTGTAGAGCACCTGGATCAGCATCGCCCGCAACAGCTTCTCCGGCGCGATGCTCGGCCGCCCGCCCTTTATGTCGGCTTCGTACATGCCGGCGAACAGCCGATCCATCTTCGCGAGTGCTTCGTTCGCCATGACGCGAATCGCACGCAGCGGATGTGACGGCGGAATGAAGTCGTCCAGCTTGCGCATGGAAAACAGACTCTCGGTGAATGTGTCGGCGCCGCGCATAATCTTCATCGGGTAGTTGGGCTCCTTCTATCAACGCTTCACGAACCCTGCGCGATGACGCGTTTCAGCGGTACTTCCGCAGCCTGTTAGGCGGAACATGCATCAAGCAATGTCGGAAATCGATTAGAGAAGCCGCTTTTCAAACGTTTCCGTAGACCTAGAATTTTTGCATGCGAGGACGCTGATGATCACAATTCGGCCGCAATCTTTTAGGAGAGGGGGATGCCATGGCGTATTACTTCGCCTACGGGCTTGACATGCAAAACGACGCGTTGTTGCCGCCAGCCATCGCTCTGATGCTGGGCGGTCAGGCACCGGAACCGAGCGCTCAAGCGGTTCTTTCGGACTGTGCACTGACCTTTCGTCGATCGACCATCAATACGAATACGACGTCGTGGGCACTGACCGAGGCCCACGGGCGCATGGTTTGGGGCGTGCTGGTCGACCTTCCATCGAGCGTTATTAGCGCACTAGCAGAAGCCAAGGCGGAAACGCATGATCGTGTACAGAAGTCCGTTACCGTGCAACTGGTGATGCCTGGCGTGCCCCTTCCTTCTCAGCTTGTCGTTGGTGAGCAGGCAACGGCAATTTGCCTGGTGCCCAGATCCGACTCATCCGAGGTAGTTCTTCCGGACAGTGACCTTTTGCGCCGCGTCATCAATTGCGCGCTTAGCTGCGGCTTCCCGATCAAGTACGTCAGGGCGATCGCGGCGGGCGGCGTGGGCGCGGGAATGACCGTGGACGAGATCAAGATCGACGCGGAAGACATCACGCAACAAAAAATCGAGCGGATCTTTTACAAGGCACCGCCTCGCTTCGCCGTCTACGCTGCGGACAAGCGCGTGATGGTGCAGTACGCCGACGATTCTTTTCTCGAAGTGAAACAGCGTACGGACATGGCGTCACTCAACGGGCTTCGCAGTCAGATCAACGGGCTGATCGACGGCTGGCAAACGAGCAGGAGAATAAAGAAACAGACAAAAGCTGCGAAATACAACGCGCGGGTCGCCGCGGCGTTGAATCTTTGTCTGGAGGGGGATGGCATCAACGCGCTAATTGCACTCCAAGAAGTCAAAGCCGACATAGTCGATGAACGCGCGTCGTGGGGACGATTCGAATATCTTATGAGCGCGTTATTTACAGCCATTCTCTTTTGCGTCGGTCTCACACTCGTTCGGAGCCGCTACTATGCTTTTGATATCGACACGCAAGCCTTGTGGAACGCGGCACGCGCTGGAGCCATCGGTGCTTTTTTTTCGATCGCCATCGCGATACGGCAACGCACCGTCCTCACTGACCTGCGATGGGTGGACAACCTCGCCGACGCGGCGCTAAGAATCGCGATAGGCGTCATCGCCGCAACGGTACTCGCCCTGTTGCTGCGAACGAATCTCGCGCCCGCGATTTCGATAGGCGGAGCCGAAAATCACTTGCTGACGGGCAAAAGTGTGGAGTGGGACATGGTCGTGACGATCGGCTTCATCGCTGGTTTTCTCGAGCGGCTCGTGCCCGATATGCTGAGCAAGGCAGAAACGTCGAATGGCGCGTTAAAGGGCAAGTGATCGCTTTGCAGTGCATCATCCATCATCAGCGGGCTAGCGTTTTCCCAAACGTCTGAACGGACGTTCGACTGAAGCGAGTCTGACGGCTGGAGGGATGGTGGCGCGGTCGCCGGGAAGAATGCGGTTTTCAACCCGGAAGGCCGTCGTTCCTGTCTGCTCTATCGCACTCGGGGCAGGTTTCGCTTGCCGAGATCGCTCAGCACCTTGTCCATTGCGTAGCCGAGCAGCTTCTTGCGCAACAGCGCAATGCCGAGGCTCGCTGCCTTGCGCTCGATCCACGACACCTTGAACATATCCAGCGCACTGCCCGCGACCGCCATCACGCGTGCCTCCAGCAACTGACGCAACGGCGTCAGCTCGACCGGCTGGGTTGGCCACTTCGGCAGGGGAATCTCCTCGCGCAGCTTTCCGACCAGCGGAATGATCGGCAACTCGCCGCCGCTAGCATGCCATTCCGTTCGCACCGCGTCGCTCCAGCTTCCGTACAGCGGATTGGTGTCCGGCATGCTGAAATGCTGCGAGAGAAACTGCTGGCAATTGCGACGGCCGAGCAGATAGTCGTGTCGCCGGAACTCCTCGCTCAGAAAGCCGCCAAAGCCGCCCAGGCAGCCGCTCGCCAGATCGAAGCCGTTGGTTTCGGTGCGCGGGTCCGTCGGCGACGTACGGCGGCTCGGCGCGATCAGATAGCGGCTGTACACGTCGTCCATAAACGCCAGCGCGAGATCGGCGGGATCGAAGCGCGCCTGGTTCTTCCACGCGCCGATCAGACCAATGCTCGAACTGAACAGATCGCCGCGTTCTCCCGCAATCGTATCGTTCACTTCGGCGAGCGTGTCGGGAAACGGATCGATCATGACGACGGCGCGAATCGCTTCATTGCCGCCGCGCGGATTCTGCTCGATCTGACCCGCCAGTTCGGTCCGGGCGAAGTCGAGCGGTTCGTTGTCCATCGTGCCGCCGTCGACGACGAAGCCCTTGAAGAACTTCGGCGCGGCGGTCGTGTTTCCCTGAGCGTCCCACGCCGGAAGGAGCGGTTTGAATTCCTGCTGTTTCGTCGCCGGATCGATATAGGTGAAGAAGTGATAGTTGAGATCCGCCACCCTGCGATTCTCCTCGCGCGCCGCGAGTCCGACGGGAAACGCGCCCGAGCCGAGCGCGGCATTGCCGAGCGACTTCCACGCGCCGGTGGACGAGTTGTTGATGCCGGAAAGAATCTCGTCGTCGGGGCGCGCGCGTGGAACAGCGTCGGTATAGCTCGCGGCGAAACTGCGATAGCTTTTGTGCATCCACATGCCGAGGCCGGCTTTGTACGTGCTCTCGATCGGCAGGTAGTAAGGCACGCCGCGCAGGCTCGCCTGCGAAAAGATGAATCGCGTGCGCTCGCGCAAATAGGGGCGCGCTTTCGCAGTAGCGGTGTAATCGAGCGCGCGATTGGTGATGTCCTGGAGCACCGTCGAATCGAGCAGAGAGACGAGCGTGCCCTGCTTGGCGAGGTCGTCGGACTTGAGCAGTTCGCGGATGTCGATGTCTTGCACCCACGCGCGATAGAATGGATTCGCGCTCTTGTCCTGCGCCGGCGCGCTGCCGGCGTCCACATGCGGAAAATCGTACCTGAGCGCGACCGCCGCGATGGCCGCCGTCATGCTGCCCGCCGACGCGCCCGCGAACACGCGCAGCACCACGTCGTGCGGCGGCACCGACCATTCTTTTTGCGGCTTGCCCGACTTACGTTCCGCTTCCTTGGCCGCTTCCCAGGCGTCGAGCGCCTCGATCAGAAAGTCCATCACGCCTGAACTGTATGCGCCCGCCGAAATCGCGCCCGCCAGGACGATGCCAATCTCGAACGTGCCTTCAGCGGGCGGACTTTCACTTCTGACGTATGGACAGATTTTCGCGGCTACCGCGCCGGATGCATCTGATTCGCTCTCGTTGCGCTCGTCGGGCATGAACTTCTCCTCGCCTGGATGAACGTGCGTTTTTATCAAATGGTGGACGACACGGCATGCTAACCATCGCGATTCGCTGAGCTGACGCCGCCCGGGCTCGCGCATCGGAACACCAGTCCTTAAAATAGCTCAAGCGAATAGCATTGCAAGTTCGCGCGCAAGGAGATATCGGCCAACTTGTCGCCTCCGACTGACCGAGGATTCCGACAAATTCAGATCAAAAGCCGGTGGACACGGCGGCCGTCCATTCTCATCTCGACAAAAGCAGGGTTGTTTCAGGAACTTGGATCAAAGAACAGAGCACCCCTTCTCCGTCCTTTGAATTCGAAGTCTGAATTTGCGGCATTGGATCGACTATCGCGACTCAGCCATTGCTTACAAGACTCGATGGGCACAGCGCCGTTTCAATGACCGAATTTTCATGTCGCCGTCCCTCGCGCTTTTGTTATCTGACTAGTTCGCCCGGAAAGCGGCGTCGATTTCCGGCCGCGACAAATGGGCAACCGTGTTGACGTCGCAGTCGGGCACTTCGTCTCTCGGCGGATAACATAGATCCGAATTGCAGAGGCGGGATGATTCTCACGCCTCCGGATGGCCTATCGTTCGCGGCGTACATAAAGAAGGCGCTCGCAGACGAGCTGAAGGCGGCTGATTCGTACGGCGACCTCCAGCCAAAGGTGACTCTTTCAGGGAAAGTTGAAGAGCTCGAGTCCTCTTCAACGGTAGGGCTCACTGGTAGCTATTGGAACATCAAGTTGCTAGCCGCGCCGCTATCCGTCGGCAGGCTTCAGAACCCCCGAAATCGCCTTAAACGTGGATCGGTGTTGAACGGTCAGTGACTGGCCGTTGGATGAGCTAACTCTTCAATAGTAAGCGCTAAAACGAGCACACCTTTCTTCGAGGGGCGTTAAGAGCGACGATTGCGTCCGCAACCCACATTGCGGACGCAGACCATGAGCGACGATGAGTTTGACTTTCTGCCACTCCGAGTCATCCGAGAATGCTCCAACGGCAAACGAAGGTACGACCCTGAAGGCAAGCGCCGACTGATTCAGGCGTGCTTGCGACCGGGGGCGTCAATTGCCGGACTCGCACTCAGGGCACAGGTAAACGCAAACCAGCTTCACAAGTGGATAAGGTTACATGAGAAGGCCAACTCTGCTCGTGCAGCACGAAACACGGTTGAGCCGTCACCGGCGGCCTTCGTCCCGGTCCTTGCTATCGAACCGGGCTCTACGCAGCCACCCCTCGAGCTCGAGAACTTGCCGGCGTCATCGAGTCCCAAGCAACCTGCGACCGCGTCGCGACCAACGGCGCGCCTGTCAGCGCACCTCCCGAACGGGGTAACAGTCGAACTTGAGTGCTCACGGCACGATGCGCCGCTCGTCACGGCCTTGATCGCCGCGCTGGGAGAGCGTTGATGTTCCGCCTTGATTCCGACCTCCGCGTTTATTTGCATCGCGAACCGATTGACTTTAGGGCGGGAATCAACAGCCTCACGGCGTTGGTTGAGCAGTCGATGCAACTCGACCCCTTCGCTCGCGCCGTGTTCGCGTTCCATAATCGCAAGCGGAACCAAACAACATTCAGCATACCGATTGAAGCTCGTCACAATGGAGTATCCATGGCATCCATTGCACGGCCAGCAACTTCAAGTGGTTCGCCGTAAGGGGCGAGGAGCCACGGAAGTCATTCATGTCGAGGCAACTCAGCCGAGCAAGCGCCGAATCGTGCCGCCAAAATTGTTCTCATTTTGTCCCGTCGCTGACTCGTTCTCGTTGAATGGCGCGCGTTGTATTGCCGCGTACACAACGACATTGCCTGCTCGGCTTCCAACGCTGACGCAGGTCGTGCTATGGATCGCAAAGCTCGGCGGTTACCTCGCACGCAAGCATGGTCGTCCACCGGGGCCAACCGTTATGTGGCGCGGCTTTCTCGCTCTGCACGAAATTACGGCGATGTATCGCATCTTCAGGCAGAACGAATGACCTTATTTGTGGGTAAAGACCAGAGTTCGGGGACAGGGAGCAAGTCAAGACGCATTCTTCAGGACAGCGACACCACATTTGATAACTCGCCTCGCCTCCTCCTCGTGCTCGGGACTAGATAACGTAGCAAGGTAATCCACTTGTGGCTCAAAGAAACTGACCATGTCACGTGTGGCAAAGCCTTCCCAATGGTGAAAATCGAAATAGGTAAAGTGCCCGTCAGGATCGCATACCGCCATTAGCCTTCTAAGAACATCAATGGTAAAAGTCTTATATCCGAGTGACGACGCCAGATCTCTGTACTCGAACTGGAAGAACTCTGAAAGCAGGTCCATCTGGGCATCGAACCTATCTCTGTTTTCTTTTGATGATTTACGCAAGGCAGCGCAGGACGTAAGTGAATCTACATCTAGGTGCCTTGAATCGAATTCGGAGTTCTTTATTACTGCGCGAAGAAATGCGCCACAGTTGCCGCCGGAGAATTCACCGCTCCGCCTCAGGCCTTGTTCAATTACCTTCCGTTGGTCGCTATAAGTCCATGGCGCGTACGAAGAGGCGTAGCAGGGTTTCAAAAAAGATGCAACGCAGGTTGCTATGCACAAGGCAGCGAGAAGTCGTACGGTGTTTGATTTTAAAGTCATGATGTACCTCGGATGGAAATCGATTCGCGAAATGGAAGCGAATCCGAATAAGGGGAAAGGTGATCGACCATCAACGTGCCGCTGCGGACACGGTGCCGGTGCATTTAGTAATCGTGGCCATTGATAACGTGCAATAGGCTAGCCATTCGTCGGCTTCATCTGAGTCGGAAGAATGAACTACCTCACTGGATTTCGGCCAATACGACACAACAAATGCGCATTGATGACTTGCTATCAGGACAACCGGTTGATTGGGTCCAGGTCCCGGTCGCTGACTGAGCGCAAAGGTGTCAGGACATGCTGCCTTGATCTTCGGAAGTATCGATTGCGCAGATTTGTAGGCCGCTTCCAGTTCCTCCTTATTGCGCTTTCCTACTTGCGCCCATTGCGCAGCAATAACAACAGGTGCTTCGTCTATCGATGATGTATCGCTAGCGCCTACATGTTCGGCTTGACCTTCGCGCAAGCTTACGTAGGTGCTTTCATCGAGCAAACCCGTCCGACGCAGTTGCGGATTACTCTTTTGATAAGCCAGTAAAGCCGCTCTGTAACTCGCATCGTCGACCGGCTTCCCCTTCAGAGGAAATCCCCGGGCGGCAAGCGCATGCCAGGCGTTTGCCGTCGGTGCTTTCGCCCAAAGCGTTCCGGTGGAAATGCACTTTTTGCACGCTGTAATCGCCACAACAGCTGGCGGGGCTTCTTCGCCGACAGCGTCGAGATTTGCTCCCGCGTTAATAAGCAACGCGGAAATCTCTGGGCTGTGGACAATGACTGCAATTGTTAGTGCCGTTAAGCCATCCGTGCTCCTGTAGTTCACTATGTCCGAGTTGCTGCCCGGGTACTTAAGCATCAACCGCACCACTTCGGGGTTCCCGCTTTGTGCTGCGTTCATCAGTGGCGTCCAACCCTGCGCGTCCGGGAGGTCAAGGTCGATATGAGGCTCCGACAAAAGTAATCTGACTGCGGACGCCGACCCGGCCGCCGCGAATTTATGGAGCGTAAATGATTGATCAATCTTGCGCGCCACCTCGGACGCCAGGTCTGCCTGGCCATAGGCGGTACCGACCATGGCTACGAATAGGACTGGCCATACAAAAGCGCTTTTGGGTTGGGTGTCCATGTTCCACGCGATTTCGAACGTTGAATTGAAACTCAAGTCGATACCTTCCGTGGACTTTACTGATTCGGCTTAGTACCCGGCACCGTATAGCGGTAAGGGGTTATCGCTGGGGACGGATCTGGTGGGCGCGGTGAAGGTGGCGGCACCGGAGCGGCAGAGTAATGCGGCTGAAAGACCGGCGGTGAAGGGCGCACAGGGGCTTGTTGCGGTGCCGCCTGCGCGGCTGAATAATACTGGCGGTGTTGTGGCACCACCTCAGCAGGCCTGGCGTCACCAGGAACGCTCTGTGTCGCAGGTGGCGGTTGATACCTTCCCCCCTGATAGGGGGAGCTGCGTCGTACCACAGCCACATCGCTATGACCGGTACCCTGCTTAGCTGCGGGGGGAGGCCGAACTGGAACGTGTTGCAGCGCATCGATAGTGGAAGGGTGTTGTTGCCGGCTTACCGGAGGGGGCTGCTCTGGGTAGCCTTCTTGCACCACCGGAGCGACCGGTAAGCCGTAGTAACGCTGTTGACCCTCCACTGGTTCAGGGGCCCGTTGAGAGCCAACCGACGCGCCCGGCAACCCGTTATACCGCTGTTGGCTTGCGCGAGGCATTTCTGCCCCGCCATGGAAGGTCGCGATCGACGTGGAGACTTCGTCCATTTTGTGGACAAGCGCGTTGCTAACGCTCTTTAACTGTTCGAAATTGTGCTTGATAATGCGCTCGACAATTGGATCTGGGGAGATGTGATCAGTCGTCTTGTCGATGAGCTTAAACAGCCCGTCAATTCGAGGATCCGAGTCCCGTTTCTGCTTTTCGTCGTCCCGTAAATTTTGCTGCCTGACGCATTCATCGACGTCGGCTGAAATCTGGGCGAGCTTTGCACCAAACGCCGGCTCGCACCTCACTTCCCAAAGCTTCGGGGCAAGTCCAATGGAGTTCTCGCAATTCTGCAACTCCTGCCAATTACTCGAACGCATGTCTCTGCCGGCGTCGAGACAGTCCTCGATTCTTGCCGCGGCGGGGCCGAATATCCCGCCCAGAACAATCAGAATGCCGAACTTCTCGTAACGCGAGCGAGTGCGCATCTCTACACTCCTTGGCGTGGACTGCTCTTGGCGCCTCGGCTGACGATGTGCCGTGCTTCGATGACTTAGCGGGGCGCGTCAGGGGTTCACGAGGCCGTGACGGAAAACGAATCGCACATTGGCTTAAGTCTAGGCGCTGCGCGCCGGAAGGCAATTAGGAAGGCCGTGGCGCGTTAGCCATCCTGACACAGCGCCTTCCATCACACTGGAACGTCGCGCCAGACACGCGCGCGCAGCGCCTCAGGCAGGCGGCACACCGCCTTTGTGACGCTGATGAACACGCGCATTAACTCTTCGAAACCACGATGCGCAGGTCCGGATATGGCGCGAACATTGCAACTCCGCACGGCCGGACGCAGCAGGTCGAGACTAGCCAACCCGCTGGCAGAGGAACCCAAACACATCCGAAGTCGCACTGGCGAAAGTGGAACGACGGGAAAGTAACCTAGCTGACGCACCGCTCCTGGTTTTTGAACGTCGCCTAGGCCGAAGTACTGTGCTCGAGACGACGGCTTGAATGACCGGACCGCTCCGGTACCCGCCTTTGGATCTATTACGACGCGACCGTCGGCAATGGGTCGCATACAGCCCTTTCCCGAAATCCCACGAAGAAGAAAAAAACCCGGCTCGAGAGCCGGGTTTTGATTAAAGGATGTTACGAGTGGCATCCGAGGATGCCACCGTGTCTTATGCCGCCGCGCCAGTCGGAAGCGGCATCGATCGAGACAGCAGAGTCGTGACCGCGCCCGCCAACGTCCACTCGCCGAATTGCTGCTCATGGCTTTCATGGACGAGACGGTCAAGGCACAGCACCTCGACGCCATCGACTTGTACCTTGCCGAGGACGTTCGCCAGCACCGCGCGATTGGAGCCTTCACGTTTAACCGTGACGACGCCCTCCCCGACCACCACATACACGTTCGAGACCTTCGGCATTTACGCTGCCTCCTTCAAAAGTTTGCGCATGTCACCGGACGTTTCCGCCGACAACAATGCAAGGTCATCGACAAAACGATCTAGCAGGGAGTCCATATGAAGGAAGGTCTCGTCGTCCAGTTCCGGCGTCGCCCAGTCCAGCCCCGCCTGCGTCGCATCACGTTTGTGCGCGACCATTTGGTCCTGATACTCGTCGATGCTTCCCGGTAGGTGGAAATAGACCACCTTCAACACGCCCTTCCGGTTCCAGCGCAGCGCTCGCCGCATCGCCTGATACTCAATGCGCCACGTCCACGACCGGTCGTAGAAGAGGATGTAGTCGGCGTTCGGGAGGTTGTAGCCCGCGCGGCCCGATGCCTTGGTGGCCATCAGTCCGGTTGCCAGTCCGCCCAAGAATCGCTTGTCCTTATCGGCCACGCGACGCTTGATCGGGATCTCGCCATGAAACGGAACTGTCTGCACACCATGCGCATCCAGCTCGCGCGCCAGAAGATCTAGCACGCCGGGGTTCTCGGCAAAGACGATTGCCTGCTTGCCTTCAGCCGCGATCGCACGCATGCGCGCCACAATCGCGCGCTGTTTGCTCGTCAACCCGCCGACGTACTCCACGCCCTCCATGCCGAACTGCGGATAGTTGGCGGCAAAGTGAACCGCGCGGATACGAGCGAGGATCGTCACCAAGTTGCACGCCTTCTTATCATCGCGTGATCAGCGATACCAATCGGCGAACTCGTCAGCGGCGCGCAGGTACGCGGCCAGATGGCCGCGATCCCAGTCGACTGTCTCCACCTCGAACTGCGGTGGTTCGATCTGGATGTAGCGCGAGACCTCAGGCTCTGCGACCAGCCGCCGCTTGATGTGCGGCGCGAGCATCGCCCGGTAGAGATGCAGGTTGCCGATCTTCGGCACCTCGCGTTTCGCCCCATCCTGCAGGCTCTCCGCGAACTGCCACGTCACCCACTCCAGCACCACGAAGTCATCCCTGAATCGATCGACGCCGCGCATCGCGTACTCCACCGAATTGATCCAGTTCTGCTCGAGGTAGCCCACCCGATAACCGTACGGCTGGGCCGCCGTCCCATCACCGCCTGAGAACGCGATCAAACCGAATGCATCTCTCGGATAGTTCGGTATGGGACTTCCCGTCAAAACGAACCGGCGCCGCGCCGAAAGCTGCCAAAACGCGCGGCTTTGATCGCTCGTCGGATTGGCTAGGCGCTCGCCTTCATCGGCCACCAGCAGCCCGGTGCGACGCCGCAGTCGATGCGCGTAAGTCACGCGGGTCGAGACTGCTTTGTCGACCGGCATGCGCAGCCGCTCGTACGAGATGAGGTTAATCTGCCGGAGGTCGGTGAGATCCGCCGCTGACTCGATTACCTTCACCTGATCGGTCGCGATCGGCAACTGGGCAACCTCCTTCAACATCTCCTCGATAAGCCGGGACTCCACAACGATGAGGCCGTGCTTCACACCCGAGACGAGGATCAGCGCCAACGCGAGCCGAGACTTGCCGCATCCCTGCTCCCACGCGACGACACAGCCGGTCGGCTTCAGTAGCGTTTCGACCAGATCATCGACCTGAAACTCCCAATCGAGCCACTGATCGACGCCCAGCGCCTTGACGCGCGACCGCAGCGCCGCCGCTTGGTCAGGAAAGCGTGCGCACAGACCTTCGTGCACCACCTCCCATCCCTCGCTGACGTTCTCGACCGCGAACCGCGCATTGAGCTCGTCGACCGACAGGTGATACCGGACGCCATGCAGCGCGTATCGGTAGCGCCCATCGGCTTCGCGATCAAACTGGACTTCGTCGCCCGCCTTGATGAGCGGACTGGCCCAGCGCGTCGCGTCGACCTTGTGGGTTTCCTTCGCGATGCCCGACACCTGATCTCGCGATCCTGCGCCAGTTGTCCACGCCACGTGCCGCAGCGGTATCGCCTGTCGCACGCCGCGTCGCATGCGTCTGTTGAAGTGCTCCATGAGGCCGGGCGCGAGTTGCGGGTTGCCACCGACGCTGCGGATTCGATCGAGCAACTGACCGAAGGCCTCGACGGGATCGTCTTGCACCAGATACGTCTCCATATCCAGCAAGCCTTGCCCGGAGTAACGAAAGCCACGCGGGAGCCGGTGGCCGTCGCGCGAGTAGATGCGCTTCACGAGAACCGCGTTGAGCACCATCGCTTCGTTGAAGCCGCACGCAAAGGACAAGCGAATGCGCCGGCCATCGTGCAACACCTTGACCGACTTGTCGCCCGTCACAGCACGCGTGATGAACGGCACGCTGTCATCGAGGTTCTGCAGCCGCAGCCGAGCTTCCCCGAAGGATCGCTCCTCGAAGTGCAGCCCGAGGTCTGGGCCAGGCTTGGCCAGGTCCTCGACGGCCACACGAACGAAGTCTGAGGGACGATCGCGATAACGGTCGAACACCACGACGGCCGTGCGCACGTTCGCGCCTTCCAGCTTGAACGCGTCCGCCGGCAGTTCGAAAAGGCCTGCCGCGCGGCGCTTCAAGCGGTCGCCCTGCTCGCCCGCGATCATCGATTCGGCGGTCGTGATCGGCAGGAGCGCGACGACGATGTTCGCCGCCTCAAGCGCCTGATGCACGGCGTAGTCGTGGCTCAGCGCGCTGGTGTGTGCGCCGTACCGGCCCCACGTTGTGCATTCGAGCGTCTGCAGATGTGGCGACTCGAGATGGATCGAGAACGGCGGATTGATCAGTGCGATATCGAAGCGCGCCGGATGGATATCCTCCATGCCGGCTTGCCGGAACTCGCAATCAAACCCTGCGTCCTCGAACACCTTCTGGCACTGCTGGATGACATCGGTGTGCACGTCGACGCCGTACACGGCATGGCGTTCCGGGTCTGCGTACTGAAGCAGCCGGCCGGAGCCGGCCGAGTTATCCAGGATGCGGATAAGCCGATTGACCTTCCAGCCGCTCACGAAGCTCCACATGAACGCCGCAATGGCGTCGGGCGTGAAGAACTGCCCGAGGTGCTGACGGCGTACTGCGGCCAGTTCACCCTGATGGGCGATCGACGGTGCCTGCGATCCCAGACTTCTGATCGCGCGCAACGGCTCATACCAATCCGGCTCGAACGAAAAGAGATCTCTCTGCATGAATTGCCTCTAGAAATAAAAAGACCCGCAGAAGCGGGTCGAAAGGATGGAACGGTGGACGCTTTAGTACCGGTCGCGCGAGGCGAGGTACTTCGCGCCGAACTCACTAATGAAAAGGGACAACCCGTCGCCCACGTCGTGAGCGAACTTGAACTGCCATTTGTCGTTGAACAGCACGATCTCCAGCCCCGTGAACGACAGCTTCTCGCGAGTGGAGAACGTCAATCGGTGGACGCTGAAGTTGCGCAGTTGCATCGCCAGCGCGCCGAACTGATGCTTCTTCGCGAAGGTCGCCAAGCCGTCGAAGGTTGTGGCGACCGCCTGCTGAGAGGAGTAATACACCTCCCGTTGCCCCTTCGAATGGAAGCACGACTGGGAGGTGACGCGCTTTTCGAGAATCACCGCGCTGCTGGTGCGCTTGATCTCGGTATCGGGCTTCAGCCAGAAGCCGTCGATGATGGCCTTGGCTGCCTGCTCAAACGCAACGCGCTCGCCAGCTTCACCGCCGAACGTCCGCTCGAGGTGTTGCCAGAAGCCGTCCAAGTCAGGGATCTTGTTTTTCCTCAGATCCTCTTCGATATCGAGGCCGCATCGGTCGAGTTCGCGACTCTGGTCAATCTCGATTCTGCCGCCGGCGGGCGCGAACTTGCGGCTTGCCTCCATCACAAGCCGGGACAGCACCCTACGACAGAACGTGTTGAGCTCGCGCTCGACCTTGTATTCGCTGCGCACTTCCATCGCCGAATACTCGGTCAGCCCGCCGGCGAAGGCGTCGCGCTCCGCTTGGACGACAGCGCCATAGGCTGCTGCTGCCGCGGTTTGTGCCGTCTTGAATTGCTCGATTAATTGCTTGTACATGCGATTGCTCCATGGAATGAGCAGGCGCACGCCCGCGAAGGGGACATACCCCTGCGGGTTGAAAAGGAGATTGATTGCGCGGTGAGCTTGCTAAGCGCCGCATCGTCGATGCGCTAGAAGCGCGGGTGATAGTGCAACAGTACATGCACGAGGTTCCGCCGCTGACACGAAAGGCGATCTTTTCATGGTGCCTTTCGTGCTCAGGCCTGGACACCTTATCCACAGTTTCTGTGGCTAACCTTGGGGTAACCTCAGCCGCCGCCCGATGTTTGCGATACATCTACGGTTGCGGGAAAACGCGCAAGCGCGCGCATCTTCCTCAAAAGGAACAACGATTTCGGTCCCTTTCGCCGGTCCGCCGCTGGCCTGCTGAGATCAGAATTTCGAGGGTGCACGCGCGTGCGTGCAATCCCTTCGGGCACGTCCATGAGAGTAAGTCACATTGCGACCATCGCGTTCCTTAGTGCCTCAGCCGTCGGCATGACCGGAGCGGTCAGCGTTGTCGCGCGCCAATTCACGATCGAACGTTCAGCCGTCCAGGTCGTTGTTGATACCTGCATCGCCGCACGACTTCAGGGCTTGTCCGACGCGATGGAACACGTCCCGGCCGCTGGCCGTCCGTTGCTGCTGAAGAAATACGGCTTCAGGGACGAGACGGCGCTTGCTGCAGCCCTAGCAGCGCAGCGACGTGATCTGGACTCAGCAGAGAGACTGCGCGCTGCGGAACTCGCTGCCAACGAAAAACGCTTGGCCGCTTTGCTGGCGGCATGTGGCCTCAGTGCGATTGTCGCCATTATGGGAGCCGTTGCGCTCTACGACGCGCACGTGGCTCGCGGCCGAGTGACGCGCGAAGCCGACACCGTTGCCGCCTAGCGCCGTGCCATCCAACCTCGCTTTACCGATACAAGATGAATCTGATCGTTGTTAGCTTCGAGGACTTCACGAAGGACCCCGCCGGCGCGCGTGCTGACTCTGTACCGTCTCCGGGCTTCCCCGACAGCTGGATCGACGCGCTGGTCGGTACCGGCTCCGTCTTCTCGCGTGATGAAGCAGCGCCCGGCGCTGTAAAGACAATCGGCGTTCGCTTTCCTAGCGGCGCGCACGCCGAGCAGTTCTGTCTGAGCGTACGCAAAGTGGCCAATCTCCTTGGGACTCGGGCACACATACACAAGGTTCCTGCGCATCAGGTCGACCTGACACTGAGCGAGGCCTCAAGACATCGTGCAAGTGTCATTTGACGGACTCACCGTCGCACTCGAAGACGTTCAAGACAACCCGGCGCGGTACGCACGCCAGCTCGAACGCGCAAAGAAGTCACCGGGCTACGCTGTATGCCGCTGCCAGGAGCGCGTCGCGGGCAGACTCTTGCGCCTCGTTGTGCGACGCTACGGCGCGCTTTTTCATCTCGCAAGATGGCCTGACGACGGGCCAAACCACAACGAGATCTCATGTCCGTTCTATGCCGCGGCGCCCATCAAGATGGAAGAACGCCCGACGCCCTCAGTGCGATCCAGCAAACGCCCGCAGGGCTGAACGTCAAGCTCGACGCCTCGCTATCTGTTCGAACGCTTGAACGGTCGATACGCGCTGAAGGCGGCTCCTCGCTCACCACCACAGCTCGCCGCGCCGCACCGCTCCTTGGGTTTCTGCAACGCGTTTGGCTCGAGGCCAATCTGCACGTCTGGCAAGGAGCTTCTACGCGCGGTTGGGGTCAGTGCAACGCACAGCTTGTGGCCGCTCT